>CBHRRQ010000030.1:0-23927 GCA_966081555.1 uncultured Terrabacter sp.
CCCCCACGCGGGGGGGGCGCGCGCCCGAGGCCGGGCGGCCGGCGCTGCGCGCAGCGTCGCCGAGGGCAGCCGAGGCGTCCCACGCCGCGGCATCGAGGTCGGGCGCCGATCGGGCGATGGCCATGAGCTGGTCGAGGTCGATGTGCTCGGCGACGCGTTCGGCGAGCAGGGTCACCGACTCGGCGGCCTCGTCACGCTCGGCCGCGGGCACGAGCCCGAGGTGTCGCGACGGGGCGGCGATGCCGGCGTCGCGGGGGAGCACCCCGAGCACCGGCACGCCGGTCGCCTCCAGGGCCGACCACACCTCGCGCATGTGGCGCCCGGACGCCGCCTTGTTGAGCACGACACCGGCCACGCGGACGCCCGGCTCGAACGTGGCGAGCCCGTGGACGATGGCCGCGGCCGTGCGGGTCATGTGGCTGACGTCGAGGGCCAGCACGATCGGGGAGCGGGTCAGCGAGGCGACGTGCGCGGTGGAGGCGTAGCCGTCGCCCCCGATGCGCCCGTCGAAGAGGCCCATGACTCCTTCGACCACCGCCACGTCGGTCGGGCCGTCGGCGGTGGCGCCGTGGACGAGCAGCGGTGCGACGAGCGCCTGGCTCGTGAGGAAGGGGTCGAGGTTGCGGCCGGGACGCCCGGTCGCGAGCGAGTGGTAGCCGGGGTCGATGAAGTCGGGGCCGACCTTGAAGCCGGCCACGCCGAGCCCGCGGGCGCGCAGCGCGGCCATGAGGCCGGTGGCGAGCGTCGTCTTGCCGTGCCCCGAGCCCGGCGCCGAGACCACGACCCGGGGGAGCGCCATGCCTCTGGGCTCCTGCGGCTCCTGCGGCTCGTCGCCGGTGCGGGGCAGGCGGCCCAGGGCTGCGTCGAAGGCGCTCACCACTCGATCCCCCTCTGCCCCTTCTGGCCCGCGTCGAAGGGGTGCTTCACCTTCGTCATCTCGGTCACGAGGTCGGCGAGCTCGAGGACCTCCGGCGGGCAGCGACGTCCTGTGATGACGACGTGCTGGTGGCCCGGCCGGTCGCGCAGGGTCGTGACGACGTCGTCGACGTCGATCCAGCCCCACGCCATCGGGTAGGTGAACTCGTCGAGCACGTAGACGCCGTGCGTCTCCTCGGCGAGGCGGCGCTTGATCTCGGCCCAGCCCTCGCGGGCGGCCTCGGCGTGGTCCTCGTCGGTGCCCTCCTTGCGGCTCCACGACCAGCCGGCGCCCATCTTGTGCCACTCCATCGGGCCGCCCTTGCCGGTCTTGCGGTGCAGCTCGCCGAGGGTCTCGACCGCGGTCTGCTCACCGATGCGCCACTTCGCGCTCTTGACGAACTGGAACACCCCGACCGACCAGCCCTGGTTCCAGCCGCGCAGCGCGAGGCCGAAGGCGGCGGTGGACTTCCCCTTGCCGTCGCCCGTGTGGACGATGACGAGCGGCCGGTTGCGGCGCTGCCGAGTCGTCAGCCCGTCGGCCGGGACCGTGGTCGGCTGGCCGCGCATCAGGCGGCCCTCGCCGAGGAGCGGCGGTTGGACTGCGCGGCGGTCACGATCGCCGAGGCGGCGAGCTCACCGACGGGCAGGTGCTCGGCGCCGAGCTGCTCGGCGAGGCGGGCGGCGAGGCCCATCCGGAAGCGCCCCGTCTCGCAGTCGAGCACGACCGACTCCACGCCCTCGTGGCGCAGCCGGCCCGCGACGCGCGCCGCTCGGAGGAGAGCATCAGGCCCACTTGTGGCCCGGCCGTCGGTGACGACGACGAGGAGCGGACGCCGGTTCGGGTCTCGCAGCCGCTCGACGCGAAGGGTCTCGTATGCCGTCGACAGCCCTTCCGCGAGGGGTGTGCGTCCGCCGTGCGGGAGCTCGCGCAGGCGGCGCGCGGCGACGTCGACCGACCCTGTCGGGGGCAGGGTGAGCTCGGCGCCGGCTCCGCGGAAGGTCACGAGACCGACCTTGTCACGGCGCTGGTAGGCGTCGAGCAGCAGCGACAGCACCGCCGCCTTCACCGCCTCCATGCGCCGGCGACCGGCCATCGAGCCGGAGGCGTCGACGCAGAGCAGCACGAGGTTGGACTCCCGGCCCTGGAGCACCGCCCGTCGCAGGTCTCCGGGGAGCACCCGCAGCGTTGCTCTGGTGGTCGCAGGAGGCGTGGTCGCCCGGCTCGCGGCTGCCCGGATGGTCGCGGGCAGGTGCACCGGGCCGTCGGGGCGAGTGGTCGAGCCGACCCGGCGGCCCGAGCTCGTGATGGCGGCGGAGCGCCGGCCCGGGTCGCCGTGCCCGATGCCCTTGGCGCGCAGCAGACGCGCCCGGAACGGCTCGTCGGCGGCGCTCACGCCGGAGGCGGCGGGCGCCCCGGCCGGCTCGCGCTGCGGCTCTCCCGACTCGGGCTTTCCCGACTCGGGCTCGCTCGCCTCACCCGGCTCGGTCGGTGGGCTCGCCTCGCTCGCCGCCTCCTCTGCCTCGGTCGGTGGGCTCGCCTCGCTCGCCGCCTCGGCGTCCTCGGGCCGTCCTCCACCGTCGGGGTCGGGGTCGGGGTCGGGCTCGGGTCCGGGGTCGCCGTCGCGGAGCAGCTGCTCGAGCAGGTCCTCGTCGAGGCCGGGGGAGTCGAACGGGTTGCGGCGTCGCCGATGGGGCAGCGCGAGCCGGGCAGCCGCGCGCACGTCGTCGACCGTCACCGCGTCGCGCCCCGACCACGCCGCGTGCGCGACGGCTGCCCGCGCGGTGACGATGTCGGCGCGCAACCCGTCGACCTCGAAACCGGCGCACACGTGGGCGATCCGCGTCAGCTCGCGATCCGGCAGGGCGACGGAGCCGAGCGCCGAGCGGGCCGCAGCGATGCGGTCGCGCAGCGCGTCCTGCTCGCCGCGGAAGCGCGCCACGAACCCGGCCGGGTCGGCGTCGAAGGCCAGGCGGCGGCGTACGACCTCGGCGCGAAGCGCAGGCTCGCGGGGCGCTGCGACCTCGACGGTCAGGCCGAAGCGGTCGAGCAGCTGCGGGCGCAGCTCGCCCTCCTCGGGATTCATCGTGCCGACGAGGACGATGCGGGCGTCGTGCGAGACCGAGACGCCGTCGCGCTCGACGGTGTTGCGGCCCATCGCGGCCGCGTCGAGCAGGAGGTCGACGAGGTGGTCGTGGAGCAGGTTGACCTCGTCGACGTAGAGGATGCCGCGGTTCGCGGTGGCGAGCAGGCCGGGCTGGTATGCCGTCTCGCCGCGTCCCAGCGCGCGCTCGAGGTCGAGCGACCCGACGACGCGGTCCTCGGTGGCGCCGATCGGCAGCTCGACGAGCCGGGCCGCGCGGGTGTCGACGTCGGCGCGCGTGTCGTGGGGCCCGTCGGGGCAGCACGCCGCGGCGGCAGCGTCGCCGGGCGCGCAGCCGAAGCGGCAGCCGGAGACGACCTGCTGGTGCGGCATGACGGCGGCGAGGCCGCGCACCATCGTCGACTTGGCGGTGCCCTTCTCGCCGCGCACGAGCACGCCCCCGACGTCGGGCGAGACGGCGGTGAGCACGAGCGCGAGGGCGAGGTCGTCCGAACCGACGACGGCCGAGAAGGGGAAGGTGTCGGTCCGAGCCGCCGGGTCGCCGCCTGGGTGGTTCGTGCCGTCGTTCGTGCCGCCGTTGAAGTGGTCGTTGATGCCGTCGCGCATGTCGCTGCGAGCCTCCTGCGGGTGCCTCGCCCGCGTCGGTGGACCGGACGCACCCGGCGGGCGCGACCAGCGACGGGAGATGCCCTGGCTTCCCGCGACCGTCAGGTCAGGGGTTCACAGTGGCGGGACCGCTCCGGACTTGCACCGGATTCCTCTCCAGTCGCCACGCGCAGTCTGCCACGTCGTGTCGAGGTCGGGCAGCGCGGTCAGGCAGAACGGGCCACCGAACCGGGGTCGAGGTCGTCGAGGTCGTCGGGCAGCACCGCGACGACGGCGCGCCAGAGCTCCGTGCCGCCCACGGGCACGAGCACGGGTCCGTGCTCGTCGGCCTCGATGCGCAGCATCCCGGCGTCGGTGTCGAGCCAGGCGAGCCGGCGGGCGACCGTGCGCCGGGCCTCGACGAAGGCGACGTCGACGAGAGCGAGGTGCCAGCAGCCGGCGCGCACGGCTGCGGCCGCGGTGGGCCACCCGGCCAGCAACCCGGCCAGCGCCTCGACCCCGGATGCCCGGGCGGGCGCGGAGCTGGACGCGAGATCGTCGAGCACCGCCTCGTCGATGACGACGGAGCCGTCGTCGAGACGGGGACGCGGCCCGACGAACGTGACGCGGGCGATGGCCTCCGGCACGAACTCGGCCGACGCCGACGCGAAGTCGTACGTGCTGTCGCCGAGGTCGGTGAGCAGGGCGGCACCGCTGGAGAGCCAGCCGTGGTGCAGGCGTACGTCCTGGGGCCCGGCGACGAGCACCTGGAGCGAGGCGACCGACCCGGCGACGGCGGCCAGCCCGGGCCGGAGCAGCGGGTGCGGCATCCCGGCGATCACGGCGCCGGCGTCGACGAGGCGGCCCAGCGTGGTGTCGCAGGGGTCGACCGAGTCGCTCGAGAGCTCCGCGAGGGTGATGAAGGCCTCGGCGTCGAGCCTGAGGGTGCCGTTCGCGGCGTCGAAGTCCACGCTCATGCCGGCACGTGTCCCGGCACGTCGTCCGGCACGCAGCCGGCCTCGCGCACGACGAGGCTCGAGGCGACCGTGTCGATGAGCGTCGCCATCTCGGTGAGGCGCAGCGTGCCGACGTTCGCGGTGAGGGTGACGCCTGTGCCACCGACCACGGTCGACCACGACTCCGTCGTCACCGACTCGCGGGCGGGAGTCCAGTGCGTGGTGAGGCGGCGGGAGCCGGCGTGGCCGCCGACCCCGAGCTCCTCGTGGTCGAGCACCAGGTGGTCGGCCACCTCCTCGTCGTGCCGCGCGACCTGGCGCTGCCAGTCGCCGAGCGGCCCGTCGACGGGGCCGGCGGTGAGCACGAAGTTGGTGCGGAAGAGTCCGGCCCGGTCCGGTTCGAGGGCGGCCACGACGCCGGCGTCCTCGGAGAGCACGATGGTCTCCCAGTGGGCGGGCACGTCGAAGGTGACGCTGCCGCCGTGCGCGCTGACGGTCGTCAGTCGCGTCGTCGGGACGCGGCCGGAGTCCGTGCGGGCATCAGTCATGGTTGGGTTCTTCCTCCCCTGTGGCGACGTGGTCGCAGAGCATCCCGACGAGCCCCCGACGCCCTGCGATAGCCAATGATGGGGCCGGGAGGGGCCGGGCATGACCGGAACGGACAGATCCGTTGCCCAACTTCGTCCGCGCTAGGGTCGCGGCTGTGACCGCCCGAGCCAGTGACGCGCCGATCGACGTCGTGGGGGTCGGGGCCGCCGGGCTGGGGACGCTGGACGCGCACGCGCAGCGCCTGCTCGACGAGGCCGAGGTCGTCGTCGGTGGTGGGCGCCACCTCGACATGCTCGGGGCACGTGCGGGCGTGCGGCTGGTGCCGTTGCCCTCGCCGTTGCTGCCGGGCCTGCGCGCCCTCCTCGACGAGGTGAGGGGCCGGCGCGTCGTCGTGCTGGCGAGCGGTGACCCGCACGTGTCGGGCATCGGCTCGACCCTCGTGCGTGAGCTCGGCGCCGACGCCGTACGCGTGCATCCGGCGGTGTCGTCCGTCGCGCTCGCGCGAGCCCGCATGGGCTGGGCGGCCGAGGACAGCGAGGTCGTGACGCTGGTCGGGCGTGACGTCGACCGGCTGCGGCGCGACCTCGCGCCGCGCGCCCGGCTCGTCGTGCTGACCTCCGGAGCGGACGCCCCGTCGCGCATCGCCGCCCTCCTCGTCGACGAGGGGTATGCCGGCAGCCACCTCACGGTGCTCGGCGACCTCGGGTCTCCCGCCGAGTCGCGCACCGACGGCGTGGCCGCATCGTGGGACGACCGTCCCGCCCCTCGGTTGCACCTCGTGTGCGTCGAGTGCTCGGCGGGGTCCGCCACGCGCGCTCCGTCGCTCGTGCCGGGACTGCCCGACACGGCCTACGAGAACGACGGGCAGCTGACCAAGCGCGTCGTGCGGGCGGCGGCGCTCGCCCACCTCGCGCCGCGCCCCGGTGACGTCATGTGGGACCTCGGCGCCGGCGCCGGCTCGGTCGGCATCGAGTTCGCGAGGCAGCACCCGCGCAACGAGGTGCACGCCGTCGAGCGCGACCCTGCTCGAGCCGAGCGGGTGCGGCGCAACGCCCGGGCCCTCGGGGTGCCGGGCCTGCGCGTCGTCGAGGCGTGGTCGGCCGACGCCGTCGCGGCACTGCCCCGGCCCGACGCCGTGTTCGTCGGCGGCGGAGCAACCGCTGCGTTGCTCGACGCATGCTGGGCGGCCCTCGCACCGGGCGGCCGGCTCGTCGTCCACGGCGTCACGGTCGAGACCGAGCTGGTGCTGCACGACGCGCGCCGGCGGCTGGGCGGGTCGATGAGCCGCATCGCCGTCGAGGAGCTCGACGACATCGGGTCGCTGCACGGCTGGAAGCCTGCTCGCTCGATCGTCCAGTGGTCCGTGGAGAAGTCTGTGCTGCAGAAGGATTCGGAGTTCGACGCATGACGGTTCACTTCATCGGCGCGGGGCCCGGGGCTGCCGACCTGCTGACCCTCCGGGCCGTGCGGCTCGTCGGCGAGTCGCAGGTGTGCCTCTACGCCGGCACCTACATCGGCGCTGAGGTGCTGGCGCACTGCCCCGACGGCGCGCAGCTCGTCGACACCCAGCACCTCGACCTCGACGCCATCACCGAGCACTGCGTGCGGGCCCACGAGGCCGGGCACGACGTGGCGCGCCTCTGCTCGGGCGACCCGTCGGTCTACTCGGCCATCGCCGAGCAGACGCGCCGCCTCGACCGGGCGGGTGTGCCCTGGGACGTCACACCCGGCGTGCCGGCGTATGCCGCCGCGGCAGCGCTCATCGGACGCGAGCTCACGGTCCCCGAGGTCGCGCAGTCGGTCGTGCTGACCCGCGCGCACCGTGACTCGACCCAGATGCCAGAGAGCGAGAGCCTCGCCCACTTCGCCCGGTCGCGCGCGACGCTCGTGCTGCACCTCGCGATCCGGCGCACGCGCGAGCTCATGGCGACGCTCGTCGACGACTACGGCGCCGACTGCCCGGTCGTCGTCGTCGCCAACGCCGAGCAGCCCGACCAGCTCGTGCTGCGCGGCACCGTCACCGGCATCGCCGACCAGGTCGAGGCGGCCGGGCTGCGGCAGGCCGCCGTCATCCTCGTCGGGCGGGCGCTCGCGGCGCGCGACACCGACGACTTCGTCGAGTCGCACCTCTACGGGACGCGAATCACGCGACGCGCGTAGGCATTCGGGGAGACCCCCGTGGCGCGGACCGTCGGCCTGTGTCAGGATGCGAGGGCCGCAGTGCACGGGAAGTCGGTGTGATTCCGACGTGGTCCTCGCCACTGTGACCAGGGAGCAAGTCCCCACCATCGCCACTGGTGACGTCAGGTGAACAGCCGGGTCGCTGGGAAGGCGGGGAGGCGCGACGATCTGGAAGCCAGGAGACCGGCTGCGGCGTGATCTGTCCACGAGGCATGGAAAGAAAGGGTCAATCTGCCATGGCCACTGCTGCATCCGTCGTCCCCTCCGGCACGTCCGCCGCATCCGTCAAGGTCCCCGTGTGGGCCTGGCTGCTGCTCGCGTTCGCGGTCTTCACCATCTACGTCCTCGCGCAGGAGAACGGTGCGCTGCTCAGCGCGCCCGCTGCCGAGATGCTCCACGAGCTGACGCACGACGCGCGCCACGCGCTCGGCGTCCCCTGCCACTGACGTGGCGGTGGGCTTCGGCTCCGTGCTTCGGCGCGGGGCCCTTGCCGGCGTGCTCGCGGGGCTTGCCGCCGCCGTGGCCATCTGGCTCCTCGTCGAGCCGGTCATCCGCCGCGCCCTCGTCATCGAGGAGCTGCGCGGGATGCACGGGGGACAGTCGGCCGGGCTGCCGCTGCACGGCGGCGACGAGCCGCTCGTGTCACGGTCCGCACAGGTCGTCGGTGGTGCCGTCACCGCGGTGGTCGTCGGCGTGGCCGTCGGCGTCGTCTTCGCCGTCGTCTTCGCCCGGGTGCGCGGCCGGCTTCCGGGTCGGGGCGACTTCGGCCGTTCCCTGGTGCTCGCCGCGGTCGGCTTCGGCGCGGTCACGCTGCTGCCCGCGCTGAAGATCCCGGCCAACCCGCCGGCCGTGGGCGACCCGGCGACCGTCGGCCGCCGCACGACCCTGTATGCCGTCGTGCTCCTCCTCGGGGTCGCGATCGCCGTCGTCGTGCCGATGCTCGACCGGTGGCTCACCGGGCGCGTGCCGGTCCCGTCGACGCGCTGGGCCATCGACGTCGTCGCGGCCGTGGTGCTGGTCGGGCTGGTGCTGGCGCTCGTTCCGGGCACACCGGACCAGGTGCCCGCCGACGTCCCGGCTGCCCTCATCTGGGATTTCCGGCTCGCCTCGCTCGCCCAGCTCGGTGCGATGTGGCTGACTCTCGGTCTCGCGTTCGGGTTGCTCATGGAACGCCTCGGTGCGTCTCGCCCGGAGGTCGTGCGCGACGGCGCGGATGCGCCCATCTCGGCGTGACGGCATACGAAAGCGTCTCTCCCACAGGGTCACCCGACGGCACGTGCATCGTGCGCGTCTGCCGTGACTGCTGCTGCGGAACGGAGGCCAAGCACCCGGGTGTCGACCACGACGGGCTCCTCGCCCGCCTCGAGGTCGGCGCCGGGGCGCGCGCACGGGTGCTGCGCAGCGCGTGCCTGCTCGCGTGCGACGAGTCGAACGTCGTCGTCGTGACGCCCTCGCCGGCGGGACGTCGGGCGGGGGCGCGGCCCGTGTGGCTGCGTGCAGTGCTCGACGACGCGACGGTCGACGCGATCAGCACGTGGGTGCGGTGCGGCGGCCCCGGTGTGGAGGCCGTGCCACCGGCTCTGCTGCCGCGCGTCTTCGCGCCGAGCAGCCTCTCGCAGACCTGGACCGCGGTCTGACGGCCGGCAGTGGCGGCTGCGGCTAGCGGCCGAGGGCGGCGTCGAAGGCGGCGACGGCCGTGAGATCGATGGCCACGGCGGCGACGAGGGTGGCGACCATCAGGGCGACCTTGGCGCCCGTCGACCGCTCACCCCGGGCGATCCCCATGTTGACCAGAACTCCGCCGAAGGCGACTCCGAACCCGATGCCACCCTGCACGAGGAAGAGGGTCAGCAGTGGGAGCAGCGCGAGGACCTGCAGCGGCACCGGCGTGGGCGGACCGGTCGGGTACTCACGACCGTCCACGACCAGGGGACCCCCCCCCCGCCCCCCACCCGCGGGGTTGGGCCCGGGTTGCCGGGGGCCTCCCCCTCCGCCCCCCCGGGTCCGCCCACGCCGGGGAGCGTCAGACGGTTGCGCGGGAAACCCTGTGGCTTCACGCGTTGGCCGTCGACGAAGAACCGGAAGCCGCTCCAGAAGGAGTAGTCGGTCGACACGGGTCCCGCGACGCCGGGGATGTGGAGATCTGCGAAGGGCATGCTGCGTACCTTGGCAGATCGCCCGCCGGCGATGTGCGAGCGCGCGGTCAGATCTCGGCGCGCACGTCGAGGCCGATGTCGATGACGTCGCCGTCCTCGATGTCCTCGGCCCGTCGGACGGCGCTCTTGAGCGGCACGATGTAGCCGCCGTCCTTGGGCCACAACGAGGTCGTCCACTCGGTGCGGCCGACGCGTGCGGTGACGGGGATCATGCCCCAGCCGTAGCTGACGTGGGCGACGTCGTGCAGGGCCTCGGACTCCGGCTCGGGCACCCGGACGAAGAAGTAGGGCTGGGGGCCCCGCCACTGGTAGACGACGCCCTCGAAGTCGAGCTGCATGGGTTCAGGATGTCAGCGCGCCGGGCGGCCGGGGCTCACACGGTCCAGCGAGTCGCGCCGCCGGGAAGGGTCGTCGCGAGCGCGGTCATGCTCGTCGCGTCGATGCGGTAGACCCACCACGGGGGTGGCCCGGCCGACGGCGCGCTGAAGTCGGCGGTGAGGGCGATGCCGCTCTCGTCGACCCGGCACGGCCAGTCCACGGCCCAGAGCGCGGCGACCCGGGCGACCGTCCCGGGGTCGGTGACGCGCGACGCCGTGCCCTCGACGACGAGGTCGTGCCGGTCGAGGGCGACACTCATCGCGCAGCGTGGGTCGTGGGCGACGTTGCGGGCCTTGCGGGTCTCGGGACCGGTCTCGAACCAGAACGCCCCTTCGGCCCACAGCGCGCCGATGCCGGTGACGTGCGGGCTGCCGTCCGGGTTGGTCGTGCTGAGCCAGCAGGTGTGGCGGTCGGGGCCTCCCGTGCCGGGCGCCTGGCTGAAGCCGGCATCGAGCTCGGCCGTGACGGCCGACCACTCGAGGTTCTCGAGGTCGTACTGCGTCGCGAGGTTGGTGGCCCGCATCAGGCGTCGGAGCTGAACGCGCGTGGCGTCATGACGACGGCCGGGGTGAACTCGACCGGTTCCGGCATGGGCCCGCCCGGTGGCAGGCCGGCGCGTGCCATCGCCTTGGGGAACACGTCGCGGTTGAAGGCGTCGAGCTGGTCCTTGGACTCCCACACCTCGACCAGGTCGAACCCTTCGTCCGTCGGATAGGCGTAGTGGAGCAGCAGCCCCTCGACGTCGCCGTCCTCCGCGACGACCTCCATGACGCCCCGGTGCATCGCCAGGTAGGCCTCGATCGGCGCCGGGAAGTGCACTGTGTATCCGTACATGTCCCCACCTCCATCCGTTCTCTCGATGGGACGGCAGCGGGGGCTCGCCTGTCAAGGCACCCTGCGGCCCGGCCCGCCCGGCGCGAGTCAGCCGACGAAGCGTGGCGTCCAGACCTGCCCGGCGTCGGTGACGCGGGTGCCCGTGGCGCAGACGACGACGAGGCACTTCATGTCGATCGTCGCCGGGTCGAGGGCCTCCAGCGTCGTCACGGTGAGCGACTCCTCGGCGCGGCCGACGTCCCGACCGACGACGACGACGGTATCCCCCGCCCGCTCCTCGAGGAGGACCTCGCGCGCACGCGCGACCTGCTCGGTGCGGCTGCGGGACGCGGGGTTGTAGAGCGCGACGACGAGGTCGGCGGCGGCCGCGGCCCGCAGGCGGCGCTCGATGACGTGCCACGGCTTGAGCCGGTCGCTGAGCGACATGATCGCGAAGTCGCCGCCGAGCGGTGCGCCGGCGCGGGCGGCCACGGCCTGGGCCGCGGTGACGCCGGGCAGCACGCGCACCGGGACGTCGGCGTAGCGGTGGGTCTCGGCGGCCTCGAACACGGCCGACGCCATGCCGAAGACGCCTGCGTCGCCCCCCGAGACGACGGCGACGCGCTCGCCCTTGCGGGCGAGCTCGAGCGCGTCGCGCGCCCGGTCGACCTCGACGGTGTTGCCCGACGCGTGGCGGGCCAGCCCGGCGCGCTGCGGCACCCGGTTGACGTAGGGCGCGTAGCCGACGACGTGGCTCACCTCTGCGAGCGCGGCGGAGGCCTCAGGGGTCAGCCACCGGTCGGGACCGGGACCGAGGCCGATGACGACGACCTCGCCCACAGGCGCCGCGCCGAGGCTGCCCTCCGCTGGACCACGGTCGGCGGCCGGTGTGACGACCGATGAGGCGGCCCGACCTGCTGCGTCGGCCCTCAGGTCCTTGCCCGGCACGACGACCATCGACATGTACGGCACCGTCGAGGCGTCGACGGCGGCGACGGGCAGCACGCGCTCGGCGTCCGAGCTGGCGCGCTCGACGTAGCGCGCCTCGTCGAGGCGACCGGCCTGGCGCAGCGCCTCCCGCACGTTCTCGAACGTGCGGCCCAGCTTCATGACGACGGCAGCCTCCGTGTCGGCCAGCCGCCGCGCGAGCTCGGGCACCGGCAGCGTGCCGGGCAGGATCGTGAGGACGTCCTCGTGTCGGCAGAGCCCGGTCGCCACGGCGGCCGCGCTGCCGCTCACCGACGTGACGCCCGGCACGACGGCCGTGTCGTAGCGGTTCGCAAGGCGGTCGTGCAGGTACATGTACGTGCCGTAGAACAGTGGGTCACCCTCGGCGAGGACGACAACGTTGCGACCCGAGTCCAGATGCGCTGCAAGGCGATCCGCCGACTCGTCGTAGAAGTCGGCCATCAGGCCGTGGTAGCCGAGCGGGTGGTCGGTGGCACCGGTCGTGACGGGGTAGACGAGCAGCTCCTCGACCACGCCGTCGCGGAAGTACGACTGTGCGATGCGCCGCGCGATGGAGTCGCCGCGTGGGCCGCTGTGGAAGGCCACGACGTCCGCCGCGCCGATGAGGCGGGCGGCCTTGACGGTGACGAGCTCCGGGTCGCCCGGTCCGACGCCGACCCCTCTCAGCCAGCCGCTCACAGCTCCTCCTCGCGGGCGAGCGCGTTGACGGCTGAGGCGGCCAGGGCCGATCCGCCACGTCTGCCGTGGACCACGAGCCACGGGATGTCGAAGGGGTTCTCGGCGAGGGCCACCTTGGACTCGGCCGAGCCGATGAAGCCGACCGGGATGCCGACGATCGCGGCCGGACGGGGGCCGCCGTCGGCGATCGTCTCGAGCAGGTGGAAGAGGGCTGTCGGGGCGTTGCCGATGGCGACGACGGCGCCCTCGACCCGGTCGCCCCAGAGCGACACCGCCGCCGCGGACCGGGTTGTCCCCCAAGCCTTTGCGAGGGCGGGGACCCGCTCGTCGCGGAGCGTGCAGACGACGTCGTTGTCGTGGGGCAGCCGGCCGCGGGTGATGCCCGACGCGATCATGTGCGCATCGGTGAGGATCGGCGCACCCGCCCGCAGGGCGTCGCGGGCGGACGCCACGAGCCGTGGGTGCACGGCGATGTGCTCGGTGAGGTCGACGTCACCGCTCGCGTGGACCATCCGCACGGCGACGACTTGGGCGTCCTCGGGCAGGTGGTCGAGGCGCGCCTCGGCCCGGATCGTCGCGAACGACCGGCGGTAGATCTCGGCGCCGTCCGTCTCGTACGCGTAGCGGCGGGTCGGTGGCGTGGTCATGCGGTCTCCGGGGTGGCGGGGGGCTGGGCGGGGATCTGCGCAGCGACCTGGGTGCGGATCATCGTCAGCGCGTCGCGGGGCGTGGGCGGGGCGAGCACGTCGACGTATGCCGTCGCGGGGGTCCCGCACCGTCGTTCGCACCCGCTGACGTGGACCGGCAGGTGGCCCGGTGGCAGCTCTGAGGCGATGGCTTCGGCGACGGCTTCGGCGATGGCCCGGGTGTCGACGGCCGAGCGGCGGCAGCCGGGCAGGCCGGTGCAGGCATGCAGCCGGTTCCAGGGGGAGCCGGCGTGGGTCGCGAGCCCCGCGGCCTCGAGCGCGGGAAGGTGTCGCGCGCCGTGCTCGACGACGAGGGACCTCCACGGGGTGACGCGCACGGTGTCGGCCACGCGCGACAGGGCGTCGACGTGGTGGCGGCGCAGGCGCCCGAGCGGCACCGCAACGACGGCGTGCTCGTCGACCGCACCGAGCGGGCGCGAGGGTGCCGGAGGCGGCGTGGCCGTGGCCGTCCGGGGTGGACCGAGGGGCTCGGTGAGCTCGTCGACGTGCCAGGCGGTCTCTCCGCCGCCGGTGCGCGCGGCGAACTCCCGCGCGAGCTCGACGAGGGTGGACGCGGCCGCTCGCAGCGGCACGCCCCAACCCTGCGAGGAGGATCCGGCGAGCACGAGGCCACGGTCGTGGCTCGTGGCCAGGTAGGCGAGGTCGAAGGTGCTGCCGATGACGTCGCCCCGCCCGTCGTCGAGGACGAAGAGGAAGCGACCGCCGAGGTGGGCCAGCTGGGGGTCGGCGCAGACGGCGTCGTCGAGCTCGGAGACGAGGGGACGCACGTCACACCGGCCGGCACCGTCGAGTCCTGACAGCGGCGAGGCGACGACGTTGCGGACCAGCTCGTGGCTCGGTGACGGCACGAGGCCGGTGGCGACGATGGCTGCGCGCGTCTCGGCCGTGAGCGGGTCGGGCAGGCCGCGTAGCTGGAGGGCCGCCCGGGACGTCAGCTGGATCGCCGGATCCTCTTGCGCGGCAACGACATCCAGCAGCTGGCGCAGGGCAGCGACGGGCACCGGTCGGCCCGCCGGTCGCAACCGGACGATCGACCCGTCTGCCGCGGAGAACGGCCGCGCGACACCCGGGCAGGCATCCGCGGCCACGCGGGCTCGGGTCGTCGGGGCGGTCACGCGGCACATCGTAGGGGCGGCCCCGTCCGCGTCAAGGCAGGCGTCTCGGGCTATGGTGGGCCCCAGCGTCGTCGACCAGGAACCCGGTGAGAGTCCGGGACGGTCCCGCCACTGTGAGCCGCCACCCGTGAGGGGGCGGTGAGTCAGGAACTGCCGGCAGCGCTTCACCTTCCTTTCGACCGCGGGGCGTGGACACCCCGCCGAGGAGACCCTGTGACGCGCATCGCGCTGCTCTCGACGTCTGACACCGACCTGCTGTGCGCCCGCGGCAGCGGCGCCGACTACCTGCTCGCCAACCCGACCCGGCCCGGCCACACCTCGATGGCCGAGGCGATCGAGGCAGCCGACGTCGTCGTCGCCCGGATCCTCGGTGGCCCGCAGGACCTGTGCGACGGGTTTCGCCGCATCCGCGGCACGGGCAAGCCGCTCGTCGTACTGGGCGGAGAGCAGACGCCGAACGCCTCGCTCATGGAGCTGTCCACCGTCGCCCCGGGTGTGGTCGCCGAGGCGCACCGCTACCTCGCCGAGGGCGGCGCGGCGAACCTGCGCGAGCTGCACGCCTTCCTCGGCGACACCCTGCTCATGACCGGCGAGGGCTTCGAGCCGCCGGCGCCGCTCCCCGTCTGGGGCGTCCTCGACCGGCCCGAACCCACCCCCACTTCCGACGTCGCGGGCGCCGCTCCTCGCCCGCGCGTCGGGATCCTCTTCTACCGAGCCCAGTTCGCCGCCGAGAACACCGCCTACGTCCACGCCCTCGCCGACGCCGTCGACGCGGCAGGCGGCATCGGTGTGCCGGTGCACGTGTCGTCGCTGCGCGACGCCCCCGCCGACCTGCTCGAGCACCTCACGGCATACGACGTGCTCGTCACGACGGTGCTCGCCGCGGGTGGCACCAAGCCGGGCACGGCGAGCGCCGGCGAGGACGACGAGGCCTGGGACGTGCAGGCGCTCGCGGCGCTCGACGTCCCGATCATCCAGGGGCTCTGCCTCACCTGGAGCCGTGAGCAGTGGGACGCGAGCGACGACGGGATGAGCCCGCTCGACGTCGCCACGCAGGTGGCGGTGCCCGAGTTCGACGGCCGCATCATCGCGAACGCATTCTCCTTCAAGGAGATCGACGGCGACGGCCTGCCGCACTACGTCCCCGACGCCGAGCGGTGCGCTCGCCTCGCCGCCCTCGCCGTCAACCACGCCCGCCTGCGCCACACGCCACCGGCCGAGCGCCGCATCGCGATCGTCCTGTCGGCCTACCCGTCGAAGCACTCACGCATCGGCAACGCCGTCGGCCTCGACACGCCCGTGTCGATCATCCGGCTCCTGCGCGCCATGCGCGACGCCGGCTACGACCTCGGCGCCCCCGGCGAGATCCCCGGCACGGGGCCGCTCGACCCCGTCGACGGCGAGACCCCAGACACGACGGCGGGCAACGCCCTCATCCACGCGCTCATCGAGGCCGGCGGCCAGGACGAGGACTGGCTCACGCAGGAGCAGCTGAGCGGCCAGCCCGTCCGCATCCCCGCCGCGCGCTACCGGGAGCACTTCGACCGCCTGCCGGCCGAGCTGCGCGACGCCGTCACCGAGCACTGGGGGCAGGCGCCGGGGAACGTCTTCGTCGACCGCCAAGCCGACGCCGAGGGCGAGCTCGTGGCCGCGAGCCTGCGGGCCGGCAACGTCGTCATCCTCGTGCAGCCACCGCGCGGCTTCGGCGAGAACCCCATCGCGATCTACCACGACCCCGACCTCGCGCCGACCCATCATTACCTCGCCGTCTACGACTGGCTCGCAAGGGATTTCGGGGCCCACGCCATCGTCCACATGGGCAAGCACGGCAACCTGGAGTGGCTCCCCGGCAAGAACCTCGCGCTCTCGGCTGCCTGCGGACCCGACGCGACCATCGGCTCGATCCCGCTCGTCTACCCGTTCCTCGTCAACGACCCCGGCGAGGGCAGCCAGGCCAAGCGTCGCGCCCACGCGACGATCGTCGACCACCTCGTGCCGCCGATGGCGCGCGCCGAGTCCTACGGCGACATCGCCCGGCTCGAGCAGCTGCTCGACGAGTACGGCAACGTCTCGGTCATGGACCCGGCCAAGGCGCCGGCCCTGCGCGCCGAGATCTGGACCCTCATCCAGGCCGCGCAGATGCACCACGACCTCGGGCTCACCGACCGGCCGGACGACGACGAGTTCGACGAGTTCGTCATGCACGTGGACGGGTGGCTCTGCGAGGTCAAGGACGTCCAGATCAGGGACGGCCTCCACATCCTTGGCGAGGCCCCCGCGGGGGAGGGCCTCGCCAACCTCGTGCTCGCGATCCTGCGGGCCAACCAGGTCTTCGCCGGCGCCGTCGGTGCCGTGCCGGGCCTGCGGACGGCGCTCGGCCTGAGTGAGGGGCACTCCGAGCGCTCGTCCGTCGACGACACCGAGGCACGCGCGGCCGCGCTCGTCGCCGCGCTCGCCGAGTCGGGCTGGACCGCCGAGGCCGTCGACGGCATCGTCGCCGACCAGCTCGGTGACCTCCCGCAGGTCGACGTCGAGGGCGTATGCCGTTCGCTGGACTTCGCGTGCCGTGAGGTCGTGCCGCGCCTGCGGGCGACGACGGGCGAGATCGAGGCGGTGCTCCACGCGCTCGACGGCGGCTACGTGCCGGCCGGCCCGTCCGGCTCGCCCCTCCGAGGCCTGGTCAACGTCCTGCCCACCGGTCGCAACTTCTACTCCGTCGATCCCAAGGCGATCCCGAGCCGGCTCGCCTGGGAGACCGGCCAGCGGCTCGCCGACGACCTCCTCGCCCGGCACCGCGCCGACACCGGCGAGTGGCCGCGCTCGGTCGGGCTGTCGGTGTGGGGCACCTCGGCCATGCGCACGTCGGGCGACGACATCGCCGAGGTGCTGGCGCTGCTCGGCGTGCGCCCGCGGTGGGACGAGATGTCGCGCCGCGTCGTCGACCTCGACCCGGTGCCGCTCGAGGAGCTCGGCCGGCCCCGCATCGACGTCACGGTGCGCATCTCCGGCTTCTTCCGCGACGCCTTCCCGCACGTCATCGCGATGCTCGACGACGCGGTGCGCCTCGTCGCCGACCTCGGCGAGAGTCCCGACGACAACTACCTCCGCGCCCACGTCGCCCACGACGTCGCCGACCACGGCGACACGCGGCGGGCCACGACGCGCATCTTCGGCAGCAAGCCCGGTTCCTACGGCGCCGGCATCCTCCCTCTCGTCGAGTCAGGCAACTGGCGCACCGACGCCGACCTCGCCGAGGTGTACGCGACGTGGGGCGGCTTCGCCTACGGGCGCGAGCTGGACGGCATACCGGCTCGGGCCGACATGGAGCGCACGTACGCGCGCATGGACGTCGCCGCGAAGAACATCGACACCCGCGAGCACGACATCGCCGACAGCGACGACTACTTCCAGTACCACGGCGGCATGGTCGCCACGGTCCGCGCGCTGACGGGGCGCGAGCCCAAGGCGTACGTCGGCGACTCGACGACGCCCGACGCCGTGCGCACCCGCACGCTCACCGAGGAGACCGCGCGCGTCTTCCGCGCCCGCGTCGTCAACCCCCGGTGGATCGCGGCCATGCGCAAGCACGGCTACAAGGGCGCGTTCGAGCTCGCCGCCACCGTCGACTACCTCTTCGGCTTCGCCGCGACGGCCGGCGTCGTCACGGACTGGATGTACGAGCAGCTCGCCCAGACGTACGTGCTCGACAAGGAGAACCGGGACTTCCTGCAGCACGCCAACCCGTGGGCGCTGCACGGCATGGTCGAGCGGCTGCACGAGGCCGTCGACCGCGGCCTCTGGGAGGAGCCCGACCCGGAGCTGCTCGCCGAGCTGCAGCAGGTCTACCTCGACGTCGAGGGCGACCTCGAGGACTGAGCCACCGACAGGCCCGACCCGATCGGCCCGTCAGTCCGGCCGGCTCAGCTGTAGATGCCGTGGCGGGCGTTCCACTCGCGAGCGCCCTGGTACGCGTCGACCATCCCCCACACCCAGAAGCCGAAGACGCCGAGGATCCCCACGAGCACCATGACGAGCACCCAGCTCACGCAGTAGCCGAGCAGGATCAGCACGCCCCGCCCGGCCTGCCCGTTGAGCATCGTGCCGAGCCCCGGGAGGAAGAGCGACGCGAGCACGGCGATGGCCGGGTTCTTCGGGACGACCTGCGTGAAGGTCGGCTGGGCGGCGTACGGGTACGCGGCAGGGGCCACCGGCGCCTGCGGGGCGCGGTAGGCCGGGGCGTCGTAGGCCGGTCCGCCGTGCGCCCCGTGGTGCGGGAGCCCGTGCGCGTCGACCGACGCAGGCGGCGGCGCGGGTGTGGGTCGGACGTGCGCCGTCCAGGCGCGACCGTCCCAGAAGCGCTCGCCCTCCCCGGCCGGGTACCAGCCGGGGGGCGCCATCGGACTCTGGCTCATGCGTCTCTCCTGTCGCGTCAGAGGCTCCGAGGCTACGTCGGCCGCCGCGGACCCGCGGAGGTTTCGGCCGATCCGCCACGGTCTGTGGGCCCCACGCCGCTGTCGGTCGGCTCGTCTACGGTTCGGTCGGGACACCAAAGAGTCGCGACCCGATCGTCACGACGCCACGGCCACACGAGGGGGAGCACGGATGGACGTGAGGGCGGCATACGTCATGGGACGACAGCTCATGGAGCAGCATGCGCTCGATGACTGGACGCTCGTGCTCGACCGGGCCAAGACGCGGGCGGGGGCCTGCCGTCCCGCGCGGCGGGAGATCGCGCTGAGCGCCCCGCTCACCCGGCTCCACGACGAGGCGGAGGTGCGCGACACCCTCCTTCACGAGATCGCGCACGCCCTCGTCGGGGCCCGTCACGGGCACGACGCCGTGTGGCAGGCCAAGGCGCTCGAGATCGGCTGCTCCGGGCAGCGGTGCACGTCCATCGACGCGCCCACGGTGGAGGGTGCGTGGAGGGCGACGTGCCCGGCGGGCCACGTCCTGACCCGTCATCGACGTCCGACCCGACCCGGCTGGTGCTCCCGCTGCTCCGGTCCGCCGCGCGACCGCCTGTTCGAGTGGACCTTCAACGGGCGCGCCGTGCCGATGCACCCGAACTACGTCGCCGAGCTCGAGGCGCTCCTGGCCGACGCCCCGATGCAGGTCCCGGGCGCGCTCCCTCTCGGGCAGGTCGTCCGGGTCACGGCGCCGGGACCCTACGACGGCCTCGTCGGGCCGATCCTGCGCAGGGGCCGGAGCAACTACAAGGTGCGCATCGAGCAGGGCGTGCTGACCGTGCCGTTCGCGTGGGTCGAGGCCGCGAGCTGAACCGCGGCCTCTGGTCGGCGGGGTCAGAACTGCAGGCCGCGCATGTCGTGCGTCACGACGTCGATGTCACCGCATCGTCTGCACGTGAGGACGGTGCGGCCGCGCAGCTTCATGCGGTCGTACTTGTGGCCTAGGATCAGGCACTTGAGGTTGCGCTTGGCCATCCTCCGAGTGTGCTCCGGCGTCGGCTCCGGCGGGCCGGATCACGGTTTCCCGGTGTCGGGGTCGGGGAGCACCGGCTGGTCGGTGGGGTAGAGGCCGACCGCGAAGCCGTAGACGGTCTCGCCCTCGCGCGGCAGTGAGGTGAACTCGCGCACCAGGCCCTCGACGCGACGCCAGAACTCCGAGGCGCTCTCGCGCGGGATGCGCACGTGGCGCAGGGTCGAGTAGAGCGTGTCGTCCTCGTGGGCCGGGACCGACTCGGCTGCCGCGACCGACAGCGCGTTGACGCAGACGGGCGTGGTCGGGTCGCCGGGCCGGCGGGCGACGCCGATGTTGATGGTGCGACCCGTGCGGCCGTAGAAGCGCTCGTCGATGGCCCGCACGCGGCGCGTCCGCACGACCCGCAGCATGCCGGCCTCGACGAGCACGCCGACGTGGTGGGCGACGGTGCTCTTGGGGCGCCCGACCGCGACCGCGAGCTCGGACACGGTCGCGGCGCGCTCGAGCGTGAGGTCGAGCAACGAGGAGCGCAGCGGGTCGGCGATGGCCCGCAGCTGGGCAGGCGTGGTCACCTCGACCGCGTCGGGGAGGTCGTAGTCGGGGGTGCCGAGACTATTGATCGACATGATTGGATCAGTCTAGATTGTTGGATCAAAGACGCGCGAACCATCGATCACAGGAGCAAGCATGGCCGACGTCCTCCTCTTCCACCACGCACTGGGCCAGACCCCGGGCTTCCTCGCCTTCGCCGACGCGCTGCGCTCGGCGGGCCACACCGTCCACACGCCCGACGCGTTCGACGGCCGCACCTTCGCCACGATCGAGGAGGGTGTCGCGCACGCCCGTTCGCTCGGCTTCCAGAACGTGCAGGACCAGGGCGTCGCGGCAGCCGACGGCCTCCCCGACGGTCTCGTCTACGCCGGCTTCTCGCTGGGGGTCATGCCCGCGCAGCGGCTCGCGCAGACCCGCCCGGGTGCTCGCGGCGCCGTCCTGCTCGACTCCGCGATCCCCCTCGGCGAGTTCGGCGACGAGTGGCCGGCGGGCGTGCCCGTGCAGGTGCACGGGGGCGAGGGCGACGAGTTCTTCATGGACGAGGGTGACGTCGACGCGGCGCGCCAGATCGTGGCCGCGGCCGACGACGGCGAGCTGTTCACGTATGCCGGGTGTGGCCACCTCTTCGCCGATCCCAGCGCTCCGGCCTACGACGACGCCGCCGCCGCGCTCGTGCAGCAGCGTGTCCTCGACTTCCTCGCCCGCGTGTAGGAGGGCCTAGGCGTCGAGGCCCGTCTGGTGGGCGACGACCTCAGCGCCACGGGTCAGGCGCAGCACCGTCGCCGTCCACGAGCGCACGGTACCGCGCGGCACCGATCAGCCGGTGGCCTCTGCGCGGAACCGGTCCTTGGTGAGGGAGTAGTAGATCTCGTCGGACCGGGTCCCGTCGGCGTTGGGCAGCCGCTGGGCCAACCGGCCCTCGGCCCGGAACCCGGCCTTCGCCGCGGCCTTGCCGGACGCGACGTTGTCGACCTTGTGCCCCAGCTCGAGCCGCGAGAGACCCGCGGTCTCGAAGGCCCAGCTCGACACGAGCCGCAGCGCCCGCGTCGTGAAGCCGCGCCCGCGGAAGGCGGGCAGCACGCCGTAGCCGATGAGCCCGATGCCGGGAGGCCCCATCCGCATGACGTTGATGACGCCCGCGCCCGCGCCGGTGGCCGCGTCGACCATGACGAAGCGCGCTGCCCGTCCCGCGCGCCACTCGCGCCGTGCCTGCGCGGCCTTCTGCCGCGCCACGTCGTCCGTCAATGCCTCCCCGAAGAAGTCCCAGCGCAGCGACTCCTCGTCGTTGTGCTCGTCGCGCACGACCGGCCAGTCGGAGCCGGTGAGGGGCCTCACGCTCAGCACGCCGTCGCTCAGCTCGCCCGTTTCGGGGAAGCCGGTCGGGCCCGACGGGGCGGGGGAGTGCGCCGGCTGGCGCAGCAGGTAGGTGTCCATGACCCAGCCGTGCCGCTCGCGTGCGTCGGCGCGCACCCGCCTCACCTCGTCGACGACGTCGGCGAGGCGCCCGCGGACGAGCACCTCGTCGGGCGACCCGAGGTAGGCGCCCCAGAAGAGCTCGAGGTCGGGGAACGCGTCGGCCAGCTCGGCGCAGGCGAGACTCCCGTCGAGCATGACGACGACGTCGCCGAGCGCCGGGTCGTACTCGTCGACGAGCCGCCGACCCGTCGTCACGTGGATCGGTGCACCGATGCGGTTGAGCGGGATTCGGTGCCGGGCGGCGAGCAGCTGCGGCGCGCTGATGCCGGCGATGACGTCGTGCTCGACCGAGACGCCGGCAGCGGCCCACCGCTCGACCAGCGCGTCGACGACGCGGATCGTCGAGTCGTAGAACGCCGGGTCGCCCCACACGAGGAACCCGACCGTCGTCTCGCCGTCGCCGAGCCCGTCGATGACCGAGGCGTACGCGTCGACGCGCGCCGCGTGCCAGTCGCGCACCCCCTGGCCGTATGCCGTGTCGTCGCGTTCCGCATCGGGCCCGCGCTTCGGGTCGGCCACCTCCACGACGCGGTAGGCGTGGTCTGCCGGGATCAGCGCGTCGCAGACCCGCTGTCGGGCCTCGACGAGATCGGTCTTCGCGCCGCCCTTGTCGGCGACCAGGAAGACGTCGACGGTCGCAAGTGCCTGTGCCGCTTCACCGGTCACCTGCTCGGGACTGCCCATGCCGATCCCGATGATGCGGACCCGTTCGATCATGAGGTGCTCCCAGCGCGAGTGAGGTGGAGCAGGGCGTCGAGGTCGACGTGCTCCTCGAGGGCGTCGGCGAGCGTGTCGAGCATGCGCTCGCGGCGCTCGGCGAAGCCGGCCGCGTCGTCGTGCGGCTGCCACTGCGAGCCCGCGACCGACGCCACGTGCGACAACCACGCGCGGCGGAAGCCGTCGCTCTCGAAGGCTCCGTGCCACATGGTCCCCCACACCGCGCCGCTCGACCAGCCGTCGAGGAACGGGTCGGCGTCGTCGGAGCCCGTTCGGCTCGCGATGCCGTGGTGGATCTCGTAGGCGGTGTCTACCGCGTGGCCGCACCAGGAGCCGGTCGGGCGGGCCAGCACCTTGTCGTGGCCGAAGTCGACCCGCACCGGCAGGAGGCCGAGACCGGGCACGACGCCGACCCGGCCCTCGATGTCGTCGTCGATCTCGTGCCCGAGCATCTGGTAGCCGCCGCAGACGCCGAGCACGGGGCGGCCAGCTGCCGCGCGCCGCTCGACCACCTCGGCGAGCCCGCGCTCGCGCAGCCACGCGAGGTCGCTTGCGGTGGAACGCGATCCGGGCACGACGAGCAGGTCGGCGGACTCGGCCACCGCCGGGTCGACGGTCACGAGCACGTCAACCCCCGGCTCGGTGGCGAGGGCGTCGACGTCGGTGGCGTTGGAGATGCGGGGCAGGCGCAGCACCGCCACCTTGAGCCGGTCGCGGGCGGTGGCCGACTGGGCCGTGGACGCCCGCCAGTGGCCGACCTCGAGGGTGTCCTCGCTGTCGAGCCACACGTCGAGCAGCCAGGGGATGACGCCGTGGAACGGCACGCCGGTGCGCGCGGTGATGTCGTCGAGGCCGGGCTCGAGCACCGCCACGTCGCCGCGGAACTTGTTGATGACGAAGGACTTCAGCAGCGCCCGGTCCTCGTCGTCGAGCAGGGCCCACGTGCCGTAGAGCGCCGCGAGGATGCCGCCGCGGTCGATGTCGCCGACGACGACGACCGGCAGCCCGAACTCGCGCGCGAGCCCCATGTTGACGTAGTCGCCGGAGCGCAGGTTGATCTCCGCGGGCGACCCGGCGCCCTCGCACACGACGAGGTCGTACGCGTCGGCGAGCTCGCGGTAGGCCCCGAACGCCGCCTCGCGCAGGTGGCCGCGCCCGGCGGCATACTGCCCCGCCTCGAGGGTGCCGGCGGGCTGGCCGCGTACGACGATGAACGACCTGCGGTCGGTGCCGGGCTTGAGCAGCACCGGGTTCATCGCCGTGGTCGGCTCGACGCGCGCCGCGACGGCCTGGAGCCACTGCGCCCGGCCGATCTCGCCGCCGTCGAGGCACACCATCGAGTTGTTCGACATGTTCTGCGCCTTGAACGGCGCGACGCGCAGCCCACGCCGCACGAGCGCCCGGCACAGGCCGGCCACGACGACGGACTTGCCCGCGTCGGACGAGGTGCCGGCGACGAGGAGTCCGGAGGGGGCGGGAGGCGTCACGCGGCCATCCTGCCCGACGCTCACGGAGGGGCTCACGCCTGCCCGCACACGTCGCGCCCGCCCGCACACGATGAGGCCGCCCGCACACGTCGCGCCCGCCCGCACCCCGGCTGCGGGGTGCGGGCGGCCCGGGGGGGGGCTGCCGGGTT
>CBHRRQ010000031.1:0-23612 GCA_966081555.1 uncultured Terrabacter sp.
TGCTCCGGTTGTCGGCGGAATCTGGGTCTCCGGACGTCGGTCGAGGGCTGCGCACCCGAGGCGGGTGGGCGCCGTTGCACGAGAGGAGGAGCGAGCGGGTGGGGTGATACGTCGGGCAGGCGTCCGGGCGGCATACGTGGTCGGGATTGGGTACGCGTGCCTAGGCTGCGGTCATGGCTGAGCTGCCGGAGCGTCTCAAGGGCACGTGGTCGATCGGGTCGAAGGACTCGTTCCTGTCGATCGGGTCGGTCGGCTCGGTGCTCTCGATCGGGAGCGTCGGGTCGGTGCTGTCGATCGGCAGCGTCGGCTCGTTCGCGTCGTTGCTGTCGCTGGGCTCGTCGATGAGCGCCTTCTCGCTGCTGTCGAACCAGTCGACGGCGTCGGCGCTGTCGCACCAGAGCAACGGCTCGGTGCTGTCGGCGCAGTCGCGACGGGCCGTGCGCGGCTACCGTGTCAACGGGACGCCGGTCGGTAGACGAGCCACAGGGCGCCACCGACGGTCGGTGTCGCGCTGACGAGCGTGAGCCGCTGCAGGTCGGTGCCCTTCCCGAAGAGACGCCGGCCCTCGGGGTCGAGCACCGGCGCGACGGCGAGGTGCAGCTCGTCGACGAGCCCCTCGGCGAGCAGGGACTGGGCGAGCTCGATGCTGCCGTGCACGCCGATGTCGCCGCCCTCGGTGGCCTTGAGGTCGCGGACGATGTCGGCGAGCGGTCCCGTGACGGCCTCGACGTCGCCCCACTCGACGCCGAGGGGCGAGGAGGTGACGACGTACTTCTTGACGCCGTTGATGAAGTCGGCGAACGGCTGCTCGTCGGACGTCGGCCAGTAGCGGGCCCACTGGTCGTACATGTGGCGGCCGAGGAGCACGGCGTCCTGCGTGGCGAGCAGGTCGGCCTCGCGCGCGATGAGGTCGTCGTCGAAGGTCGGCGGCTGCGGCTTGTCGGGGTCGACGTCGGGCGGGAAGGCGCGGGTGGGGTTGTCGACAGCGCCGTCGAGCGAGGTGATCGTGTAGAGGACGACCTTGCGCATGGTGCTCCTTGCTCAGCGGACTGGGTCAGGCGGTGACGAGCTTGAGGCCGAGCCACGTTGCGAGAGAGGCGATCTCGCGGTCGACGTCACGACGTACGCGTTGGGTGAAGGGCACGTCCTCGTGGACCGCGTTGACGACGAGCCGCCCGGCCTTGCGGTCGGCCTGGGCGTCGAGCTTCCCGACGAGGCGGTCGTGGTGGAGGATCGGCAGCGCGAAGTAGCCCCATCGCCGCTTCTCCTTGGGCTTGTACATCTCGAGGATGTACTCGTAGCCCCAGAGCTGCTCGGCGCGGACGCGGTTGTGGATGAGCTGGTCGAAGGGCGAGAGCAGCGCCGCGCGTCCTTCGAAGGTGCCCGGGGCGCCGAGGTAGGCCGGGTGGACGCGCCAGGTGCCCGGCACGCCCTCGACCTCGGCGGGCTCACCGGCGTCGCCGACGTAGGCCTGCTCGCCCGGCATCTCGGGACCGCTCGCCCTCGCGATGCCGAGGGACTCGAGCCGGCGCGCGTTGCGCAGACGGGTGGCGTCCTCGTGGGACGGCAGCACGAAACCGTCGCCGTAGACGCGCTCGGCAAGGTCCCAGTAGCGCTGGCGACCCTTGCGGCCGGAGACGGCGATCTGCCCGCGTCGGGCCATCGACTCGAGCATCTTGGTGACGTTGCGGTTGTTGGTCCAGCCGCTCGAGGGCCAGGGGACGGCACTCGTGTCGGGGATGTCGCGAGACAGCAGGGGGCCCTCTGTGGTGAGCCGGGCGAGGATGTCGCGGCGGAACTGGTCGTTCGCCTCGAGCCACTCGGTCATGGCGGGGTGGAACTCGCGGCCGACCCACTCGGCGACGACGGTCGGCACGTCGCGGGCCGGTCGGATGTAGGCGACGGTCTCGTGCAGCGTGCGGTCGTGCTCGACGGCGGCGGTGAGCTGCTCGGGCCGGTAGCCCGCGCCGAGCCGGCTCCACAGCACGAGGTCGGCGCTCGGCGCGATCGCTGCCGTCGGGTCGATCTGCAGCATCGTCAGCCGCTCGACCGTCTCGACGAGGTCGGTCGGGCGAGGCTCGTCGAGCAGCTGCGCATGCACGGCGATGCGTCGCGCGTCGTCGAGGCTCAACCGGTGCACCGCCATGGCCAGACCCTAGCCAGCGCTGCCGACAGCGTCCTGTCGGTCGAGGTCGACACCCGGGCGCTCGTCGTCCCAGGCGGCCGCGGTGACCCGCCACCCGGCGGCCGTGCGCACGAGCTGGATCGACTTCATGCCACGCCCCTCGGTCGCGGCCCCGTCCTGCGTCCCCGCCTTGGCGTAGCTGCCGAACCAGTGGGCGATGTCGCCGAAGACGTCGAGGCGACCGCCCGTCGGCCACTCGCTGAAGTCGGTCAGGCGGCCCTCGCCGAGCAGCGCGTGACGGGGCCTGATGAACGCGTCGACGTCCATCACGGTCGGCTCGCGCCCGCAGGTGCTCGTCACGACGGCCTGTGGAACGAACAGGTCGCGCAGCGCGGCCATCCGTTCGGCCAGTCCCGGTCCGGTGCTGAAGGCGGCGAAGAAGGTGTCGACGATCGCCTGGATCTCGGTCCGGTCTGACTGGAGGTCAGGCAGGTGCGCGGCTTCGGTCACCCGCCGACCCTAGCCAGCCCGCGCCGGAGCCCGGTGATGCCGGAGCGTCAGAACCCGCCACCACCCCCGGTCCCGGGCGGGACGTCGAAGTCCCGCTCGACGATGTCCACGTCGCCGCAGCGCTGGCAGGTGAGCCGGACCGTCCGGTTCGGCAGCCGCTGCCGAGACCACTTGTGGCCGAGCAGCAGGCAGAGGGGATGACGTCGGGTCATCACCCCAGTTTCCTCTCGTGCTCGCACCTCCGGCAGGCGATTGCCTGCAGCAGAATCGGTGGATGGATCTCTCTGCCTTCGGCGTCCGCGCCTCCGCCGGAAGCCTCCGCGACGCGGACGGCGTCGCCCTGCAGCACAGCTGGACCGACGAGGGTGTGGCCGCCGGCCCGGTCACGAACGGCGCACAGGTGCTGCACCTGTCGGTGGCCCTGTGCGTGCTCAACGACACCTACCGCGAGGCGCAGCGTCTCGGCATACCGGTGGACGGCGTCGCCGTGGAGACCGACGGCGCGTTCGACGACGAGTGGCGCTCGACCGGCATGACGTATGCCGTCACGGTCGACTCGCCTGCCTCCACCGAGGAGGTCGCGCACCTCCAGTCCGTCGTCGACGAGGTGGCCGAGATCCCACGGGCGCTCCGCGAAGGTGCCCCCGTCACGAGGAGCTACTGACCCCTCTACTCAGGTCTTGCGCGCCGTGCGCGGCCGGCCGATCGACAGGGCCAGCCCGGCGAGGAGCATCGCCGCGGCGACGACGGCGAACGCCGCGCTCAGGTCGACGTCCTGCTCGGTGACGGTGACGTGCTTGGGCAGGTCGGCGAGGACCTTCGTCAGGGCGTCGGCGTCGGTCGCCGCGAAGTACTCGCCGCCCGTCGTCTGCGCGACGCCCTTGAGCGCGGCCTCGTCGACCACGAGGAAGTTGCGGCCCGCGCCCCCGACACCGCCGGGGCCGCCACCGAAGTCACGGATGCGGGGCTGCGAGAACCCGCCGTACTGCTCGCGCGTGCACGCCATCTGGGTCGGGTTCGTCGTGCCGAAGCCGATCGGGTAGACCCGCACACCGCGGGCGGCGGCCTGCTCCGCGGCCTGGGCCGGCGTGACACCACGCGTGTTGGCCCCGTCGGTGAGCAGCACGATGATCTCCGGTGCGACGTCCGGCTTCTCGCCCGTGCCCGGGGCGCCGGTCCCCGTGCCGGGGGTCGGTGTCGGGGCGGGCGTCGGGTCGGCGGACCCCGGCCCGTCGGTCGACGGCTCGTCGACGGCGTCCGACGGCGCCACGTTCGGATCGAGCTCGGCGATCGCGTCGATGGAGCGCAGGATGGCTGCGCCGATCGTCGTCCCACGCCCGGTGGTCACCGCGTCGAGCGCCTCGAGCAGCTCGTCACGGTTGAGGGTCGGCGCCACCGCCAGCTGCGCGAAGCCGGAGAAGACGACGAAGCCGATCTTCGTCTCGTCGTCCTGGTTCTCGATGAACGACCGCACCGCCGACTGCGCGGCGGCCAGCCGGTTCGGGTCGACGTCGGTGGCGCACATCGACCCGGAGACGTCGAGCGCCAGAATGATCGTCGAGCTCGACACGGGCACCTGCGCCCTGACGGTCGGTCGCGCCGAGGCCAGCCCGAGCAGTCCGAGCGCGGCGAGCACCAGGGCGATCGGCACGTGGCGTCGCCACGAGCGCGACCCGGCACCCACCGACCTCAGCAGCGCCACGTTGGAGAAGCGCACGGCCTGGCGCCGCCTGCGCCGCAGTTGCCACACGTAGACGCCGGCCAGCACCGGCACGAAGAGGAGCGACAGCAGCAGGAGGGGCAGCCCGAACGACACTCAGATCACCCGCCCCTGGCGCAGCACCGAGATCGTGGCGCCGCCGAGCAGCAGCAGAGCAGCCGCGGCCGCGACCCAGGACGTCACCTCGTGCGGCACCGTGCGTGTCGTCCACTGCAGCTCGATCGAGTCGTAGACCGCGGCGAGGGACGCGGCGTCCGTGGCGCGGCGGTAGGTGCCACCCGTCGTCTCGGCGATCTGCTGCAGCGACGCCTCGTCGAGCGCTGTCGCGATGCTGAAGCCGTCCACCTCGATGACGGTTCCGGCCGGCGTGCCGAGCCCGATCGGTTCGACGCGGACCCCGGCCGCCGACGCCAGCTCGACGGCCTGTTGCGGGTCGGGCGACGTGGTGTTCTCGCCGTCGCTGAGCAGCACGATCGCGGTGCCGCCGTGGAAGCCGATCGGGGTCTCGTCCTGCGTCCCCGCCTCCGCGTCGCCGGGCGCCTTGACCGGCTTGCCGACGATCGCGCTCAGCCCGGTGAGCACACCGTCGGCGAGCGAGGTGTCGCCGGACGGCTTGAGGCGGGCCACCGCGGCCAGCACCGCGGCGCGGTCCTCCGTCGGGCGCTGCGTCACGAGCGCCGTGCCGCCGAAGGCGACGACCGCGATGCGCACGGACGCCGGCTGCTTCTCCACGAACCCGCGGGCCGCAGCCTTGGCCGCCTCGAGCCGCGACGGCTTGACGTCCTTGGCCGCCATGCTGTTCGACACGTCGAAGGCGAGCACGACGGTCCCCTCGCGGTGGGGCTCGGCGAACGACGCGACCGGCCGCGTCAGCGACAGCACGAGCACGGTGAGCGCCCCGATGAGCAGGGCCGGTCCGGCGTGGCGTCGCCATCCGCGTCGCGGCGCAGGCATGACGAGACCTTGCTCGGCCAGGGCGATGCGCCGCTGCTCCTGCACCCGCAGCACGCGCCGGTAGCCGACGACGAGCACCGGGACGACGAGCAGCCCCAAGAGTGCCCACGGCCACGTCAGCGTCATCGCCGCCCCCTCATCGCCGTCTCCTCCGCCGCAGCTCGGAGATCCGCATGAGCGACCGCACGAGGTCGTCGTCGGTGCGCACGGTGTAGAGGTCGACGCCCGCCTTGCGGGCGCGCGCCTCGAGGTCGACCTGGCGCGCGTCGGCGGCTGCCGCCAGCCGCTGCCGGAAGACGGCGTCACTCGTGTCGACGAAGATCTGCTCGCCCGTCTCGGCGTCCTCGACGTAGACCGCGCCCGCGTCGGGCAGCTCGCTCTCTCGCGGGTCGACGACCTGGATCGCGACCACCTCGTGGCGGCGGGCCAGCCGCGCCAGCGGCCGCTCCCAGCCCTCGGCGCTGATGAAGTCCGACACGACGAGCACGAGCCCACGCCTCCGTGCGATTCCCGCCGCCGCCGTGAGCAGCAGCGCCAGGTCGGTGACCTTCCGCTGGCCGGCGGAGTCGTCGGCCGCCCCGCGGCCGTATGCCGTCCGCCCGTCTCCGCGGGGACGCCTCGTTCTCGGCCGCAGCCGGTCGCGCCACCCGGACGGGGGAGCCGGTGAGTCCTCGGCGGCGCGCGACTCGCGCCGGTCCAGCAGCAGCTTGGCGATGCGCAGCACCTGGATGCGTCCCGACGCCGGGGGGACCACCGCGTCGACCTTGGTGTCCATGATGATCGCCCCGACGCGGCTGCCGCCGCGGGTCAGCACGTGCGCCAGCGTCGTCGCCACCTCCGCGAGCACGAGGTGCTTCTGCCGGTCGACCGGCCCGAAGCCCATCGACGCCGAGTGGTCGAGCAGCAGCCACGCCGTCAGCTCCCGGTCCTCGACGAACTCGCGGACGTACGGGGTGTCGAGTCGCGCCGTGACGTTCCACTCGATGTGGCGCAGGTCGTCGCCGGGCTCGTACTCGCGCAGGTCGGTGAAGTCGAGCCCCGAGCCGCGGAAGAGACTTCGGTAGTCGCCCTGGAGCCGTCCGTCGAGCCGGCGCACCACCCTCCACTCGAGGTGCCGGAGCAGCCGCTCGGCGGTCAGCGTGTCGGTCGCGCCCACGTCGCTTCACCGGCCGTGCCCGTGCCGGCAGCGCCGGCCGTGCCCCCGGCGGGGATCCCACCGGACTCAGCCCCGAACGCCCCGGCCACCGAGCCATGCGCCCGCTGCTCCCGGGCCTGCTGCTCGCGCAGTGGGGCCGTCGGCACCGGGACGGCGTGGATGATCGGCGTCAGCAGGTCGTCGGGCGTGAGGTCCTCGGCCAGCGCCTCGTAGGAGGGCACGATGCGGTGCCGCAGCACGTCGCGCGCGAGATCGGCCACGTCGCCCGGCAGCACGTAGTCGCGCCCTCGGAGGAAGGCCAGCGCCCGCGCCGCCAGCACGAGGTTGATGGAGGCACGCGGGCTGGCGCCGTAGGTCAGCAGGCGGGAGAGGTCGTCGCGGCCGACGAGCGCCGGCTCGCGGGTCACCGCAGCCAGCCGGACGGCATACTCGATGACCGCAGGGTCGACGTAGACGGCGTCGGTCTCGCGCTGGAAGCCGCGCAGCATCTCCGGGTCGAGCACCCTGATCGTGTTGACGGCGGCCGAGATCTGCCGCTCGACGACGACGAACTCCTCGGCGGCGGAGGGGTAGCCGATGAGCACCTTGAGCATGAAGCGGTCGACCTGGGCCTCGGGCAGGGCGTACGTGCCCTCCGACTCGATCGGGTTCTGCGTGGCCATGACGAGGAACGGGTCGGGTGCGGGGAAGGTCTCGCGACCGATCGTCACCTGGCGCTCCTGCATCACCTCGAGCAGCGCACTCTGCACCTTCGCGGGGGCCCGGTTGATCTCGTCGGCGAGCACGAGGTTGGCGAAGACGGGCCCGAGCGAGACCTGGAACTCTCCGTCGCGCTGGTTGTAGATGCGGGTGCCGATGAGGTCGGCCGGCACGAGGTCGGGCGTGAACTGGATGCGCTGGAACTCGCCGCCGATCGCGTGGGCCAGCGTCTTGATCGCCATCGTCTTTGCCAGCCCCGGCACGCCCTCGACGAGGAGGTGCCCGCGGGCGAGCAGGGCGACCATCATCCGCTCGAGCAGCAGGTCCTGGCCGACGATGGTGCGCTTCACCTCGTAGAGCGCCTGCTCCAGCTCGTGCCGCCCCTGCCCGCCACTCTGCCCGCCACTCTGCCCGATGCCTGCCTCGCCCTCCATGCCGTCCTCCTGTCGCTGCCGTGCTCCTGGGTGGTGCTCGTGGATGGTGTTGCTCGGTGGTGCTGCTGGTCGTGCGGATGAGGTGCGCCGTCCGGTGCCTAGCGCGCGATGCCGCCGCCCCCGCCGCCCGCGGTCGCGATGGGCACCGCGAAGCCGATCCCGACGAAGAGCGTCTGGTCGGTGGGGTTGGCGAGTCCGGTGACGATGCCGACGACCTGCCCGGCCCTGTTGAGCAGCGGCCCGCCGGAGTTGCCGGGGTTGACGGCTGCGTCGAACTGGATGAGGTGCTCGAGCTTGCGGTTGCCCTCGACGCGAACGGTCCGGTCGAGCGCCGAGACGACGCCCGCCGACAGCGAGTCGGTGAGGCCGAGGGGGTGGCCGACGGCGAAGACGGGTGCACCGACCGGCACGCCGCCGCCGAGCACTGCCGGCACGACGGTCTGGGGCAGCTTCGAGGGGGTGAGGGTCGCGATGTCGCTCTCCGGCTTGCGCGACGCGATGGTGGCCGGGGAGGTGGTGCCGTCGGAGAAGGCGATGGAGATGGCGTTCGACCCGTCGACGACGTGCAGCGCCGTGAGCACGGTGCCGTCGGCGTTGACGACGACACCGGCGCCGCTGCCCTGCGACTGCGGACCGGCCGAGGTGCCGCGGGTGCTGATGACGACGAGGGAGGGCGCGATCGCCGCGTGGGCGACGGTCGCGTCGGCGGGAGCCGCGGCGTCGGCCTCCGCCTGCCGCTCCAGCCCCTTCTGCACGGTCAGGTCGACGTCGCGCTGCGTGAGGGGGACGGGGCTCGGCGGGCGGGTGACGGCATACGTGGTCAGGGCGCCCGCCGCGAGGACGAGCACGGCGACGCACGCCCACACCCAGCGCGGGACCGCCGCCAGCCGGCGGCGGGTGCGCTGCCACGTCCCCTCCGGGGGAGGCGGCTCGGGAGGGTCGACCACCGCTCCGGGTGGCGTGAGCAGGCGGGCGCGCAAGGGTGTGCCGGCGCCAGGGGCGGCGGTGTCGACTGCGGGGGGAGCGGTGACCCGTGCCACCTTTTCGACTGTACGTTTCGATCGCCGTGAACGGCAGGGGTCCGTTGAAGGTTCACAGGTTCCGCCGAACCGGTGACTCGGGGTCGCCGCCACGGGTAGGAATGGCGTATGCCGTCCGCCGCGTCCTTGGTGCGTCAGCGCCTCGCGGAGCAGCGGGAGGCGCTGACCGTGGCCGAGGAGGCGCTCCGCACCGGAGAGCCGGAGGGGTTGCACGACGTCCGTGTCGCCATCCGCCGCATCCGGTCGGCGCTCGCCACCTTCCGTCCGGTGCTCGAGCGTTCGGTCACCGACCCGCTGCGCGACGAGCTCCGGTGGGTGTCGGTGCTGCTCGGCCGGGCCCGCGACGTCGAGGTCGTCATCGAGCACACCGAGCAGCTGCTCGCGGACGCCGAGCCGGAGGGGCTCGACGACGCCGTCAGCGGGCTGCGGGCGCGACTTCGCCTCGACCTCACGGCGTCCGGCGACGTCGTCGACGAGACGCTCGCGTCGACGAGGTATGCCGCCGTGCTCGGTCTGCTCGACTCCGTCGCAGGTGACCCGCCGTTCACGGCAGGAGCGGAGCGCGGCGCGAAGAAGCTCGCCCGCAAGCGCGTCGAGCACGACCTCGACCGCGTCGTCGAGCGGATCGCCCTCGTGCGGGCCACGAGCGACGCCGACGAGCAGGCGGCCCGCCTGCACGACGTGCGCAAGGCCGCCAAGCGGCTGCGCTACGCGGCGGAGGCGGCAGCCCCCGTCGCGGGCTCACGCATCCGCGAGATCGAGGAGGTCGCCGAGGCAACCCAGGACGTCATCGGCCTGCACCACGACGCGACCGTGACCCGGGCGACGCTGCGCCACCTGGCGCTCGACGTCGACAGCGGCGAGGCGGCTGCCTTCCTGCTCGGTCACCTCGACGCCGACGAGCAGCGCGCCCTGCGCGACCTGAGGTCGCGGTCGATGCACGCGCTCGACACCCTGGAGAAGCTGGCGAGACACGACGGCTGAGGACGCCTGTCAGCCGGTGACGACGCCCTCCGCGACGAGGCGCGGAACCGGCTGCTCCGGGTGCGGCTCGTCACCGACCGACTTCTGCGCGAACCACATCCGGGCCTCGAGCTGCTCGCGGATCTCCGCGTGCGCCGGATCGTGGGCGACGTTGTGCAGCTGCTCCGGGTCGCGCACGTTGTCGTAGAGCTCCCACTCGGCGGGGAAGCGCCGGTCGGAGCAACCGGGCAGGCCGAGCCCGTCGTTGTAGAAGTAGATGAGCGTGTGCTCGCGCGTGCGGTAGCCGTAGTGGGCGCCGACCTGGTGGCTGCTGTCGTCGTGCATCCAGTAGCGGTAGTAGAAACCCTCGACGTCCGGATCCTGCTGCAGCTCGGGCGATCCCGTCAGCTCGCCCCAGAACGAGCGGCCCTGCATCCGGTCGGGCACGGCCACCCCGGCCGCCTCGAGCAGGGTCGGCGCGATGTCGGCGTTCGTGACGATGCGGTCGAGCGGCTGGCCGGCCGGGACCACCGCCGGGTAGGAGAGGACGAACGGCATGCGGATCGACTCCTCGTACATGAACCGCTTGTCGAACCAGCCGTGGTCGCCGAGGAAGAAACCCTGGTCGGAGGAGTAGATGACCACCGTGTCGTCGAGGTCGCCGCGGTCACGCAGCCACTCGGTGACGCGCCCGACGTTGTCGTCGACGGAGGCGACGCACGCGAGGTAGTCCTCCATGTAGCGCTGGTACTTCCACAGCGCCTCCTCGTCGTGCGAGAGACCTTCCGGCACAGGCTGTTTGAGGTCCTCCGCCGTCAGGTGCTCGGCGATCCGCATCGCGGCACGCCGGGCCGTGTCGGAGCGGCCGGACAGGTCGTCGGTGAACGTGGCCGGCACGGGAATCAGCCCGTCCACGCCCGGTGCGCCCACGGCGTACATGCCGTCGTGCCGGTGGTCCGGCTCCCACGACCGGTGTGGCGCCTTGTGCCACACGAGCACGCACCACGGCTCGTCGCCCTCCAGGCTCTCGACCCAGCGCAGGGCGAGATCGGTGATGAGGTCGGTGGCGTAGCCCTCCTCGACGCGCAGCCCGTCGGCCGTGAGGAACCTCGGGTCGTGGTACTCCCCCTGGTCGATGAGGGCCTCCCAGTGGTCGAAGCCTTGCGGGTCATGGCTCACCCCGCCGGTCGACCCGTCGCCCATGTGCCACTTGCCGACGAACGCCGTGCGATAGCCGGCCTCGCGCAGCGCCGTGACGAACGTCGGCTGGGATGCATCGATCGGGGTGTCGAGGGTGGTCACGCCGTTCACGTGGCTGTAGGTGCCGGTGAGGATGGTCGCCCGGCTCGGCGCGCACAGCGAGTTCGTCGCGAAGAGGTTGTCGAGCCGCACGCCCGACGCCGCGACCGCGTCGATGTGCGGCGTGCGGTTGACGACCGAGCCGTAGGCGCCGATGGCGTGGGCGGCGTGGTCGTCGCTCAGCACGAAGACGATGTTGGGGCGCCGGCTCTGCGTGGTCGGGGCGGTGCTCATCGGCCCACGCTAGACGCGGCCTAGCATCGGCGCATGCAGGACCCCATCGTGCGAGACGCGACGGCCGACGACGCGGCCGCGGTCGCCGCCGTCTACGCCCCCTACGTCACGGGAACGTCGATCACCTTCGAGACCGACCCGCCGAGTGCCGACGAGATGGGCCGGCGCATCGCCAGGGCCCAGCGTTCGCACGCCTTCCTCGTGCTGGAGGACGACGGCGAGGTCGTCGGGTACGCGTACGGCGGGCCCTTCAAGGAGCGCGCGGCCTACCGCTGGTCGTGCGAGGTGTCGGTCTACCTCGCGACGGACCGCCGGGGCCGCGGCGGCGGCCGCCGGCTCTACGAGGAGCTGCTGCGGCGCCTGGCCGCTCGCGGCTACCGCATGGCCGCCGCCGGCATGACCCAGCCGAACGAGCCGAGCGGCCGGCTCCATGCGGCGATGGGCTTCGAGACGGTCGGGACCTACCGCGACATCGGCCACAAGTTCGGAGCGTGGCACGACGTCACGTGGGTGCAGCGCCGGCTCGGCGACCCCACCCCTGCGGGAGAGGACCCGCCCGAGCCGACCTGACCCTCGCCGCAGCAACTCTGCCGGGGCAGGGTTGTTGGGCTCGGGATGGCCGGATCGCCGCATCAACTCCGCCGGGGCAGAGGTGTTGGGCTCGGGATGGCCGGATCCCCGCAACAACTCCGCCGGGGCAGAGGTGTTGGGCTCGGGATGGCCGGATCCCCGCAACAACTCCGCCGGGGCGGAGATGCTGCGGCGACCGTGTGCTCTCAGGGGAGGGCCGGGTAGTCCGTGTAGCCCTCGGCGCCGCCGCCGTAGAAGGTGGCCGGGTTCGGCTCGTTGAGCGGAGCGCCCTCGCGCCAGCGGCGGGCCAGGTCCGGGTTGGCGAGGAACTCGCGCCCGACCGCCACCGCGTCGCCGAGGTCGCGCTCGAGGATGTCCTCGACCTCCGCGAGGCCGGTCACCGAGGCGAAGCCGGTGTTGAGGATGACGGGGCCGCCGAACCGCTTGCGCAGGTTGCGCACGAGGTCGGACTCGGGGTCGCCGAGGATGCTGAGGTAGGCGAGGCCGAGCGGTGCGATGCCCTCGACGAGCGCCTCGTACGTCGCGGCCGTCTCCAGCTCGTCCTCCTCGAGCACGCCCTGGATGTTGTGCGCGGGCGAGACGCGGATGCCGACGCGGTCGGCGCCGATGGCCTCGGCGACGGCCTTCGTGATCTCGATCGTGAGGCGAGCCCGGTTCTCGGGCGAGCCGCCGTACGCGTCGGAGCGCTGGTTGCTCGACGGGGCGAGGAACTGGTGCGGGAGGTAGCCGTTGGCGGCGTGCACCTCGACACCGTCGAGGCCGGCCGCGATGGCCTGCCGCGCCGCGTGGACGTACTCGGCCACGAGCGCGGGGATCTCGTCCGTCTCGAGGGCCCGCGGGACGGCATACGGCTGCTCGCCCGACGGGGTCACGATCGAGCCGGGCGCCGCGATCGCGCTCGGGGCGACGCTCTCGAGGCCCGCCTTGTTGTCGGGGTGCGCGACGCGCCCGGCGTGCATGAGCTGGACGACGACGTGGCCGCCGCCCTGGTGCACGGCGTCGGCGACGAGGCGCCAGCCGGCGACCTGCTCGTCGGAGTGCATGCCGGGGGTGTCGAGGTAGCCCTGGCCGACGGCGCTGGGCTGGGTGCCCTCGGTGATGATGAGGCCGGCGCTCGCGCGCTGGCCGTAGTACTCGGCGTTGAGCTCGGTCGGTGCCTGGCCGGCGCCGGCGCGGTTGCGCGTCAGCGGCGCCATGACGAAGCGCTGGGGAAGGTCCCAGCGACCGATGCGGATGGTCTCGAAGGCCGTGGACACAGGCCTGCTCCTCACTGTCGGTGACGGTGGTCGGGTGGAGGTTCGTCGACGGTCGACGGCTCGCTCCCGCAGGACGGTGGAGCCTTCAACCACCTAGGCGACAAGTCGGACAGCACGCCCGTCATTCCCCATCCTCGCCCGATGTGACGAGCGGAACGCTCAAGGCTCGAGCGGGGCACGACGAAGGGGAGGATGCCAAGGCATCCTCCCCTTCGCGAGCAGCGCTCAGACCGAGTGGGTCAACGCGTGGGTCACGGCGCGTAGATGTACTTCATGCCCGGACCGTCGGTGAGGGTGCGGGTGTTGTAGTTGTACGGGCCGGCGAGGGCGTTCATCTCGATGATGGTGACCTCGTTGCCGTTGACGGCGGTGACCCAGGCGACGTGGCCGACGCTCGAGGAGCCGTGCACGCCGGGCTGCATCACGAGGATCGAGCGGGTGCGCGGCGTGCCGGTCACGGTGTAGCCCGCGTTCGCGGCGCCGGAGGCCCACTCCATGGCGTTGCCGGTCCAGCCACCGGGGTAGTAGCCCTCGGACGCGTGCCACTTGGCGAGCGCGCCCCAGGTGCACTGGCCCTGGGTGGCCCAGTTGTAGGAGGAGCGCATGCCGGAGGAGGCGCTCGGGACGGAGCCGTTGCTGACCGACTTCGTCGTCGACGTCGTCGACGTCAGCGTGCGGCGGGTGAGGTCACGCGAGGCGCGCGCGGCGGCTGCCTTGCGCTCGGCGGCGGCCTTCGCGGCGGCAGCCTTGGCGGCGGCGCGCTCGGTCTTGACCTGGATGTCCTCGATGACGCGCGGCTTCGGGGCCGTGGCGCGCTGGGTGACGGCCTTCTGCGCAGCCGGCGCGTAGCCGATCTTCGCCAGGGCGGTCGCGGCGGCGGGGACGGCGCCGGTGGTCGGGCCGACGGCGGCAGCGCCGGCGGACGTGGCGGACAGCGGCTCAGCGCTCGCGGGGTTCGCGAACGAGGCGACGAGGCCACCGGTGGCCGCGACGAACGCGGCGCCCTTCATGGCCGGCTGCGCCGTCTCGCGAGCGAGGAGCTTGAGCTCGTTCAGGGGGTTGTGACGGCCAGGCGCACGGTGGCGGCCGCGGTTCATCTCGTTGTTCACGCGTGTACCTCTCCGCGCCTACGAAGTTAGCTGTCGGGTTCGGGCGGAAAGGTGCCCGGCTCCCACCCGGTGCGCGACGAGTCGCGATCCGGGCGGGTACTTCACCCCAAGGACGTCCGGAGTCGTGGCGCCGGACGCCCGGAGAAACGTGTGGTTCCTCCGCTCCTGTCACAAGGTTTGCTCTCGCCCGAGAGGCGGTGACAGGACTAGGCGGTCCACCTCTTGAGCGCCCGACCAGGTGGCCGGACCCTCGGAAGAGTAGACGACTCCACGGGCAAAAGTCACGTTGAGGTAACGGAGACTCGCCGGAAAGATCGTTGAACGTCCGTTTTCGCCTGCTTTACCCGCGCTTTACGCTCGGACCACTGTGAGCGGGGTCACATGACATGATCGTGACCTGAAGGGGTAGCGACCCGACCCCGCGGCCGCTTCGAGTCGCCACGAGTCGCTACGACCCGCCCGGCCGACCAGAGGAAGGCGCACCTCGTGCTCGAGAGCTCCAAGGCGTTCGGCGGGTTCTCCGTCGACGACATCCCCGCCGCGCGGGCCTTCTACGCCGACACGCTCGGCCTCACGGTCACGGAGGAGAACGGCATCCTCACGCTCCACCTCGCCGGCGACCGGCCCGTCATCGTCTACCCGAAGCCGAAACACGAGCCCGCGACCTTCACGGTGCTCAACTTCCCGGTCGACGACGTCGAAGCGGCGGTCGACGAGCTGACGTCGCGCGGCGTCACGTTCGAGCGGTACGAGGGCACGCCCACCGAGACCGACGAGAAGGGCGTCTTCCGCAAGGGCGGTCCGCTCATCGCGTGGTTCACCGACCCGGCCGGCAACGTCCTGTCGGTCATCGAGTCGTCGCCCTCCTGACCCGCGCTCGTTGAGCCGCCCGGCCCGTATGCCGCGTGGCTAGGGTCGGGGGGTGTTCGACGACAGCGCCCACGTCCTTCGCCGTGCCCGCCGCGTGCTCGCCGAGCACCTGACCCCGGCGGTCCACCGCGACCGGACGCCGCTCACGACGTCCGCGTGGCACGTGCCGGGGGAGCCGGTGCCCGTCGCGGACGCGATGGCCGCAGCCGCCGCCGGCCGGTTCGAGCCGGTCGGGCCGGGCACGCCGTGGGGCGAGCCGTGGTCGACGTGGTGGTTCGAGATCACCGGCGCCGTGCCCGAGGCGTTCGCCGGGGAGTGCGTCGAGGTCGTCGTCGACCTCGGCTTCCGCGGCGAGGGGCCGGGGTTCCAGGCCGAGGGACTGCTCCACGACGCCGAGGGCGCGCCGCTCAAGGGCATCCACCCGATGAACCGGTGGCACCGGGTCACGCCGCAGGCGCGTGGCGGCGAGCCGATCCACCTCTACCTCGAGGCCGCGGGCAACCCCGCCGTCATGGAGCACGGGTTCCGCCCGACCGTGCTCGGCGAGGTGACGACGGCCGGTGCCGAGCCGCGCTACGCCCTCGGCCACGTCGAGGTCGCCGTCTTCGAGCCGGAGGTCTTCGGGCTCGCGATGGACCTCGACGTGCTCGTCGACCTCGCCACAGAGCTGCCCGAGCGCGACGCCCGCCGACTCGAGGTGACGGCCGCGCTCGACGACGCGCTCGCGGTCCTCGACGTCCACGACGTGCGCGCGACGGCCATGGCGGCCCGCGCGGCTCTCGCCGACGTGCTCGCGGCGCCGGCGGTCACGAGCGCGCAGCGGCTCACCGGCGTCGGCCACGCGCACATCGACTCCGCCTGGCTCTGGCCGGTGCGCCAGACGGTGCGCAAGTGCGCGCGCACCTTCGCCAACGTCACGGCGCTCGCCGCCGACTACCCCGAGCTCGTCTTCGCCTGCTCGTCGGCCCAGCAGTACGCGTGGATGAAGGAGCGGCAGCCCGCCATCTGGCAGCGCATCACGGACGCCGTGGCGGCCGGCACCTGGGAGCCCGTCGGCGGCCAGTGGGTCGAGGCCGACGGCGTCATGCCGAGCGGTGAGTCCCTCGTGCGCCAGCTGCTGCACGGGCAGCGCTTCTTCGAGCGCGAGCTCGGCGTCCGCTGCCGCGGCGTCTGGCTGCCCGACTCGTTCGGCTACTCCGCGGCCTACCCGCAAATCGCCCGGCTGGCCGGCGCCGAGTGGTTCCTCACGCAGAAGCTGAGCTGGAACGACACCAACACCTTCCCGCACCACACCTTCTGGTGGGAGGGCATCGACGGCACCCGCATCCTCACGCACTTCCCGCCCGCCGACACCTACGAGAGCAAGCTCGGCGGCGCCGACGTGCACCGGTCCGCTCGCCAGCACCTCGACAAGGGGCGCTCGCGGCGAGCGTTGATCCCCTTCGGCTTCGGCGACGGTGGCGGCGGCCCCGAGCGCGAGATGCTCGAGCGGGCCCGGAGGCTGCGCTCGCTCGAGGGCTCGCCCGCGGTCCAGGTCGGCACGGCCCAGTCCTTCTTCGACGGCGTGCGCGAGGAGTACGCCGACCGCGCGCCCACCTGGGTTGGCGAGCTGTATCTCGAGCTGCACCGCGGCACCCTGACGAGCCAGCGCGCGATGAAGGTCGGCAACCGGGGCTGCGAGGCACTGCTGCGCCAGGCCGAGCTGGCGTGGACCCTCGTCCCCCTGCGCGGCCTGGGGGAGTGGCCGGCCGAGCGGCTCCGCCTCGTGTGGGAGCGCCTGCTGCTCCTGCAGTTCCACGACATCCTCCCCGGGAGTGCCATCGCGTGGGTGCACCGCGAGGCACGCGACGACTTCGAGCGGCTCATGGGCGAGCTGCGGGTTCTTGTCGGCGAGGCGCTGGCGCTCCTCGCACCGGCAGGCGGCCTGCTCAATGCCGGTCCGTACGCGCGGCGCGAGGTGGTCGTCGCCGGTCCCGGTCCGGTGCTCGTCGACGTACCCGCGCTGTCGGTGGGCGGGGTCGTCGTCGAGATGCCCGCCCACCCGGTGGCGGTGGACGGCCTCGCCCTCACCAACGGCCTTGTCTCCGTGGCGATCTCGGCGGACGGGTCGATCGAGTCACTCGTCGACCGCCGCCACGCCGACCGCTCCGTCATGCCGGCGGGCGCCCGCGCCGCGGAGCTGCGGCTGCACCCCGACGTGCCGGCGATGTGGGACGCCTGGGACATCGACAAGCCGCACAGCCGCACGTGGACCTCACCCGTCGACGTCGAGGTGTCGGTCGTCGAGAGCTGCGCCCTGCGCGCCGTCGTGGAGGCTCGCGGCACCGTGGGTCGCTCGACCTTCGTGCAGCGCACGACGGTCACGGCCGACTCGCCGCGGGTCGACGTCGAGGTTCGGGTCGACTGGCGTGAGTGTGAGCGCGCCCTGGCGGCATACGTGCCCGTGTCGGTGCTCGCACCGCACAGCAGTGCCGACATCCAGTTCGGGCACCTGCGCCGGCCCACCCACGAGAACACCTCGTGGGAGTCCGCGCGGCACGAGATGGTCGCCCACCGGTGGCTGCACGTCGGCGAGGAGGGCTGGGGCGTGGCCCTCGTCAACGAGGCGACCTACGGCCACGCGGTCCGCCGATCCGTCACCGACGCCGGCGAGCCCGTGACAACGATGCGGCTGACGCTGCTGCGCTCGCCGTCCTTCCCCGACCCGGCGACCGACAGCTCCGACGAGGTCGGTGAGCAGGTCATCCGCTTCGGCATCGTGCCCGGCGCCGATGTCGCGGAGGCGATCGAGCACGGGTATGCCGTCCACCTCCCGCTGCTCGGAGCGCTGGGTTCGGCCGTGGCCGAGGGCCGTTCCGTCGGCCCGGTCGTCGCCGTGGACGACCCTGCCGTCGTCGTCGAGGCGGTCAAGCTCGCCGAGGACGGCAGCGGCGACGTCGTGGTGCGGCTCTACGAGTCCCGCGGCGGTCGCGCACGATCCGACGTGAGCACCGGCTTCGAGTGGTCGACCGTCACCGAGGTCGACCTGCTCGAGGAGGACTCGGCGGTGCTCGACGGGCGCCGGGCGCTCAGCGACCGCGACGGCCGGGCCGGCGCGGGGCGGGTGGCGCTCGACCTGCGCCCGTTCCAGGTCGTGACCCTGCGTTTCACCCCGGTCGTCGGGGGCTGAGTCAGCTCTCGGAGGCCTCGGCGATCGCGGCCCGGCGCTTGAGGCACAGCTCGGTGATCTCGGAGACGAGCTCGAGGGGGACCGGCCGGCTGATCGGGAAGCGCACCGTGTCCTTGGCCCGCCGGTAGGGACCGATGGCGTCCTCGAACTCAGGGTCGCCCGTCGGCACCGGGTAGAGGCCCACGTGGTTCTTCCAGCCGGCGTAGTAGATCAGCGGCTTGCCGTCGACCGTGAAGGTCGCCATCCCGTAGCTGATCTTCTCGGCCGCATGGGGAGCGGCCTCCTGGATGGTCCGCCGCACACCGGCGAGCTGACTGCGCGTCTCCTCTGGATAGGACGCGATGTAGTCATCGACGGACGCAAATCTCGGGGCCAATCCAGGTCCTCACCTAGTTCCGGACCGGTCGCGGAGGGATGCGTCGACTGTATTGCGCGAATGGGGTGACTGCAAAGTAAGCACCGCGTTACGGGATGAACGCGTCAACAACCTACCAAGACGGACGAATCGGGCTCAGACGTCGAGCCACTGCTCCCCGGCGAGCGCCTTGACCACGGCGTCGGCCCCGGGCCCCTCGGGCCGCCGGCCGAGCAAGGTCGCGGTCGTGAAGCCGGCGGCGAGGCCGTCGAAGACGTGGTGCCGGCGCAGCATCGCGTGCCGGCCGCCCTCGACGGTGACGTAGCCGACCCGGGCGGTGCGGGCCAGGTCACGGGCGACCGCGGCCGAGTTCGTCGGCCGCGCCACGCGGTCGTCGTCGCCGTGGACGAGCAGCACCCGTCGACCGGTGAGGTCGAGGTGTCCCTCGTGCGGGTAGACCCACGGGTTGAGGGCGACCGCGCTCACGACGGGCCGCTCGGCCGCGGCGAGCAGGGCCGCGCGACCTCCGAGGGAGTGGCCGACGAGGCCCACGGGCAGCTCTCGGCCGAAGCGTCCGGCCACCTCGCGCAGCGCCCACCGCACGTCGTCGACCGGTGTGTGGTGAGCGTCCCAGCCGCGGGTCGAGTTGAGCAGCCGAAGCACCGCGAGCTCGCCCCTGGCGGCGTGGGCGATGCGCGCCGCGATCGGCACCATGCGCAGCACCGACAGTTGGGTGGGGCTGACCCGCCTCGGCCTGCGCCGGGCGGCGCCGCCGTGCAGCACGAGCACCACGCCGCGGGGAGCGCTGGGCGCGGCGGTGTCGATGAGGCGTGCGTGGGTCACTCGGACGGCATACCCGATCGGGAGAGCGCGACGAACCGCCCTCCCGGTCGGCGGGGTCGGTCAGGGGCGCAGGAGGACCTTGATCGCGCGGCGCTCGTCCATGGCGCGGTAGCCCTCCGCGACCTCGTCGAGCGGCAGCTCGAGGTCGAAGACGAGGCCCGGGTCGATGCGGCCGTCGAGGACCCGCTCCATGAGGTCGGGCAGGTAGCGGCGCACCGGCGCGATGCCGCCCGCGAGGCCGATGTTGCGCACGAACATCCGGCGCAGCGGCAGCTCGACCCCGTGCGGCACGCCGACGAAGCCGACGGTCGAGCCGGCGCGGGCGACGTGGAAGGCGGTGTCCATCGCCTGGTGGGTGCCCACGCACTCGAGCACCGCGTCGGCGCCGATGCCGCCGGTCAGCTCCATGACGGCCGCGACGGCGTCGTCGCCGCGCTCGGCGATGACGTGGGTCGCGCCGAAGCGGCGGGCCAGCGCCTGGCGCGGCTCGTGGCGCGACATCGCGACGATGCGCTCGGCACCGAGCTGCTGGGCGGCGATGACGCCGCAGAGGCCGACCGCCCCGTCGCCGACGACGACGGCGGTCGAGCCCTCGCGCACGCCGGCCGCGACGGCCGCGTGCCAGCCCGTGGCCATGACGTCGGTGAGGGCGAGCAGCGACGGCACGAGGGCGTCGTCAGGCATGCCGTCGGTCTTGACGAGGCTGCCGTCGGCCTGCGTGACGCGGGTCAGCTCGGCCTGGCCGCTCGAGGTGCCGTCGGCGTTCGGGCAGGCGGACTGCACGCCGGCCAGGCAGTCGGGGCACGTGTTGTCGCAGTGGCAGAACGGGATGACGACGAAGTCGCCCGGGCGGAAGTCCTTGACCTCTGAGCCGACCGCCTCGACGACGCCCACGGCCTCGTGCCCGATGGTCGAGCCCTCACGGATCGGGTTCTCGCCGCGGTAGGGCCACAGGTCGGAGCCGCAGATGCAGCCGGCCGTGACGCGCACGATGGCGTCGGTCGCGGCCTCGATGGTGGGGTCGGGCACCTCCGAGAGTCGGATGTCGCCGGCAGCGTGGATCGTCGTAGCGCGCATGGTCGCCATCCTTCTCCTGCTGGGCGCCGCCCTCCAAACCCGTCGGCAAAAGTGCCCACTCGACTGGACGGCCAGGTCGAGTGCCCGGTTTCCGACGGGTCAGCCGCGGGAGCGCAGGCGCAGGTTCGGCAGTCCGGGCGCGGGCAGGGTGTGCTCCCACTCGGTGGGGAAGATGCCGTATGCCGTCTCGCCGCCCTGCGCGTCGCCGCTCACCTCGCGGGCGCGCTGCCACTGCTCCCGGAACCCGACGACCTCGTCGTGGCTGCGGCCGATGAAGTTCCACCACATGACGATCTGCTCGCCGAAGGGCGCGCCGCCGAGGACGAGGAAGCGGGCCGGCTCGTCGGTGCCGGCCTCGACGGTGACCTGCCCGGCGCCGGTCGCCTGGAAGAGGATCTCGCCGGGCTTGGCAGTTGCGTCCCCGACAGTGAGCAGCCCTGTGTCGCAGAGCAACCCGTGCTCGTGACCGGGGTCGACCGTGATCGTGAGCGACCGCCCGGGCTCGAGAGTCACCTCGGCGCCGACGAGGTCGGAGAACATCGTCACGGGCGACGTCTGGCCGAAGAGGGTGCCGAGGAAGACGAGCACCCGCGCCGCGTCGAGCTCGGTGACCGGCGGCGCGTAGTGCTCGAAGCCAGGGGCGGCGAAGCGGTCGGCCTCGGGCAGGGCCACCCACAGCTGCGCGCCGTGCAGCACGGTCGTGCCGGGCGTGGAGTACTCGGAGTGGGCGATGCCCTTGCCGGCGGTCATGATGTTGAGCTCGCCCGGACGCACGAACGCGTGGGCCCCGGTGGTGTCGCGGTGCTCGACCTCGCCCGTGAAGAGCCACGAGACGGTCTGCAGCCCGGTGTGCGGGTGGCCGGGCACGGCCATGCCACCGGTCTGCGACACGTCGTCGGGCCCGTAATGGTCGACGAAGCACCACGCCCCGATGAGCGAGCGCTCGCGCTGGGGGAGGCTGCGGCGTACGGGCATCGCGCGTGGTCCGCCGAGCGGCACCTCCCGGTAGGGCAGCACGACGGCCGCGGCGGGTGCGGACGCTGGGCTCGCGGCGGCGGGGACGTCCTCGCCGCAGACGACCTCGGTGGGGTGGCGGTCGGGGTTGCTCACAGCATCAGGCTAGGCCCGCACTCGCAGGCGCGGTTGCTACGTTGCCCCGCATGAGCGAACCCCGCCCGACGGAGACCGGGACCAGCGCGGCCACGACCGTCGGCGGGCGCTGGTCGGCGTGGCGGGTCGTGTGGTGGTTCGGCTTCGTCAGCCTCGCCGCCGACATGGTCTACGAGGGTGCCCGCTCGATGTACGGGCCGCTGCTCGCCTCCCTCGGCGCGAGCGCCGTCGTCGTGGGCCTCGTGACGGGTGCCGGTGAGGCGATGGCGCTCGTGCTGCGGCTCGTCTTCGGCCCGCTGGCCGACCGCACCGGTCGCTACTGGGGCCTGACGATCATCGGCTACGGCCTGACCGCCGTCTGCGTGCCGCTCCTCGCGGTCACGCCGTTCGTCGGGGGAGCGGGGCTGGTCCTGGCCGCCGTCCTCATCCTGCTCGAGCGTTCCGGCAAGGCCGTGCGCAGCCCGTCGAAGTCGGCCCTGCTCGCGCACGTCGCGTCGGCCGTGGGCCGCGGTCGCGGCTTCGGCGTGCACAAGGCGCTCGACCAGGTCGGCGCCTTCGCCGGGCCGCTGCTCGTCGCCGCCGTCATCGGGGCGGTCGGCGCGATCTGGCCCGGCATGGCGGTGCTCGCCGTCCCCGGTGTCGCGGCGATGCTGCTGCTCGCCGTCATCCGCTCGCGGGTGCCCGACCCGTCCGTCTACGACGAGGACCACCCGGCAACCCCTGCTGGGCCGGTCAGCGCGGAATCCACGGCCGGGCAGCCGGTTCAGGCCGGACCGGGTGGCATCCGGGGCTGGTTCGCCGACGCCGTCGGAGCGGGCCTGCCGCGCGAGTTCTTCGGCTACGCGCTCGCCGCCGGCCTCACGACGGGCGGGCTCGTCACGTTCGGGATCATCGGCTACCACCTCACCGTCGCCGGCCTCGTCGCCGTCGCCGCCGTTCCTCTCGTGTATGCCGGCGCGATGGCCGTCGAGGCGCTCGCCGCCCTGGGGGTGGGTCTCGTCTACGACCGGCGTGGCGGCGCGGTGCTCTACCTCGTGCCGGTGCTCGTCGCGCTCGTGCCGCCGCTGGCGCTCACGGGCCGGCTCTGGGTCGCGCTGCTCGGGGTCGCCGTGTGGGCGCTCGCCTACGGGGTGCAGGACTCGACGGTGAAGGCGCTCGTCGCGGAGGTGGTGGCGGCACCTCGGAGGGCAACGGCATACGGCGTCTTCGCGGGCGTGCAGGGGGCGTTCGCGATCGTCGGCGGGCTCGTCGCCGGGTGGCTCTACGACCGCTCGCTCACGGCTCTCGTCGTCGTGGTGGCGGTGAGCCAGCTCGTCGCCCTGGTGCTCCTCGTCCGCACCGTCCGCGACCTCCGCTCGCGTCCCGCCACCACTGCGTGACACGCGCGAACGCGGCGTTCGGTCTCGAAAACCGTGTTGTGACACTGAGTTCGAGACCGAACACGGCGTTCGGCTGATGGAGCAGGGTGGGGCTGGTCAGCTCACGGCGTCGAGGGCGTCGACGATGCCCTCACCGAAGTAGCTGTTGTCCTCGACCGGGCCCACGCACACCGGACCACCGGTCGCGGGGCTGCAGGCCTTGTCGTCGGCCTGCTCGCGCAGCTTCTCGATCATCTGTGCCGGCGTCCAGGTCGGGTGGACCGACTTCATGAGGGCGAGCACACCCGCGACGTGCGGCGACGCCATCGACGTGCCGCTCTTCGTGCCGTAGCCGTTGTCGCGCACGATCGTCGACAGGATCGTCGAGCCGGGGGCGGCGACGTCGATCTTGCCGAGGCCGCGGTTGCTGAAGCTCGACAGGCGGCTCGTCTGCGAGCCGAGCGGGTTGCTCTGGAGCGAGCTCACCGTGACGACGCCGTCGAGCTCGGTGGGGATGTCCTCGCAGCCGCTGTTGAGCGTGCGGCTGACCTGGCCGGAGGCCGGCTGGTCGTCGGGGCTCGTCGTGTCCTTGAACGACGACTTGTTCGCGAGGTCGCGGGCCGAGTTGCCGGCGGCGGCCGCGTGGACGACGCCCTGCTCGGTCGACCAGGTGACCGCGCGGCGCACGGCCTCCTTGGCGGCGTACTGGTCGGGCTGGTCCTCGCAGTAGAACTCGAACG
>CBHRRQ010000032.1:0-23491 GCA_966081555.1 uncultured Terrabacter sp.
CCTCGTCTGCCTGGCGCTCGCCGTCCGCCCCGCCACGGGTGCCGGGCGACGCGCCACACGACTTCTCCGTCGGCGTGCCCGACGGCGCCCTCTTCCCGCTCGCGACGTGGCGGCGCATCGTCAGCGGCACCCTGCGACGCGGACGGCTCGCCCCCGACACCTACGACGAGCGCGGCGCCAGCCGCCTCGAGGCCGAGATCGCGAGGTATGCCGGGGTGTCGCGTTCCGTGGTCGCCTCCGCCGACGACGTGGTGACGACAGCGGGCGCCCAGCAGGCGCTGGACCTCGTCGCCCGGGTGCTCCTCGAGCCGGGCGACGTCGTCGCGGTCGAGGACCCGGGCTACTCGGCGGCAGCGCGTCTCTTCGCCACGCACCGTGCGACCGTGCGCGGGGTGCCCGTGGACGGCGAGGGCATCGTCGTCGGGGCGCTGCCCGACGGGGCGCGGCTCGTCTACGTCACCCCGTCGCACCAGCACCCCACGGGGGTCGCGATGTCACGGGCCCGGCGGATCGCCCTGCTGGAGTGGGCGGTCCGGCATGACGCCGTGGTCGTCGAGGACGACTACGACAGCGAGTTCCGCTTCGCCGACCGGCCCCTCGAGCCCCTCCAGAGCCTCGACCGCGACGGTCGCGTCGTCTACGTCGGCTCGTTCTCGAAGTCGCTGCTGCCCGGCCTGCGCGTGGGCTACGCGATCGCGCCCAGCTCGCTCACGCCCGCCCTGCGCGAGGCGAAGCGCGTGACGATGTGGGACGGCGACGCGGTGACGCAGCGCGCCCTCGCCGACTTCCTCGCCGAGGGCCACCACGCCGCGCACGTGAAGCGCGCGACGAAGGTGTACCGGGCCCGCCGCGACGAGCTGCTGCGCGGCCTGGCCGCCCTCGGCGACCGGCTCGAGGTCGTCCCCTCGGCCGCCGGGCTGCACGTCTGCACCTTCCTGCGCGATCCCCGGCTCGACGACATCGCGGTCGCCGACCGGGCCCTCGCCGCAGGCGTCTTCGTCGACCCGCTGTCGCCGAGGCATCTCGAGCAGCCGGTCCGCCACGGGCTCGCGTTCGGCGTCGGCGGCATACGCGAGGAGCAGATCGGCCCGGCGCTCGCCGTGCTGCGGCAGGTGCTCGAGGAGCTCAGTGCGTCTCGACCGGCACGCCGCGCCGGCGGATGATCGCGAACTGCGACGCGAGGGGGATGATGCCGAGCACGAGGACCATCGGCACCGCGAAGCCGAGGCGCAGGTCGTCGGAACCCACCGCGCCGGTGAGCACGGCCCCGAGCAGCGCGCCGACGTAGTTGAACTGGTTGAAGCGGGCCACGACCTGGTCGGTGCGGTCGATGCGCTCGCCGGCCGAGTCGTCCTCGCCGCCGGCGATCGCGCCCGCTGCGGAGAAGCTGAGCGGCGCGATCGTCGCGACGGCCCCGCCGAGCACCGTGAAGCCGGCGACCGCGACGGGCCACGTCGGCGCGAAGACGATGACGGCCAGCGAGGCCGCCGCGACCACGCCGCTGACGCGCAGCAGCCACACGGCGCCGTGCCGGTCGACGAGGCCGTCGCCGACCGCGCGGGCGAGGAGCGTCGCGACGAGGTAGGGCAGCGTCGCGAGCGCGGTGAGGCCGCTCGGGGCACCCAAAGCGCCCTTGAGGTAGACCGGGCCCCACGTCGTCGCGGCGGTGTCGACCATGTAGAAGAGCACCATCGCGAGTCCGAGCAGCGCGATGCGTCGCCACGGCACGTCGATCGCCGCGTCGGACCGCGCCAGCCGGTCGCGGCGCACGAAGGGCGCCGCCAGGGCGGCCAGCGGCAGCACGAGCAGGGGCAGCAGGCCCGGGCCGAGGTCGACGTTCACGGTCGCGAGCGTGACGAGGGTGCCGAGGATGCCGCCGGCGGTCCAGAACGCGTGGAACGACGGCAGGATCGGGCGACGGTAGAGGTGCTCGACGGTGACCGCCTGCATGTTCGACGAGGCGTCGACGAGACCGAGCGCAAGACCGTAGACGGCGAGGCCCGCGACGAAGACCCAGAACGCGGGCGCCAGCAGCAGCACCGCGAACCCGACGGTGGCGGCGACGAGGCCGGTGCGCACGACGGCGGCACTCGACGAGCGTGCCGCGACGACCTCGGCCACGACGGAGCCGGCGCCCGCCAGGAGCACGACCATGAGCAGCAGCCCGCTCACGGCGAGCTCGTCGAGGCCCCACTTCTCCTGGATCTGCGGCAGCCGCGTCGTCAGCGAGATGAAGAGCAGGCCCTGGACGAAGAAGGCGGTGCCGGCGGCGAGGCGCGCGCGGAGCAGGGGGGAGGACTCGGTCCGGAGTGTCACGGTTGGTCACCCTGTCGTCCTGCACATCCGGCGTCAAGGAGTCTGGCTGCCCGGGGCGTCACCGGCGCTCACCAGTCGGCCCCCTGACACTGGCTGCGGTCGGTGGTCTCGATCTGCAGCGTCGCGTGGGCGACCTGGAAGCGCTCGCGCAGCATCCGGCTCGCGGCCTCGAGCACCTCCGGCCCGGCGTCGGGTCGCGAGGTGACGAGGTGTGCGGTGGCGACGTCCATGCCGGAGGTGAGGGTCCACACGTGGAGGTCGTGCACCTCGGTGACGCCGGGCACGTCGCACAGCGCGCGGAGGACCTCGGTCGGCTCCATGCCGGAGGGTGCGTGCTGCCCGAGCACGGCGACGACCTCGCGGCCGAGGCCGACCGCGCGCACGGCGACGAAGACCGCGATGGCGAGCGCGACGACGGTGTCCCACCAGGCGCTGCCGGTCGCGCCGACCAGCAGGGCCGCGACGATGACCCCGAGCGAGCCGACGGTGTCGGCGACCACCTCGAGGTAGGCGCCCTTGACGTTGAGGCTCTCGCCGACGCCGCCGCGGAGCAGCAGCAACGAGACGACGTTGACCACGAGGCCGAGGGCGCCGACCGCGAGCATCGTGCCGGAGGCGACGGTGGCCGGCGAGCCGATGCGGCCCACCGCCTCGACGACGATGTAAATGGCCACGCCGAGCATGAGCAGCACGGCCAGGCCCGAGGCGAACACCTCGGCGCGGTAGGACCCGAACGTGCGGCGACCGGTGGTGTCGGCGCGGGTGGCGATGCGGGTGGCGACGAGCGCAGCCCCGAGGGTGACGACGTCGGCGGCCATGTGGCCGGCGTCGGAGAGCAGGGCCAGCGAGCCGGAGAGCAGGCCGGTGACGAGCTCGACGACGAAGAACGCCCCGACGAGGCAGAACGCGACGGCGAGCCGCCACCGGTGCCGGCCGCCGGCGTGCGCTGCGAAGGACCCGTGGGACCCGTGGTCGTGGCTCACGGCCTCGCGCTCCCGTCGTGGAGAGCGTGCTCACGGGTGACGTCGAGGAGCAGGCGCACGTGCGCGTCGCTCAGTCGGTAGTAGATGTTGCGGCCCTCGCGCCGGCCGGTGACGACGGCGGAGGCACGCAGCAGGCGGAGGGCCTGCGAGACGGTGGTCTCGGCGGTGCCGGTGGCCGCGGCGAGGTCGCACACGCACAGCTCGCCGGCCTCGAGGAGGGCGTAGAGGAGGCGGGCCCGGGTCGGGTCTCCGAGCAGCTTGAAGACGCTGGTCACCCGGGCCAGCTCGTCGGCGGCCATGACGTCGGCCGTGCTCATGGGGTCTCCCACCTCATCTGAACGACTGTTCAGATGTCACTGTCGTGTCGCTCCCGGCATCCTGTCAATCGAGGCGCGCCGACGGCAGACTGGCGCGCATGCTCCGACTGACCGCGACGATCCCGAGCGACCTCACCGAGGAGGTGACCCGGGTCCTGTCGGACTCGTCGGCAGTCAGCACCCTGTCGGTGCTGCGCGGTGCGGCCGTGCGTCCGGTCGGTGACGTCGTGCACGCCGACGTCGCCCGCGAGGGCGTCAACGCGATCGTCGAGAGCCTGCGCGACCTCGGCGTCCACGAGGGCGGCACGCTGCAGCTCGAGCCCGTCAGCACGTGGGTCTCGCGGGCCGGCTTCGAGGCCGACGAGGAGACGCCCGGCAGCAGCGCCGACGCCGTGGTGTGGGCCGAGGTCGCCCAGCGCTCCTACGAGGAGAGCGAGCTGAACTGGACCTTCCTCTCCTTCATGTCCCTCGCGACCCTCATCGCCGGAATCGCCATCGTGCTCGACACCCAGATCCTCGTCATCGGCGCGATGGTGCTCGGCCCCGAGTTCGGTGCCGTCGCGGCGCTCGGGGTCGCCCTGGTGCGTCGCCGGCCCCTGCTGCTGGCCGTGGCGGCGCGGGCCCTCGCTGTGGGGTTCGCCGTGGCGATCGCGGTCACGTGCGTGGCTGCGCTCGTGGGTCGGGCGCTGGGCTGGGTGACTCTCCAGGACATCACCGGCGAGCGGCCCGCGACGGCCTTCATCTACACGCCGGACAAGTGGTCGTTCATCGTCGCCGTGCTCGCCGCGGCCGCGGGCGTGCTGTCGCTGACGTCGGCCCGGGTCACCGGACTGAGTGGCGTCTTCATCTCGGTGACGACGATCCCGGCGGCGGGCAACGTCGCGCTCGGCCTCGCGTTCGGTGCGTGGGGTGAGGTGCGGGGGAGCGGGCTGCAGCTCGTCGTCAACATCATCGGCATGGCGCTCGCCGGCTGGATCACCCTGGCGCTGCAACGGGCGATCTGGTCGCGCGTGCCCGCGCCGAAGTCGCACTCGCGGCTGAACCGTCACGTGCACGCCGAGCCGCCGCCGCCCCGGCGCTGACCGTCAGGGAGTCGGCGTCGCCCGCGGCACGGGTGGCGGCAGCGTGAACGTCGTCGAGAGGGCGCCGTTGACGAGGGAGAGCAGCACGCCGGTCTCCTGGCGCACGACGGAGTAGCGGCTCGTCGCGACGGGCGAGCCGGCCGCGGCCTCGTCGGCACCGGCGCGGGCGAAGAGCCCGAGCGAGAAGAGCCGGCCGTAGTAGCTGGGCGCGTCGAGCCCCGGCGGGGGCCCGTTGGCGCCGAGCCGCGCCAGGTGCTGGGTCATCGCGTCGAGCTGCACGGCGGCGGCATTGCCCGACAACGGGATCCGGTCGAGCACGCGCACGTCGTTGACGAGGTTGGCGTAGTCGGCGAGGGCCGTCGTGCGGTTGAAGACGCTGCTCGAGGTGAGGCTCGGGCGCGGCAGCGCGGTGACGGTGACGGTCGGCGTGGCCACGACGGTCGCGGTCGTCGTCTGCACCACGGTGGTCGTCGCGGTGACGGTGCGCGTGTCGATCTCGGTCACCGTGACGGTCTGGGTGGGCACGGGCGTCCCGGTGACGGCCGATCCCGCCACCTGGCTCAGCTCGACGCCGGGCTTGCCTGTGGTGCAGGCGGTCAGGGCTGCCGTCAGTGCCAGGACGAGGGCGGCCGGCAGCGCGGCGGCAGCTGCTGCTCTGGCTCGGCGCACGGTCGGCTCCGGTGCTCGACGGGACGGGCGGTCACGATGGTGACTGTGGCTCGATTGTGCGGTCTCGCCGCTCGCGGCGCGACTGAATGCGCCAATTGCGCAGTCAGCGCCTCGCCCTCAGGTGCGCGCAGCCGCCAGCTGCGGCCGGGTGACGAAGAGCGCCCCGTCGACGACCGCGCCCCGAAGGTCCGCGTCGCGCAGGTCGGCGCCGAGCAGGTCGGCCCACCGCAGGTCGGCGCCCCGCAGGTCCGCGGCGATGAGCAGCGCGCCGCGGAGGTCCGTCGCCCGCAGGTCGAGCCCGCGCAGGTCGGCGCCCACGAGGTCGGCGCCGGGGCCGACGCGCCGCGCGTGTCGGGACCGCCCGCGTATGCCGTCACGCCGCCGATGCCTCTCCCGCACCGTCGCGCTCACGCTCCGCAGCAGGTCGCCCACCCGCCCGCGGAGCGCGACGAGGTCGACGGCCAGGAGGGGGTCGGCGTCGGCTGCGGCGGCGGCTCCCACCTCGTCGACGAGCTCGTCCAGCGCGGTGGCGGTGTCGGGGTCGGGCTCGAGCGCGGCGGCCTCGAGGAGGTGGGCGAGCATCTCGTGCAGCTGCCGCACGAGGGGCAGGACGGCATACATCGTCGGAGCCGTGGCAGGCGCCTCGCGCCACGAGACGCCGCCGAACGTCACCTGCGACACCTGCTGGCCCGCACCGAAGCAGTCGAAGGTCACGCACCCGCGCCAGCCGCCCTCGAGGAGCCGGTCGTGGATGCCGCAGCGGTGGTCGGCGAGCAGGTTGCGGCACGGCTCGCCGCCCGCCTTGTCGACCGGGAAGTCGGCCGACCGCGCGAAGGGCAGCGCCACGCAGCAGAGGCCGAAGCACTGCGAGCAGTCGGCCTCCAGGCGGGGGAGGGCGCGAGCGGTCATGTCAGAGAAGCGAGCTCGGGTCGTCGGGCACGTCGGCGGCATACGACTGGAGCAGCTGCAGCGGCACCACCTCGAGCGCCCGCTCGTGCGTGGCGGCGAGCACGACCGGCGCCCCGGCGCCGTCCTGGTGCGCCTGCAGCCAGCGCACGGCCACGACGCACCAGGTGTCGCCCGGCGTGAGACCCGGGAAACGCCACTCGGGGCGGGGCGTGACGAGGTCGTTGCCGACGCTGCGCTGGTGCGCCAGGAACTCGGGCGTCACGACGACGCAGATGGTGTGGCTGCCCCGGTCCTCCGGCCCCGTCGTGCAGTAGCCGGTGCGGTAGAAACCGGTCACCGGGTCGGTGCCGCACGGCTCGAGCTCACCGCCGAGCACGTTCCGTTCACGCGCTGCCATGGCCCAAACCTAGTCGCCGGAACGTGGCCGCTCGCTCGCTACGCTGAAGCCATGCTGGGGACGAAGGAGTACGAGCCCGACTACGTCGACGCCTGCCGCTCGCGGGTCGAGTCGCAGGTGGCGATGTTCCGCGAGGTGGCGCAGGCCGCCCGTGACCACGGCGACGCCGACGTCTCCGCGCTCGAGGGGGCCCTGGAGTCGCTCGAGTACGAGTACTTCAACAACATGCTCATCGTCCTCGAGGGCTGCTTCATCCACCGGCTCAGCGCCGCGGAGGGGCAGACCGGCAAGGCGCTGCACGAGGTGCGCGTGCTCGCCCGGTCGCTCGTCGAGAACGGCGGCACGGTGCTGGCCGAGCCCGACCTGGCGCTCGACCCCGAGCACACGGTCCTCGGCCTGTCGGCGGGCGACCCGATCACCCTGACGCTGCACCAGTTCCGACGCATCTCCGACGCGTTCTTCCGCGAGATCCAGAGCAAGACGCCGGGCGACCGGTGACGGCCGACCGCGGCGCGCTGCCCGCCGAGGTCGCACGGCTCTTCGACGACCGCGACCTCGTCGACATCGACCGCATCGCCACGCACTACACGGGGCAGCCCTACCGGGTGCGCGACCGTGCCCGCCTCACCGCCGTCATCGACGTCGACCGGTGGCACGGGTGGGGGCGCCTCGAGGACGCCACGTGACGCGCGAGCCCCTGGCCGGCCTGACCAGGGACGCCCTCGGCGTCCCGCACCTGCGCGCCGACGACGTGATGGAGCTCGCCCGCCTTCAGGGCCGGGTCACCGCGCTCGACCGCGGCTGGCAGATCGAGCACCACCGCTGGCGCCTGGAGGGGCGCACCGCCGAGTACGTCGGTGCCGACGGCGTCCCCTGGGACCGCTTCGCGCGCCAGGTGCGGCTCGAGGCCACCGTGCGACGCTGCTTCGAGCGCCTCGACGGGGAGACGCAGGCGTGGCTGACGGCATACGTCGACGGGGTGGACGCCGCCCTCGCCGAGGGGCTCACGGGCACGCCCGAGGTCGAGGCGCTGGGGCTCGAGGCGTATGCCGCAGCGCCGCGTCCGTGGGCACCGTGGACCCCGCTCGGCATCTTCTGGGGCATCCACGTGCTCTTCGGCACGTTCCCGGCCAAGCTCTTCAACGCCCACGTCGCCGAGCGCCTCGGGGAGGAGGTGCTGCCGCTGCTGCACGCGGAGGGGGTCGACCGCTCGGGCAGCAACGCCTGGGTCATCGGCGGTGCTCAGACGGCGACCGGCCTGCCCCTCGTCGCGGGTGACCCGCACCGCACCATCGAGCTGCCCGGCTGCTACCAGCAGGTGGGGCTCGCGTGCCCCGAGTTCGACGTCGTCGGCTTCACGTTCCCGGGCGTGCCGGGGGTGCAGCACTTCGCCCACACGGGCTCGGTCGCGTGGGGCATCACGAACGCGATGGCCGACTACCAGGACCTCACGCTCGAGCGGCTGCGGCGCGACGGGTCGGGGGACGACGGCACCCCCGTGCTCGTCGCGCGGGGCCTCGACGGCTGGGAACCGGTCGAGCACACGACCGAGACGGTGCGCGTGCGCGGAGAGGGCGAGCTGCACGTGCCGGTGGTCGTGACGGCGCGCGGCCCGGTCGTGACCGGGCTCGAGGCCGAGCTCGAGAGGGCCACGGCGTCGGGCACCGGCGACGGTCACGAGGCCGCGGCCACCTGCGGGCCCCCGCCCTTCAGCCTGCGCACCCCGACCCAGGTCGAGGGTGACCTCGGCTTCGGCGCGCTGCTGCCCCTGCTGCGGGCCCGCACCGTCGACGACGTCGAGCAGGCGCTCGCGCACTGGGTCGAGCCGGTGAACTCGGCGCTCGTCGCCGACACGAGCGGCCGGATGCGCCACCTCGTGGTGGGGCGGGTCCCCGACCGCGACGAGGCCGGCATGGTGCTGCCGCTGACGGCCTGGGACCCGAGGCACACGTGGCACGGCTACCGCCGCTCCCCGGCCGTCGACGTGCCCGACGTCATGGTCAGCGCCAACGACCGGGCCAGCGGGGGAGGACTGGGGGTCGAGTACGCGACGCCCTTCCGCGCCGAGCGCATCCGCTCGCTCATCGGGTCGCGCACCGGCCTGACCGTCGACGACTGCGCGGCGATCCACGTCGACACCCGCAACGGCCAGGCCGACCTCATGCGCGAGCTGGTCGGGGCCGCCGAGGTGAGCGGGCGCGCGGCGCAGGTGCGCGAGGTGCTGCTCGGGTGGGACGGCCACAGCGACGCCGACAGCCACGGGGCCGCGGTCTTCGCACGTTGGCGCACCGCCCTCGTGCGGTGGTTCTCGGACCACCCGAGCCTCGCGCCGATGCTCGAGCCGAGCGGCCACTCGCCGATCTTCGCGGCGTGGACCGGGGTGGTCGCGCAGATCGGGGCGGGCTGGCACTCGATGGCACGGCTGGCCCCCGAGCGCGGCATCGACGTCGCGGAAGGGGTTCGCGCCGCCCTCGAGAGCGTGGCCGGGCAGTACGACCCGGAGGCCGAGTGGGGCGACCGGCACTGGCTCGACCCGCTGCACGCGCTCGACGTCAGCGACCGGGCTCCCTCGGTGCCGCGCGACCCCGTCGGGGGTGACAAGGGCTGCGTGCTCGCTGCCGCGAGCGCGCCCGGAGTGACCGACCGCTGCTACGGCGGACCGGTCGCCCGCTACGTCTGGGACCTCGCCGACCGTGACGCGAGCCGGTGGGTGGTGCCCTTCGGGGCGAGCGGCGATGCCCGGGCCGACCACTTCGCCGACCAGACGCCGGCGTGGCTCGTGGGAGAGCTGCACCCGGTGTCAGCGGGCGGGTCGGGTCAGGCCGGCACGAGGTAGCCCTCGGCGTTTCACGTCCCCACCCTGCGCGCGACACGAGGCACTTTGCCCAACTTTTACCATTTGCGGTACAAAACGTGACTCTGCACCGTACTGTTCTGCTATGAGAGGCGCTGCTCGACGGAGCGGGGCCGCGCTGACGCAGGAGAGGCGAGTCCGGTGACCACCCCCATGACGCCCACGCAAGGTGCTCCGCTGCGCCCGGGAAGGCCCGCGCCGGCCGACGTCGACCGTTGGCTGCCCGACCCCTCCTGGCCCGTTCCGCCCCGCGGCTGGCAGCTCTGGGCCGCCGCCGGAGCGCCGGCCCGGACCCTGCGCGACGAGCGTTCGCGCGGTGGCGACGGCGGCACCTCGGCGGGCGGCCGTGAGCCGGGACGTGACGCGGAGCCTCCGATCGTCCACACTGTCCCCGTGACGTCCGAAATGTCCGGTTCGGCCGTGCTCGAGGAGCCCTCGTTCACGCTGCCCGCACGCCCCGGCCTGCCGGCCCCCGAGCCGGTCGACCTGCTCGCCGACCCCCAGCCCCGCCGGCTGCCCGAGGGCACCGTCTCGGGCTTCGCGGTCATCGGAGCGCTCGTGACCTTCAGCTGCCTCGTCGGCGGCGTCACCGCCGGCCTCGTCGTCATCGGCGTCTCGACGCTCCTCGCGGCCATCGCCGCGCTCGTCCGCGGGCGCGTGTCCCTCTCGTCCGTGGGTGGCCAGCGCGGCGCCGCCCAGCTGCTCGGCGCCGCCGCCACGGCTCTGATACAGCCGTCGGTCAGCGCCCACGAGCGCCGGCCCGCACCCGAGGCCGGTGCCGGGGTGCCGGTCAGCTCCCCGTTCTCCGCCGGCTCCGACACCGCGTATGCCGCCGTGCCCTCCTCTGGCGAGTCCGCCGGGCCCGTCGAGACCCCCACCGAGGCCCCCGTCGAGGCTTCCGCGACGCGCTCGGTCTCGGTGCCAGCTCCTCCGATGCAGGCGCCGCCTGCTGTCCCGTCCGTCGCGGCTCCCGCACTCACCCTCGCGCTCGACGCCCTCGACCCGAGGCCCGGCAACGCCCAGGGCCCGAAGGCGCTCGGCCAGCCCTCGGACAAGGGCTCGGACAAGGGCTCTGACAAGGCATCGGGCACGTCTTCGGAGAAGGCGTCGGGCAAGGGCTCCGACAAGGCATCTGACAAGGCATCCGACAAGGCGTCGAAAGCGTCGGCCAAGGCGTCCGCCAAGGCGTCCAAGGCCGCCGACCAAGCCGCGAAGAAGGCTGCCGACAAGGCTGCCAGAGCCGCCAAGGCGAGCGAGAAGGCGAGCGAGAAGGCGGCGAAGGCTGCCCTCGCCAAGGCCGCCAAGGCGGCTGCGGCGCAGGCACGGATGGCTCGTGATCTGGCCCGGGCGACCCAGGGCACCTCGTCGCGGGCGATCCTCGGGTCGGGGAAGGCCGGCCGGGCGTCCGGCGACAAGGCGGTCCTCACCGGTCAGGCCAGGGCCGACGCGATGGCCGCGGCGAGGCTCGCGCGACAGGACGCCAAGAGCGCCGCGAAGGCGTCGGTGAAGGCGTCGGCCAAGGCGTCGAAGACCGCTCCCGCGAAGGGCGTCTCGGCCCGATCCGCTCACTGACGGGCCCGTCGGCGGACCATCAGCTGTACGTCAACGGGCCAAACGTGCAGGCCTCGGCGCCAACGCGGCTCGCGTGTGCCACAGTGACCTCGTGGCGCATTCAATGACCCGGGGCACGATCGTCTGGTTCGTCGGTTCCGCGGTCGTCGGTGCCGCTGCCGGCGGTCTGCACCTGCTGCGCTCCGAGCTCGGCGGCGCCCACACCGGAGTGCCGCTCGCCGTCGGCGCATTCGGCCTGACCGCGCTGGCCGCAGCGATGCTCTTCCACGGCGTCGTCCTCGCCGCCCGTGAGCAGGACGCCGCTGCCGGCCCGGCGCCGCTCGACGACGACCTGGCCGCCGGAGATCCCCGGGCGTCGAGAGCCGCCAGAGCCCCTGGAGTGGCCGGAGCCCCAGAGCGCGCGCAGCGCTCCGACTCCGCCGAGTCGGCCGATCGCTCCGACCCCGCCCAGCCGTCGGGCGCGCCCGAGCCGCCGGCCGTCTACACCTTCCGCGCCGGCAAGCAGGTCACCGACCAGCCGCGGCGGCCCGCTAAGCGCGACCGCCCGTCGCGCGGCTGACGCCGGCCCCCCGCTGTCGGTCGGCGCGGGCACAATGGCGACATGAGCGCCGGGCCCACCCGTTGGGTGCTGCACGTCGACCTCGACCAGTTCATCGCGGCGGTCGAGCTGCTGCGCCGACCCGAGCTCGTCGGCAGGCCCGTCATCGTCGGTGGCCGGGGCGACCCGACCGAGCGGGCCGTCGTCTCGACGGCGAGCTACGAGGCCCGCGAGTTCGGCGTCGGCTCGGGCATGCCGCTGCGTCTGGCCGCGCGCAAGGCGGCCGACGCGGTGATCCTGCCGGTCGATGCGCCGGCCTACACCGAGGCGTCCGAGCGGGTCATGGAGACGTTGCGCTCCCTCGGCGTCGTCGTCGAGGTGCTCGGCTGGGACGAGGCGTTCCTCGGGGTGCAGACCGACGACCCCGAGGCCTTCGCGCAGCGGGTCCGGGCCGCCGTGCTCGACGCGACCGACCTGCACAGCTCGGTCGGCATCGGTGACAACAAGGTGCGGGCCAAGATCGCCACCGGCTTCGGCAAGCCGCGCGGCGTCTTCCGGCTGACGCGCGAGAACTGGTTCGACGTCATGGGCGACCGGCCGACGATCGACCTGTGGGGCGTGGGCTCGAAGGTGTCGAAGCGCCTCGCAGGTCACGGCATCGAGACGGTGCGCCACCTCGCCGACGCCGACGAGGCCACGCTCGTCGCAGAGTTCGGTCCTCGCATGGGGGTCTGGTACTCCCAGCTGGGTCGGGGCATCGGCTCCGCCGTCGTCGACGACTCACCCTGGATCGCGCGCGGCCACAGCCGCGAGACGACCTACCAGCGCAACCTGACGACTCCCGACGAGGTGCGCGACGCGGTGCGTGAGCTTGCCGACCAGGCGTTCGACGACACCGCGAAAGAGGGTCGCCCCGTCTTCAGGGTCACCCTCAAGGTCCGCTACGCGCCGTTCTTCACCCAGACCAAGGCGCGCAAGCTACGGGCCCCGACGTCCGACCGCGACGAGGTCGTCGCTGCGGCAGTGGCGCTGGCCGCCACGCTCGACCCCGAGCGCGAGGTGCGGCTGCTCGGCGTTCGTGCCGAGATGGTCATGCCCGAGGGCGGTGACCCCGTGGAGCGCACGCCGATCCGCGGGCGCCTCTGAGCCCACGGATCGCGGGTGTCAGGAGCGGTGGAGGAAGTCGACGAGGGCCGCGAGCTCAGGCACCTCACCGGCGCTGCCGAGCGACTCCTCGAGCACTGCGTCGTGGGTCGGGCTCGCCTCGGCGTGCAGACGTCGCCCGGCTGCGGTGAGCTCGGTGTAGATGCCCCGCCGGTCGTCGGCGCAGAGGACACGGGTCAGCAGGCCACGGTCCTCGAGCCGGTTGACGAGCCGGGTCGTGGCCGACGAGGAGAGCGCGGCGGCCCGGGCCAGCTGTGACATCCGCATGTGCCAGCCGTGTTGGCGCGACAGCGCGTCGAGCACCGTGAACTCGACCACCGACAGACCGTGCCGGCGCACGAGCTCACGCTCGAGGGCGGTCTCGATATGCCCGTGGAGAGCGGCGAGGGTGCGCCACCCCGAGGCGCGCACCTCGACGGCGGTGTCAGCGATTCCCATGTGTCCATCATATCGCGCGTTTGCAATATGCCGCGCCTGCAACTAACGTCGCTAACGTCAAGTAGTTGCACACGCGGCATACCGGCGACAGCACAGAGGCTCGCCCCCGGCGCGCCCGCCTGTTCGGAAGGACCAGCCACCCATGCCACTCGGTCTCATCGCCCTCGCTCTCGGGGGCTTCGGCATCGGCCTGACGGAGTTCGTCATCGCCGGCCTGCTCAGCACCGTCGCGGCCGACCTCGGGGTCAGCATCCCGACGGCCGGCTACCTCATCAGCGGCTATGCCCTCGCCGTCGTCCTCGGCGCGCTGGCGCTCCCGCCGCTGCTCGGGCGGTGGCGTCCCAAATGCGCGCTGCTGCTGCTCATGGGGCTCTTCGTCGTCGGCAACACGCTGTCGGCCCTCGCCCCCGGGTATGCCGTCCTGCTCGCTGGTCGTGTCGTCGCGGCCCTCGCACACGGGGCGTTCTTCGGGATCGGTGCCGTGCTGGCGGCCTCACTCGTGGCCGCCGACCGCAAGGCGGGCGCCATCTCGATCATGTTCGGCGGACTCACGCTCGCCAACGTGCTGGGCGTGCCGCTCGGCACCTTCGTCGGCCAGCAGTGGGGCTGGCGCGCGACCTTCGCCCTCATCGCCGCCGTCGGGGTCGTGGCGGCTGCCGGCATCGCCGCGCTCGTCCCGGTCTCCAGCGACGCCGAGCCCCCCGCCGAGCCCTACGCCGAGCCCCACGGCGAGACCCATGACGAGGCCGGTCCTCGCTCCCGGGCGACCGTCGGCCTCCGGGCCGAGCTCGCGGCCTTCCGCAACGCCCAGGTGTGGCTCTCGCTCGGCATGACCGTGCTCGTCTTCGGCGGCATGTTCGGGGCCTTCATGTACGTCGAGCCGCTGCTCACGCGGGTCACCGGCTTCGACGAGGCGGCGGTGCCGTGGCTGCTCGTCCTCTTCGGCGTCGGGCTCTTCGTCGGCAACCTGCTCGGCGGGCGCTGGGCCGACCGGGCTCTCACCCGCACGCTCGTGCTGCTCACCGTGGCGCTCGGCGTCTCGCTCGTCGGCTTCGCCCTGCTCGCGCAGAGCCCGGTGGGGGCGGCGGCGATGCTGCTGGCGATTGGTTTCTTCGGCTTCGCGACCGTGCCCGGCCTCCAGATGCGGGTGCTCGCGCATGCGGCCGGTGCCCCGACGATGGCGTCGTCGGCCAACATCGCCGCGTTCAACCTCGGCAACTTCCTCGGTGTCTGGGTCTCGGGCCTGGCGATCGCCGGCGGCCTCGGCTGGACGTCGCCGCTGTGGGTCGGTGCGGGCTTCGCCGGCCTGGGCCTCGTCGTCATTCTCGCAGCCGAGCGCCGCGCGGTCGTGGCGGGCGAGACGCTCCCGGTGCCGGTGGGTGCGCAAGCCTGACTCCCACCGAGACGGCGCAGGGCTCGGCGGTTCACCGCCGAGCCCCTGCGTCGTGGTCAGGTCGTGGTCAGGTCGTGGTCACGTCGTGGTCAGGCGGAGGCGTGCTCCTTCGTCGACTGGGTGTCGGACCCCTCGATCTCACGCTGCCCGCCGCCGGACGAGCCCGCGTGCGACACCGTGATGCGGCGCGGCTTGGCCTCCTCCGCGACCGGGATGGTGAGCGACAGGACCCCGTCGCGGTAGTCCGCCTCGATGCGGTCGAGGGCGAGGCCACGACCGAGAGACAGCTGGCGGGCGAAGGTGCCGCTGGGCCGCTCACGCGAGAGCCACTGGGCGCCCTCCGCCTCGGGCGACCGGCGCTCGGCCCGCACGGTCAGGGTGCGGTCCTCGACGTCGATGTCGATGCTCGACGGGTCGACGCCCGGCAGGTCGATGTGGGCGATGAAGCTCTCGCCCGACCGGTAGAGGTCCATCGGCATGATCGACCCGGAGGCGGATGCCCCGCGCAGGCCCTCGCCCAGGAGACGGTCGAACGTCCGGTCGATGGAGCGGAACGGGTCGAAGGTGGTGGTGCTCATGTCTACTCCTCGGAGAACGGGGCCGACCTGATCGGCCACACTGAACCTTTCTTGAGTGATAACCGCTCAACTTCGTGCTCTGTTCCCGTTGTAGACGATCAACGGCCGAGACGTCAAGACCCCTCCGTCCGCCCCGTCACAGGGCCGCTGCCACCGACCGGCCCGCGGTGCGACCGCTGAAGAGGCAGCCACCGAGGAAGGTGCCCTCGAGCGAGTTGTAGCCGTGCATGCCGCCCCCGCCGAAGCCGGCCACCTCGCCGGCCGCGTAGACCCCGGGAAGGGGGTCGCCACCGGGCCGCAGCACCCGCGCCGCGAGGTCGGTCTCGAGACCGCCGAGGGTCTTGCGCGTGAGGATGTTGAGCCGCACCGCGACGAGGGGTCCCGCCTTGGGGTCGAGCAGCTTGTGCGGGCTCGCGACGCGGATCAGCCGGTCACCGCGGTAGTGCCGTGCCCCGCGCACGGCGGTGATCTGGGCGTCCTTCGTGAAGTCGTTGTCGATCTCGTTGTCGCGGGCCACCACCGTGCGGCGGAGCGACTCGAGGTCGATGAGGTCGTCGCCGGTGAGGGCGTTCATGCCCCGGACCAGCTCGTCGAGCGAGCGGGCGACGACGAAGTCCTCCCCGCGCCGCATGAACGCCTCGACGGGCGCGGGCGCGCCGCTGCGCGCGCGACCCAGCACCTGGCGTACGTCCTTGCCGGTGAGGTCGGGGTTCTGCTCCGAGCCGGAGAGGGCGAACTCCTTCTCGATGATCTTCTGCGTCAGCACGAACCACGAGTAGTCGTAGCCGGTGCGCATGATGTGACCCAGCGTGCCGAGCGTGTCGAAGCCGGGGAAGTAGGGAGCCGGGAAGCGTCGGCCGCGCGCGTCGAGCCACAGCGACGACGGCCCGGGCAGGATGCGGATGCCGTGGTTGTCCCAGACGGGGTCCCAGTTGCGCAGGCCCTCGGTGTAGTGCCACATCCGGTCGGGGTTGATGACGTTGCCGCCGGCCTGCTGGGTGATGCCGAGCATGCGGCCGTCGACGTGGGCGGGCACGCCGGCGACCATGCGCGCCGGCGGCGTGCCGAGCCGCTCGGGCCAGGCCCGGCGCACGAGGTCGTGGTCACCGCCGATGCCGCCGCTCGTCACCACCACGGCCTGGGCCGCGATCTCGAAGTCCCCGACCTCCTCGCGGCTGCTCGGCCGTCCGCGGTCGACGTCGTCGGGTGCGAGGACCCGGCCCCGCACGCCGGTGACGGTCCCGCCCGACACGACGAGGTCGTCGACGCGGTGCCGGAAGGCGAGGGTCACGAGGCCCTTCTCCACGGCGGCGCGCACGCGCTTCTCGAACGGCTCGACGATGCCGGGGCCGGTTCCCCACGTGATGTGGAAGCGTGGCACGGAGTTGCCGTGCCCGTCGGCCCGGCCGTCGCCGCGCTCGGCCCAGCCGACGACGGGGAAGAGCCGGTGCCCCTGCTCGTGCAGCCACGAGCGCTTCTCGCCCGCGGCGAAGTGGAGGTACGCCTCGGCCCACTTGCGCGGCCAGAAGTCCTCGTCGCGGTCGAACTGGGCCGAGCCCATCCAGTCCTGGGTGGCGAGCTCGAGACTGTCGCGGATGCCCATCCGGCGCTGCTCGGGGCTGTCGACGAGGAAGAGTCCCCCGAAGCTCCAGAAGGCCTGGCCGCCGAGCGACTGCTCGCCCTCCTGGTCGACGAGCACCACCCGCTTGCCGCGGTCGGCGAGCTCGGCGGTGGCGACGAGGCCGGCGAGACCGGCTCCCACGACGACGGCGTCGGCATCCATGGCTCAGATCATGTCATCCGGTGCGGCCCGGTCCCGGTCCGTGGTCTGCGACGATGCGAAGGTGCTGGCTCCGGCCCGGGTGAGGTGGGTGCGCCTGCTGGCCGGACCTGCGCCGGTCTCAGCGGTGGTGCTCGTCGCGGCCGTCGCCGCTGCTGTGCTCACCAGCCTGCGTGGCGGTCTCGTCGACCTCGGCGTCTACCAGGAGGCGGGCCGGGATCTGCTCGCCGGGCCGCCCGCCACGGCCCCGCGCGACCCGGTGACCGGCCTGGCGTTCACCTACCCGCCCTTCGCAGCGGTCGTCATGGTGCCCCTGGCCTTCGTCCCGCCGTGGCTCGCGGCCGCGCTCACGACCGGCGCGTCCACCGCGGCGCTCGCGGCAGCCGTCATGCTGGTGCGACGCGCACTGGCCCGGCCGGCGCCGGGCTGGCTGGCTGCCGCCGTCGCCGGCGGCGCCGTCGCTCTCGAGCCGGTCTGGCAGAACCTCGCCTTCGGTCAGGTCAACGTCCTGCTCATGACGGCGGTGCTCGCCGACCTGCTCCGGACCGAGCGGCGCTGGTCCGGCGTGCTGCTCGGGCTCGGCGCGGGCGTGAAGCTCACTCCGCTCGTCTTCGTCGTGCTGCTCCTCGTCGTCGGTCGTCGCGCGACCGCCCGGCGGGCGTTCGTGACCTTCTGCGTGACGGTCGCGGTGGGCTTCCTCGTGGCTCCCCGCTGGGCCGAGTCCTACTGGACCGACGGCCTCGTCGACGCGGGCCGGGTGGGACCGCCGTCGCTGACGCACAACCAGTCCGTCTACGGCGCGCTCACGCGGCTGCTCGACGCGCGGCCCTCCCTGCTGCTGTGGCTGGTGGTGGCCGTGCCCCTCGGCGTCGCGATCGTCGTCGCCGCACGGGCCTGGTGGCGTCGCGGCGACGTGCTGCTCGCCACGTGCATCACGGCGCTCGCCGGGCTCCTGGTCTCGCCGATCTCGTGGTCGCACCACTGGGTGTGGGCCGTGCCGGTCGCCCTCGTGCTGTGGGAGCAGAACCGCTGGGCAGCGCTGTCCTGGACCGCGGTGTTCGTGGCCCGGCCGATCCTCTGGGCCCCGTGGGGTGGGCGGCGCGAGTACGCGTGGGGCTCGGTCGAGCACCTCGTCGGCAACGCCTACCTCCTCGCCGCCCTCGCAGCATGCGGCTGGGCGACCTTCACGTTGAGGTCCCGTGCGACCTTCGCTGTCAGCGAATCTGCCCGCGGCAGAGCAGGATTCCGTATGCCGCAACGCTGAGCGACGCTGGTACGCATGACCGACACACTCACACCAGCCCTGCTGGACGACCAGCTGTCGATGCAGCTGCTCCACCAGCGGATCATCGTCCTCGGGGCCGAGGTCGACGACCCGGTCGCCAACCGGATCACCGCCCAGCTGCTCCTGCTCTCGGCCCGCGACCCGCGCGCCGACATCAGCCTCTACGTCAACAGCCCCGGAGGCTCGGTCACGGCAGGTCTCGCCATCTACGACACGATGCGCGTCATCCCCAACGACGTGTCCACTCTCGCAGTGGGATTCGCGGCCTCAATGGGCCAGTTCCTGCTGGGCGCCGGCACGCCCGGAAAGAGGTTCGCCCTGCCCAACGCGCGGATCATGATGCACCAGCCGTCGGCGGGCATCCAGGGCACCGCCGCAGACGTCGAGGTGCAGGCCAACAACCTCAAGGCCGTCAAGCGGCGCGTCAACGAGCTGCAGGCCGAGCACACCGGGCAGACGGTCGAGCAGATCACCCGCGACAGCGAGCGCGACCGGTGGTTCAGCGCCGAGGAGGCGCAGGCGTACGGGATCGTCGACCACGTCGTCACCTCGCTCACCGACGTGCGGCCCGTGGGCGTCGAGCGGAAGGTGGGCCTGCGATGACCAGCTACACGATCCCCTACGTCATCGAGCGCACGCCGGCCGGAGAGCGCAGCTTCGACATCTACAGCCGCCTGCTGCAGGAGCGGATCATCTTCGTGGGCACCGAGATCGACGACGGCGTCGCGAACGTCGTCATGGCCCAGCTGCTCCACCTGGCCGACGTGGCGCCCGACCGCGAGGTCTCGCTCTACGTCAACAGCCCGGGTGGGTCCTTCACGGCGCTCATGGCGATCTACGACACGATGCAGTTCGTCCCGACCCCGGTCGCGACGTACTGCCTCGGGCAGGCGGCCTCGGCGGCTGCGGTGCTGCTCGCGGCGGGCGAGTCGGGGCGACGGTTCGCCCTGCGGCACTCGCGGGTGCTGCTCCACCAGCCCTCCGCCGGTGGGCAGGGAACGGTGAGCGACCTGGCGCTGCAGGCCGACGAGCTGCTCCGCGTGCGGTCCCAGGTGGAGGAGGTGCTGAGCCGGCACACCGGCCGCAGCATCGAGCAGCTGCGTCTCGACACCGACCGCGACAAGGTGCTGACCGCCGAGCAGGCCGTCGAGTTCGGGATCGTCGACCACGTCATCGAGCGCGCCTCCGAGGCCGAGCTCGATGCGGCCGTCACGACGACGTGAGGGCTGCCGGCGGTGAGAAGAGCTGGTGCGCCTCGGCGACCGCCCGCCACTCGCCACGACGCATGTGGATCTGCACCGCCGCCCGCCAGTGGTGCTCTGCCTCGGCGCGGCGACCCAGGCGCAGCAGCGCGAGGCCCAGTCGCTTGCGGATGCTCGCCTCCCACTGGCCGGTGTCGCTGTCGTCGACGAGTGCGAGGCCGTCGTTGAGGATGGTGAGCCCCAGGCCGGGGTCACCGGCCACGACGTGCCAGTAGCCGAGCTCGTCGAGCGCCTCGGTCTCACCGGCCCGGTCGCCGATCCCGTGGAAGATCGCCACGCTCTGCTCGAGGTGCGCGCGGGCCCTTGCCAGGTCACCGGTGTCGCGGAGCATGACGCCGAGGTTGACGGCAGCCATCGCGACTCCGCGGGTCACCCCGATGCGGGTGTAGAGCTCGAGCGAACGACCCTCGTGGACGATCGCGGCAGGGAGGTCGCCCGCGCGCGCGAGCAGCAGGCCGAGGTCGCGGTGGGCAGCCGCGACCGCACGGTCGTCACCGACCGACTCGCTGACGAGACGGGCCTGCTCGCGCAGCGCGATCGCCTCGGGGATGCGGTCGAGGCGGCCGAGGATGATCGCCTCGGTGCCGAGTGCCGACGCTCGTGAGCGCTCGTCCGCGGCCAGGCCGAAGAGGGCCGTCGCCCGGCGCGCCTCCTCGAGGGCGGCATGGTGCTCGCCGCGGCCGCTGAGCGCGAGGGCCAGGTCCTCGCGGAGGTGGCCGGCGACCGCCGGGTCGAGCCCGGACTCGTCCGCCGACCCGAGCGCGAGGAGCAGCATCTCGGGCCACCCGGACGTGTCGGCACGACCCACGAAGTAGGTGATCAGGCCCAGGACGAGCCACGGCAGGTGCCGGCGCGCGGGGTGGTCGGTGGAGGCGAGCATCGCGGCCAGTGCCGTGCACTGGTCGGCGTCGGCGACGAGCAGGTCGAGGCAGTCGCCCGTGTCGACGAGCGACCCCGATGCCCGGGCCAGCCGGTCCGCGTCGACCTTCGGCGGGGTCGGGCGGCAGTGGTGGCGGGTGCGCCATCCGACGGCGACGTAGAAGACGGTGAGCCGCTCGACGGGCTCTCGTTCAGCAGCGGCAAGAACATCGCCCGCATCGAGGCCCGGGTCGCCGACGACTCCGGCTGATCGCTCGTCAGCAACTCGGTGGACAACCCCTACACCTGATCGCGCGCCTCCGCCCGTCGAGTGCACGGGCAGCTCTCCCCATGCGCTCGACGAGCGGACCCGGCACGGCTCGGCCAGTCTCGAAGCACAGGAACGCAGCACAGCACACGCACACCTCACGAAAGGAAACCCGCATGCGCAGGAGCAAGCTCACCCACGCCTTCGCGGCCATCACGCTCGTCCTGGGCGGTCTCGGCGTCGCGACGGCGACGATGACCGTCTCGGCGCCGACGGCCCATGCCGACGAGTGCTACTCGTGGCCGCGCACGCTCAGCTCGGGTGCGTCCGGAAGCGACGTCACGCAGCTGCAGATCCGCGTCGCCGGCTGGGTGCCGCGCGGTCAGGTCATGGGGATCGACGGTTCCTTCGGGGCGCAGACCAAGACCGCCGTCACGAACTTCCAGAGGGCGTACGGCCTGACTGCCGACGGTGTCGCCGGCCCGGCCACGTTCTCGAAGATCTACGCCCTCCAGGACCCCGACTGCAGCCCGGTGCACTTCACCTACGCCGAGGCGAGCAACAACTGCGGCAAGGGCTTCACGGGCGGTGCCACCGAGAAGGAGAACATGAAGCGAGCCCTGTGGCGCGCCGAGGCGCTGCGCCACCAGCTGGGCGACCACCCGCTGAAGGTCACGTCCGGCTACCGCGACTCGGCCTGCAACGCGTCGGTCGGTGGCGCGAGCAACAGCATCCACCTCACCGGCGGTGCGCTCGACCTCGTGCCCGGTGACAGCGCGACGTCGATCTGCAGCATCGCCAAGCAGGCCCGCTACGCCGGCTTCGGCGGCATCTTCGGCCCCGGCTACCCGGCGCACGACGACCACGCCCACGTCGACATCCGCTCCAGCATCGCCTGGGACGCCGACGCCTGCGCGGGCTGGTGAATCCGGCCCCGCGGCCGGCACCGCCAACGCTGCGGTCACCGCCGTCGCGCGACCCGTGATCGCGTCGTGCGCGACGTGGGGTGCGCAGCCCGCGACCGGCACGATCTCGATGACGGGCCCGCCGCAGAAGATCCTCGTGCACCACACGGCGTCGGTCAACACGACCGACTACTCGCAGTCGGCGGCATACTCCCTCGCCCGCAACATCCAGCAGTGGCACTTCGCGCGCGGCTGGATCGACTCGGGGCAGCAGTTCACGATCAGCCGCGGCGGCTACACGATGGAGGGCCGCCACCGCTCCGTCGAGGGCCTCGGCTCCGGGTCGAGCACCGTGTTCCCGCTCGGGGCGCACTGCACCGGGCAGAACTCGACGTCGATCGGCATCGAGAACGAGGGCACCTACACGTCCGCGCTCCCGACGACGGCCCAGTGGAACGCACTCGTCACCCTCTGCGCCTACCTCTGCCAGACGTACGGCCTCGGGCCCGAGGACATCTACGGCCACCGTGACTTCCTCGACACCGAGTGCCCGGGAGATGCCTTGTACGCCAAGCTTCCCCAGCTTCGCAGCGAGGTGGCGGCCACGCTCGGCACGAGCAACCCGCCGCCGGCGCCGACCCGCTCGTGGCCGACGCTCCAGCAGGGCAACAGCGGCTTCCGCGTGAGCGCGGCCCAGTACCTGCTGCGGCACTCGGGTCGGTCGCTCACCGTCGACGGCTCGTTCGGCCCCGGCACGAAGGCGGCCGTGGTGTCGTTCCAGCAGGTCAAGGGCCTCACCGCCGATGGCGTCATCGGACGCGCCACCTGGGAGTCGACCCTCGCGACGACGTGCTCCCAGGGCCAGACGTCCGACGCCGTCCGTGGGCTGCAGACGTGCCTCAACGCCCAGGGGTATGCCGTCACGGTCGACGGCGTGTTCGGCTCGGGCACCGCCTCGGCCGTGCGGTCCTTCCAGACCGCCCACTCACTCGACGCCGACGCGATCGTCGGCCCCAACACGTGGGCCAAGCTGCTCGCGTAGGAACGGAGAAACCATGAACACCAACAGGATTCGTCGCGGGCTCGTGGGTCTGGTCGCGGGTGCCGCAGTCGCAGTGCTCGGCGTCGTGGCGGCGCCGTCGGCCTCCGCCGCGTCGAACGACGAGATCGCCTTCGACTACTTCGTCGGCAAGGGGCTGACGGAGCGGCAGTCGGCCGGCATCGTCGGCAACCTCATCCAGGAGTCGGGCAGCCCCATCAACCCCTACGCCAACCAGCCGAGCGGGCCCGGCATGGGCATCGCCCAGTGGAGCGAGGGCGGCCGGTGGGACACCGACTCGCGCGACAACATGGTCTGGTACGCCGGGCTGTCGGGCCGCAGCCGCTACGCGCTGGCCGCGCAGCTCGACTTCACCTGGTACGAGCTGTCGACCTTCTCCGGCTACGGCCTCGCCGAGCTGCGTGGCACGACGTCGGTGAGCAGCGCGACGACCGTCTTCATGCAGAAGTTCGAGCGCTGCGGCACGTGCGCGACGACCCAGCGGGTGGCGTACGCGAACGACGTGCTCGCGAAGTACGGCACGGGCGGCACCGGCGGGGGCACCACGGAGACAGCGCTCCCCGTGCTGCGCAACGGCAGCTCGGGCTCGGCGGTGCGCACCCTCCAGTACATGCTCCGGGCTTCGGGGCGCACCGTGACTGCCGACGGCGTCTTCGGCTCGGGAACCGAGTCGGCGGTGCGCAGCTACCAGTCGGCCCACGGCCTGACCGTCGACGGGGTCGTCGGCAACAACACGTGGTACTCGATCCTGCCGGTGCTGCGCGAGGGCAGCACGGGTGAGGCGGTCAAGGGTCTGCAGCGCGAGCTCGTCGACGCCGGCTACTCGCTCACCGTCGACGGGTCGTTCGGGCCCGCGACGAACA
>CBHRRQ010000033.1:0-23381 GCA_966081555.1 uncultured Terrabacter sp.
ACGAGGCGGCTCACGACGAGGCGGCTCACGACGAGGCGGCTCACGACGAGGCGGCCCCGGATGGCGCACCGGCCGAGGAGAGCCCTCGCGATGACGACGCCGGCGGCGAGGACGCGCAGCACGATGCCGCCCACGCCGGAGGGGCGTCCGCGATCGCGGGCGCTGGGGCTGGGTATGCGGGAGGAGAGCCCGGCGATGCCGGAGCCGACTCCGAGCACACCGTGGAGGGTGACCCCGTGGACGAGCAGACGAACGACGAGGTGACGGCCCAGCGCACCGCAGGCGAGGACGACGTGCCCGCGACGGAGAGTGGCGAGAGCGCGGAGGGCACGATGCCTGCCGGCATCGAGGACGAGCAGCACGTGGAGGTGCCGGCGCTCGAGGGCCGCGACGACGTGATCGCCGAGGGTGGCACGCCCACGGAGGACCCCGGTGACCACCGCGGCCAGCCTTGGGCGACGACGCCGGGGCAGCGCGGACCCGAGGAGAGCGACGAGCCGGCCGACGAGGGGCGCGACGTCGACATGGCCCCGCACTCGCACGAGAGCGACGAGGTGTCCGACGTCGACGAGCCGGTCGGCTCGACGTCCGAGGAGCCTCGCCGGCAGGAGGCGCAGCCCGCCTCCGACGTCGCCGATGCGGCCTACCCCGACGAGGACGGGGACTCCGACCGGATGACGGCCGGATCGTCCGACTCGGCCGCAGACTCGGCCGCAGACCCGGCCGCAGACCCGGCCGCAGACTCGGCGGACACGCAGACGCAGACCCGCGACACGGCATACGCCGGCGGCTCGACCGGTGACAGCGGGGAGCAGCCGTCGCCGTCACCGGTGGGGCGGCGCGTCTCGGAGTTCGACGAGGTCGTCGACGGCGGCTTCGGGCTCGGCTCCGCAGCACCCATCGGCGACGGCGCACAGCCCCTCGGGCACGCGATCAAGGGGACCCGTGAGGGCACGACCTTCCTCGGTCCCGACGACGAGGGCTACGACGACGCCGAGCCGGACGTCTGGTTCTACAACGAGGAGGCGGCCCGCCGGGCCGGCTTCACCAAGCGCGGCGAATGAGTGAGCTGCCCGCGCCCCGTCGAAACGGTGGCGCGGGCACTCCGCGTGCGCTCATAGACTGGCCCGCATGGTTTCACCGCTCGTCGCGCTCACGCCCAAGGTCCAGTCCGCGATCGCCGCCGCCCTCGGTGACGACTTCCGCGAGGCCGACCCGGTGCTGCGTCCGTCGCAGTTCGCCGACGTGCAGGTCAACGCCGCGCTCGCCCTCGCCAAGAAGGCCGGTATGCCGCCGCGTGACGTCGCGTCGAAGATCGTCGACGCGCTCGACCTCGACGGCGTGTGCGACAAGGTCGAGGTGAGCGGGCCGGGCTTCATCAACCTCACCTTCACCGACACCTGGCTGGCGAGCCTGCTGCAGGACGTCGAGGCCGACGAGCGCACCGGCGTGCCGCTCGAGCCCTCGCAGAACATCCCGATCGACTACTCGGCGCCCAACGTCGCCAAGGAGATGCACGTCGGCCACCTGCGCACCACGGTCGTCGGCGACTCGATCGCCCGCACCCTCGAGCACCTCGGCCACAACGTCATCCGGCAGAACCACATCGGTGACTGGGGCACCCCCTTCGGCATGCTCATCGAGCACCTGCTCGACGTCGGCGAGGGTTCCGACGAGGCGGGCCTGCTCGTCACCGACCCCAACGCGTTCTACCAGGCGGCTCGCGTCAAGTTCGACGCCGCCGAGAAGGCCGAGCCCGCCGGCAGCGCCGGCGACTTCAACGTGCGCGCCCGGGCGCGGGTCGTGCAGCTCCAGGCAGGCGACCCCGAGACCCTGCGGCTCTGGAACGAGCTCGTCGACCTCTCCAAGGTCTACTTCAACAAGCTCTACTCGACGCTGGGTGTGACGCTGACCGACCTGCACCTCGCGGGCGAGTCGATGTACAACGACGCCCTCCCCGGCATCTGCGAGGAGCTCGAGTCGCGGGGCATCGCCGAGGTGTCCGACGGCGCCCTGTGCGTCTTCCTCGACGGCTACACCGGCCGCGAGGGCAAGCCCGTTCCGCTCATCATCCGCAAGTCCGACGGCGGGTACGGCTACGCCACAACGGATCTCGCGACGATCAAGTACCGCGTCCACGACCTCGACGCACACCGGGTGCTCTACGTCATCGGGGCACCGCAGGCCCTGCACCTCAACATGGTGTGGGACACCGCGCGCAAGGCCGGCTGGCTGCCCGACGACGTCACGCCCATCCACGTGCAGATCGGCAACGTGCTGGGCGACGACCGCAAGATCCTCAAGACCCGCTCGGGCAAGCCCCTGCGGCTCATGGCGCTGCTCGAGGAGGCCGTCGACAAGGCGCAGTCGGTCATCGACGAGGCCCGGCCCGAGCTCGACGACGCCACGCGTGCCACCATCGCGCGCCAGATCGGCATCGGCGCCGTGAAGTACGCGGACCTGTCCGTCGCGCACGACAGCGAGTACGTCTTCGACCTCGACCGCATGCTGGCGCTGACCGGCAACACGGGCCCGTACCTGCAGTACGTCGTCGCCCGCATCCGGTCGATCTTCCGCCAGGTGGCCCACGACCCGGCCTCCCAGCACGCGACGCTGCTGCTCGGCGAGCCGCACGAGCGTGCGCTCGCGATGCACCTGCTCGGGTTCGGTGACGTCGTCGCAGAGGTCGGCGCGACCTACGAGCCGCACCGGCTCGCGAGCTACCTCTTCGAGCTGGCCCAGGCGTTCTCGGCCTTCTACGAGAACTGCCCCGTGCTCAAGGCCGACCTCGACGAGGTCAAGGAGTCGCGGCTGACCCTGTGCGCCCTCGTCTTCCGGGTCATGACGACCGGCCTCGACCTGCTCGGCCTGGAGTCACCCGACCAGATGTAGGACGTCCGTGTGGGCGTTTCTCCTCCCGGCCACCGCGGCCGGGAGGAGAGTCGTCCCATGACCGACTGGGACTTCACGGGCCTCCGGGCCACGTACGTCAACTGCACCCTCAAGAAGAGCCCCGAGCTGAGCCACACGCAGGGACTGGTCGACGCCAGCGCTGCGATCATGCGCGAGCACGGGGTCGCGGTCGACGAGATCCGCTTCGTCGACCACGACGTCGCGACGGGCGTCTATCCCGACATGCGCGAGCACGGCTGGGAGTCGGACGCGTGGCCCGACCTCTACCCGGGGATCCTCGACAGCCAGATCCTCGTCGTGGCCGGGCCGATCTGGCTCGGCGACAACTCCAGCGTCACCAAGAGGTTCATCGAGCGCATCTACTCGCTGAGCGGCCAGCTCAACGACAAGGGGCAGTACCTCTTCTACGGGCGCGTCGCGGGCTGCCTCATCACCGGCAACGAGGACGGCATCAAGCACTGCGCGCAGAACGTGCTCTACAGCCTCCAGCACGTCGGCTACACCATCCCGCCCAACGCCGACGCGGGCTGGATCGGCGAGGCCGGCCCGGGGCCGAGCTACCTCGACCCGGGCAGCGGCGGCCCGGAGAACGACTTCACGAACCGCAACACGACGTTCATGACGGGGAACCTCATGCACCTCGCCCGCATGCTGCACGACGCCGGCGGTGTGCCGGCCTTCGGTAACCAGCGGTCGGCGTGGAACGAGGGCGAGCACTTCGGCTGGCACAACCCCGAGTACCGCTGAGACGCGCTGCCGCCCCCTCCCCGGCCACCCCGGTTCGATGTGTTCCGCGGTCACCTCTGACTGTGGGCCACATCGAACCGCGGAGTCGTGGGCTGCGGAGGTCAGCGGCCGTGGGTGCGAGCGAGGAGGTCCTGGTAGCGGGCCACGACGGCGGTATGTGCCTCGGCGTCACCTGGGGTGACGGCATACTCGCTGTCGACCTCGACCGACCACGTCGGCGGGTCGGGCTCGCCCGAGAGGGCCCACGCCGCCTGCCGGGCGGCTCCCACGCCGACGTACTCGGCCGGTGCGGGCACGACGACGGGCGCGCGGAAGAGCCCGGGTGCGATCTCCCGGACCGCCCGCGACGCTGCGGCGCCGCCGATGAGCAGCACGCGCTCGACGCCGACGCCGTGGGCCCGCAGGGCGTCGACGCCGGCGACGAGGTTGCAGAGCATCCCCTCGACCGCGGCGCGCGCGAGGTTCTCGGGCGTCGAGTTGGATCGGGTCAGCCCGCTGAGCGTGCCGGTCGCATCGGGCAGGTCGGGGGTCCGCTCACCGTCGAGGTAGGGCAGCAGGCTGAGACCGCCGGCCCCGGGGGAGGCCTGCAGCGCCAGGCGGTCCAGCTCGGCGAGGTCGACACCGAGCATCGAGGCAGCCGCCGTCAGCACGCGTGCGGCGTTGAGGGTGCACATGAGGGGGAGGTGGTGGCCGGTCGCGTCGGCGAACCCGGCGATGGCGCCGGTCTCGTCGCGGATCGCGGAGCGGTGCGGCGTGAAGACCGTGCCGCTCGTGCCGAGGGACACCACGACGTCGCCCGGGTGGAGCGTGAGGCCGAGGGCCGCGCCCATGTTGTCGCCGGTGCCTGCGGCGACGAGCATGCCGTCGGACGTGCGCCCGGCCGCCTCAGCGGGCGAGAGCACGTGCGGCACCTCGAGGTCCCGGCCGAAGGCCTGCTTCAGCAGGTCGGGCCGGTAGTCGCCCGTGGCGGCCGACCAGTAGCCGGTGCCCGAGGCGTCGCCGCGGTCTGTGGTCCAGCGCTCGAAACCGTTGCCCTGCTGAAGGATCCGGCCGGTCAGCCAGTCGTGGGGGAGAACGACGCGGGCGACGCGAGAGGCGTTGTCGGGCTCGTGCTGCGCCAGCCACCTCAGCTTGGTGACGGTGAAGCTCGGGACGAGCACCAGACCCACGGCGTCGACCCAGGCCGACGGCCCACCGAGCTCGTCGGTGAGGTCGCCGGCTGCACGGGCGCTGCGGGTGTCGTTCCAGAGGAGCGCGTCGCGCACGACCGTGTCGGACTCGTCGAGCGCCACCATGCCGTGCTGCTGGCCGCCCACGGCGACGGCGGCCACCCCGTCGAGGATGCCGCCGCCACTCGCCTGCTCGAACGCCTCCCACCACCGGTCGGGGTGCACCTCCGTGCCGTCGGGGTGCGGCGCCCGGGCCGTGCGCACCACGGCGCCGGTCTCGGCGTCGCACACGACGATCTTCGTCGACTGGGTCGAGCTGTCGACCCCGGCGACGAGGGTCTGGCCGTCGGTCACGTGCTCACCCGCGTGCTCCATGACTGCAGCGTCTCCCGAGCGCCCTTCTCGTGCAAGGCCGACAACGCCTCGGTGAACACCGCGGCGAAACGAGCGTCGTCCGCGAGGCCGCCGAAGAGGTCCTTGTCGCGCAGGAACGCGAGCGGGTCGTCGCCCTGCCGGCCGGCCGCCGCCATGACGCGGTCCTTGAGGCGGTCGACGACCTCGATCGGGTTGCCCTGCTCGTCGACCCCCTCGGCGTAGCGGGCCCACGAGGCGACGACGAGGGCGGAGCGGTCGATCTCGCCGCCGGTCTCGAGGTTGCGGTTGATGACCGGCACGAGCCACTTGGGGATGCGGTCGGAGGACTCGGCGCAGAGTCGGGCGAGCGTGTCACGAACCTCGGGGTTGGCGAACCGCTCGATGAGCTGGTGCCGGTACGCGTTGAGGTCGACGCCTGGCACCTCTGGGAGCGTCGGAGTGGCCTCACGCTCCATGTAGCCGAGCAGGAAGTCGACGAAGAGGGGGTCCCGGCACACCTCGTGCGCATAGCGGTAGCCCGAGAGGTAGCCGAGGTAGCAGAGCGCCTGGTGGCTCGCGTTGAGCAGCCGCAGCTTCATCAGCTCGTAGGGCACGACGTCGTCCACGAGCTGCACGCCGGCGTCCTCGAACGGCGGGCGCCCGTCGGTGAAGTGGTCCTCGAGCACCCACTGGGTGAACGGCTCGCACACCACGGGCCAGCCGTCCTGCACGCCGAACTCGTCGGCGAGCCGGTCGATGTCCTCGGGCGCCGTGACCGGGGTGATGCGGTCGACCATGCAGTTGGGGAACTGCACGTGCTCGTCCATCCAGTCGGCCAGCCCGGCGTCCTTGAGCCGCGCGAAGGCCGTCATCATCTTGCGTGCGACGTCACCGTTGCCGGGGAGGTTGTCGCACGACATGACCGTGAAGGGCGTCTGCCCGGCAGCCCGCCGCGCCGCGAGCCCGGCGACGACGTAGCCGAAGACGGTGCGTGGCACCGCGCCCTCCTCCAGGTCGGCCCGGATCGACGGGTCGGAGGCGTCGAACTCGCCCGTCACCTGGTTGACGAGGTAGCCACCCTCGGTGATCGTCAGGCTGACGATCCGGGTGCGCGGGTCGGCGAGCCGGTCGACGACGGCCTGCGGGTCGTCGGGGGCGAACATCATCTCGACGATGCTGCCGATGACCCGTGGCTCACGCCGCCCGTCGGGGTGCTTGACGACGAGCGTGTAGAGGCCGTCCTGCGCGGTGAGCGTGTCGACGATCCGCCGGTCGTGGGGGAGGGCGCCGACGCCGCAGATGCCCCAGTCGAGCGCCTCGCCGCGCTCCATGAGCTGGTCGAGGTACATCGCCTGGTGGGCGCGGTGGAAGCCGCCGACCCCGAAGTGCACGATGCCCGCGGTGACCTTGCTGCGGTCGTATGCCGGCCGGCCCACCTCGGGCGGGAGGGCGGCATACGTGCTCGACGACAGACTGGTGGGGCTGGTCGGGTGCGTGTCGCTCGTGGTGTTGGCGCTCATCGGACGGCGCCCATCGACAGGCCCTGGACGAGCTTGTCCTGCGCCGCGAAGCCGGCGGCCAGCACGGGCAGCGACACGATGAGCGACGCAGCGCAGACCTTGGCGAGGAAGAGGCCCTGGCTCGTGACGAACCCGGTGAGGAACACCGGGGCCGTGCCCGCGACCGTGCCGGTGAGCACGCGGGCCAGGAGCAGCTCGTTCCAGCTGAAGATGAAGCAGATCAGGGCTGCCGATGCGATGCCCGGCATGACGACCGGCGCGATGACGTCACGGAGCGTACGCGTGAGGCTGGCTCCGTCGACCTGCGCGGCCTCGAGCATCTCGACCGGCACCTCGGCGAGGAACGAGCGCAGCATCCACACCGCGATCGGCAGGTTCATCGAGGTGTAGAGGATGACGAGGTACCAGATGTTGTCGAGCAGGTGCACCTTCTGCGCGAAGAGGTAGAGCGGCAGGATGCCCGCGACGATCGGGAGCATCTTCGTGCTGAGGAAGAAGAACAGCACGTCGGTCCACTTGCGCACGGGACGGATCGACAGCGCGTAGGCGGCAGGGAACGCGAGGAGCAGCACGAGGATCGTCGAGACGACGCTCGCCGTGAGCGAGTTGAGCAGGGAGGGCCACGGGCCTGCAGCGAAGAAGGTCTTGTAGCCGTCGAGGCTGAGCGGCGCGAAGACGCTCGGCGGGTTGGTGGCGGCGTCGGTCTCCTTGTGGAACGACGTCAGCACCATCCAGATCACGGGCAGCGCGAACATGACGCCGATGACCCAGGCCAGCACGCCGAGCAGCGCGGCCTTCTTCGGCGGCTTGCGGTGGACGATCTCGGCGCTCGCGGCACCGGGGGCGCCCGATCCGCCGGCCGGGCCGGACGGCATACCGGACGGGGTGGTCGTCTGCGGTGCGGCGCTCATCGGGTCTCCTCCTTGAACAGGCTGAACACGGTCCGCAGGGCCAGTGTCGCGATGATGATCGTGCCGATCACGACGACCACGCCTGCGGCAGAGGCCCGCCCGTAGTCCTGGGCGGTGTAGAAGGTCTGGTAGATGAAGTACGGCAGGTTGGCCGTGCCGAGGCCACCGGACGTGATGGTGAAGACGGCGTCGAAGTTCTGCACGACGTAGATCGCCCCGAGCAGACCGGACAGCTCGATGTACTGGCGCAGGTGCGGCAGCGTCATGCTGCGGAAGATCTGCCAGCCGCTCGCGCCGTCGATGCGAGCCGCCTCGACGACGTCCAGCGGACGGCTCTGCAGCCCCGCGAGCAGGATCAGCATCATGAAGGGCGTCCACTGCCAGACGAGCGCGGCGATGATCGCCCACAACGGGTTGTTGGTGATCCAGTCGGGCTGTGGCGCGTTCTCGCCGAAGACCGCCTTGAGCAGGCCGTTGAACAGGCCGTACTCCGGGTTGTAGAGGGCGTGCTTCCACAGCAGGGCCGCGGCGACGGGGACGATGAGGAACGGGGTGATCATCAGCGTGCGCACGATGCCGCGGCCGCGGAACTTGCGGTCGAGCAGCAGGGCGATGCCGAGGCCGAGCACGAGGCTGATCAGCACGACGCCCACCGTGAGCAGGATCGTCACGACCACGGCCTGCCGGGCGTTGGTGTCGGTGAAGACCCGCTTGAAGTTGTCGATGCCCGCGAACCCGCGCTCGTCGGGGTAGTAGGCGTTCCAGTCCATGAAGGAGATGACGAGCGTCGCGAGGAACGGCAGCTGCGTCATGACGATGACGAAGAGCAGCGCCGGCAGCAGCGGGGCGCGTCGGGCCCAGTCACCTGCCTTGGCGAGCGTCGTCGAGCGGCCGGGCTCCTCGGCCGTGGTGACCTCGGGTGTCTGCGTGGCGGTGCTCACTGTGCCTCCCTCGACTTGTAGCGCTCGGCGACGTCCTCGGCGAGGGCCTGCCCCGCGTCGAGGGCCTCGTCGACCGTCATCTGGCCGGCGATGGCCGAGCTGACGTCCTGGCTGACCTGGGTGCCGAGATCGGGGAACTCGGGGATGTCGACGAACTGGATGCCGAGGGCCGGTCGCGGCTGGCTGCCCGGGTTGGCCGGGTCGGCTGCCTCGATGGCCGCCTTCGTCGGCGCGGCGAAGGCCCCGGCCTCCTTGAGGTAGGCGGCGTTGTCGTAGGTCGAGGCGCGCTTGCCTGCGGGGACCCGCGACCAGCCGAGCTTCTCGCCCACGAGCTGCTCGTACTCCTTGCTCGAGGCCCACGAGACGAACTTCCAGGCGTTCTGCTGCTTGGTGCTCGCGGTCTGGATGCCCCACGACCAGGCGTAGAGCCAGCCGGCGCTCTTCGTCTTGACGACGGGAGCCGGTGCGTAGCCGAGCTTGCCGCGCACCGGGGAGTCCTGCGCCTCCAGCGAACCCGCGGCGGAGGTCGCGTCGTACCACATCGCCACAGACCCTTGGGTGAGGTTGTTGAGGCACTCGGTGAAGCCGGCCTGCGGCGCGCCCTTCTCGCCGTGCTCGCGCACGAGGTCCACGTAGAAGTTGACGGCCCGCTTGAACTCCGGGGCGTTGACCTTCGGCGTCCAGTCCTTCTCGAACCAGGTGCCGCCGAAGGTGTTGACGACGGTGGTGAGCGGGGCGAAGATCTGGCCCCAGCCGGGCTGGCCGCGCAGGCAGATGCCGGCCATGCCGGGCTTGGCGCCGTCGACCTTGGCGGCGATGTCGGCGACCTCCTGCCACGTCGGCTGCGCCGGCATCGTGATGCCCTTCTCCTGCAGCACGTCCTTGCGGTACATGAGGAACGACGACTCGCCGTAGAAGGGCTCGCCGTAGACCTTGCCGTCGGACGACAGGGAGACCTGCATCGGCTTGAGGATGTCGGCCTGGTCGAAGGTGGGATCCTTCGCGATGAAGTCGTCGAGTGGGGCGATCCACTTCGCCTTGGCGTAGATCGGGATCTCGAAGTTGCTGACGGTGGCCACGTCGTACTGGCCGGCCTGGCTCGAGAACTCCTGGCTGATCTTGTCGCGCACGTCGTTCTCGGGAAGCACCGTGAAGTTGACCCGGATGCCGGTCTTCGCCGTGAAGTTCTCGGCGGTCAGCTGCTGGAGGTCGACCATCTGCGGGTTGTTGACCATGAGGACGTTGATGGCGTCGTCACCGCCGCCTCCGCCGACGGCTCCCCAGCCGGCGCAGGCCGACAGGCTCGCGCCCATGCCTGCGGTGGCGGCGAGCACGAGTGCCCGTCTGCTTGCCTGTCGTCGCACGTCTCCTCCTTGAGTCCGCTCATTTGAGCGCTGGCATGCACATATGAGTAAAGTGACTCGGGTCACCGCTGTCAACAGGGCGACCGAAGTTCGGGGTCCCTGTCACCACGGCGCCCCGCAGGCGTCAGACTTCAGGCGTGAAGGAGACCGGGATGGAGCGACGCGGGCCGGCCGAGCTGGTCCTCGCGGCTGCCGTGGCGCGCCGGCACTACCTCGCCGGCCAGTCCAAGATCGAGATCGCCGACGAGCTCGGTCTCAGCCGCTTCAAGGTCGCCCGCCTCATCGACTTCGCCCGCGACAGCGGCATCGTGCGCATCGAGATCGTCGCCGACGGTGAGCTCGACCTCGACCGCTCCGCACGCCTCCAGGAGCGCTTCGGGCTGCGCCACGCGGTCGTCGTCGACGGCAGCCGGCTCGAGCGCTCCGCACTGCCGGAGCACCTGGGGACGGCCGCCGCTCGCCTGCTCAGCGAGGTGCTCACCCCGTCCGACGTGCTGGGGCTCCCCTGGTCCCGCTCGGTCGACACGATGACCCGCGCCCTGCGCGACCTCCCGCCCGTCGACGTCGTGCAGCTGAGCGGCGCGATGGAGGTGGTCGGTCACGACAGCAGCGCCGTCGACATCGTCAGGCGCGCCGCCCGCGTCACCGGCGGCGGGTCCTCGATCTTCTACGCCCCCCTCCTGCTCGACGACGCCTCCGGCGCCGCCACCCTGCGTCGGGAGCCGCAGGTCGCGCGAGCGCTGGGCCAGGCTGCGCGGGTCACCACCGCCGTGATGGGCATCGGCGCCTGGGCGCCGGGGATGTCGACGATCTACGACGCGGTCACGCCCGTCGACCGAGAGGCGACGGCAGGGCTCGGCGTCGTCGGTGAGCTCGCCGGCGTCTTCTTCGACGCGGCCGGCGCGCTCGTCGAACCGCCCCTCTCCGAGCGCGTCGTCACGATCAGCCCGGAGCTGCTCCGCGGCATACGCGAGGTCGTCGCCATCGTGTCGGGGGCGCCCAAGGCCGCCGCGGTGCGGGCCGCTCTCGCAGGCGGACTCGTCAACGCGGTCGTCGCCGACGCCGAGCTGTGCGACAAGCTGCTCGGCTCTGACTGACCAGCATCAGAGATCGTCGCCGCCACGCGGGGCGTTTTCGTGTGACCTGCTGCGCAGACGATGCCCTACCCACTCCTCGTGCTCTAGGTTCGGGAACCAGTGCCCTGCGACCCAGCTGCCTGACCGAGTGCGAAGGAGCCCAGCGTGCAGATCGGTGTCCCCCGCGAGACGCGTGCCCGCGAGACGCGGGTTGCCGCGACGCCCAAGACCGTCGAGGCGCTCGTCGGTCTCGGCTACGACGTGGCCGTCGAGACCGGAGCAGGGGAGGCGGCGAGCTTCTCCGACGAGGCGTATGCCGCCGCGGGCGCTCGCGTCGTCGACCGCGCCGAGGCGTGGGGCTCGGCCATCGTGCACAAGGTCAACGCCCCGTCCGACGACGAGATCGCGCTCCTTCGTCCGGGCACGGTCCTCGTGTCGCTCATGGCGCCGGCCATCAGCCCCGATCTCGTCGAGAAGCTGCGTGCCTCCGGGGTCACGGCGATGGCGATGGACGCCGTGCCCCGCATCAGCCGGGCCCAGTCGCTCGACGTGCTGTCGTCGATGGCCAACATCGCCGGCTACCGCGCCGTCGTCGAGGCCGCGCACGAGTTCGGCTCGTTCTTCACCGGACAGGTGACGGCGGCCGGCAAGGTGCCCCCCGCCAAGGTGCTGGTCGCCGGTGCCGGCGTTGCGGGGCTGGCCGCCATCGGCACGGCGCGATCGCTCGGCGCGATCGTGCGCGCGACCGACGCCCGGGCCGAGGTCGCCGAGCAGGTCGAGTCGATGGGCGCCGACTTCCTGCCCGTCCAGCTGCCGGAGGTCGACGAGGCCACGGCGTCGAGCGACGGCTACGCCAAGGAGATGGGCGAGGAGTACAACCGCCGGGCCGCCGAGCTGTATGCCGCCCAGGCGCCCGACGTCGACATCATCGTCACGACCGCGCTCATCCCCGGCCGGCCGGCGCCGAGGCTCATCACGGCCGAGATGGTCGCGACGATGAAGCCGGGCTCGGTCGTCGTCGACATGGCCGCCAGCAACGGCGGCAACGTCGAGGGCTCGGTCGCCGACGAGCTCGTCGTCACCGCCAACGGCGTCAAGATCATCGGCTACACCGACCTCGCCGCGCGGTTGCCCACGCAGGCCTCGCAGCTCTACGGCACCAACCTCGTCAACCTCATGAAGCTGCTGACGCCGGGCAAGGACGGGCAGCTCGTGCTCGACTTCGACGACGTGGTCCAGCGCAACATGACTGTCGCCCGTGACGGGGAGCTGCTGTGGCCCCCGCCGGCGATCCAGGTCAGCGCAGCGCCGGTTGCGGCGACACCCGCGTCGGCCAAGCAGGTCGTGAAAGAGCCTGAGCCACCGAAGGATCCGCGACGAAGGTACGTCGGGATGGCGATCGGCGCCGTGGTGTTCGCCCTCGTCGCGGCGTTCTCACCCGCCAGCTTCCTCGGACACTTCACCGTCTTCGCCCTGGCGGTCGTCGTCGGCTACTACGTCATCGGCCACGTGCACCACGCCCTGCACACGCCGCTCATGTCGGTGACGAACGCGATCAGCGGCATCATCGTGGTCGGCGCGCTGATCCAGCTGGGGCAGTGGGCCGGTGGCATGTCCGGCGCCATCCTCGTGCTCGCCTTCCTCGCGACGCTCATCGCCAGCATCAACATCTTCGGTGGCTTCCTCGTCACGCGCCGCATGCTCACGATGTTCCGGAAGGGCTGACCGCACATGGACATCGCACTCATCAGCGCGGCCTACATCGTCGCGGCCCTGCTCTTCATCCTGTCGCTGGCAGGTCTGTCGAAGCACGAGACGGCCCGGGACGGCAACGTCCTCGGCATGATCGGTATGGGGCTGGCGCTGGTCGCCACGCTCTGGCTCGCCCTGCGCGGGTCGAGCGCCCTCAACTGGCTGCTCATCGCCGTGGCCATGGCGATCGGTGCCGCCATCGGCATCTGGCGTGCCCGCATCGTCGAGATGACCGGCATGCCCGAGCTCATCGCCATGCTGCACAGCTTCGTCGGTGCGGCCGCGGTGCTCGTCGGCTTCAACACCTTCCTCGCCACCGGCTCGGAGGGCTCCGACGGCGTGCACCTCGTCGAGATCTTCCTCGGGGTCTTCATCGGTGCCGTCACCTTCACCGGGTCGATCGTCGCGTTCCTCAAGCTGTCGGCGCGCATCTCGAGCAAGCCGTTGATGCTGCCGGCTCGGCACTGGCTCAACCTCGCGGCCCTCGTGGTCTCCGCGGCGCTGCTCGTGTGGTTCGTCGCGTCGCACTCGATCGTGCCGCTCGCCGTCATGACCGCGGTCGCGCTCGCGTTCGGCTGGCACCTCGTCGCCTCGATCGGCGGCGGTGACATGCCGGTGGTCGTGTCGATGCTCAACAGCTACTCCGGGTGGGCTGCTGCCGCGGCCGGCTTCATGCTCGGCAACGACCTCCTGATCGTCACCGGCGCGCTCGTCGGCTCCTCCGGTGCCTACCTGTCGTACATCATGTGCAAGGCGATGAACCGCTCGTTCGTCTCGGTCATCGCTGGCGGCTTCGGCTCCGACGGCGCGGTGAGCAACACGGACGTCGACTACGGCGACCACCGTGAGACGAGCGCAGACGAGGTCGCGGACCTGCTCACCCACGCGTCATCGGTCGTCATCACGCCCGGCTACGGGATGGCTGTGGCCCAGGCGCAGTACCCCGTCGCCGACCTCACCGCCAAGCTGCGCGAGCGGGGCGTCGACGTCCGCTTCGGCATCCACCCCGTCGCCGGCCGCCTCCCGGGCCACATGAACGTGCTGCTCGCCGAGGCGAAGGTGCCCTACGACATCGTGCTCGAGATGGACGAGATCAACGACGACTTCCCCGAGACCGACGTCGTGCTCGTCATCGGCGCCAACGACACGGTCAACCCGGCTGCGGCCGAGGACCCGACCTCGCCGATCGCGGGCATGCCCGTGCTCGAGGTGTGGAACGCCAAGGACGTCGTCGTCTTCAAGCGCTCGATGAACGCCGGCTACGCGGGCGTCCAGAACCCGCTCTTCTTCCGCGACAACTCGGCGATGCTCTTCGGCGACGCCAAGGAACGGGTCGAGGACATCATCAAGGCCCTCTGACCGACCGGTCCCGTCCCACCTGCTCGGCACTTGCTCCGCCGCCACCCCGGCTTTCCTCGCCGAACGCCGCGTTCGATCTCGAACTCAGTGTTAGAACACAGCTTTCGAGACCGAACGCGGCGTTCGCCGTCAGGGGGAAGCGGGTGGAGGCAGCTGGGGGCGAAGGGCGAACGGCGAAGGGTCAGCTCGCGTCGAGTCGTGCGTCACGGAGGGCGGCTTCGATGCGAGCCTTGACCAGTGCCGGACGTGCGAGGTCCGCACGGGTCAGCCGGACGACGCGGTATCCGAGTCGCCGGATCTCATCCTCACGTTGCTTCTCGGCGAAATTGGCCCGGGCTGCTTCGGGGTTCGCCCCAGGGTCGTACTTCGTCCGGCCGTCGAACTCGACGAGGACGTTAGTGCCGTCGATGATGAAGTCGGCGAAGAAGTGCCTTCCCGGGTGCTCGACCCGCGCGATCTCGTGCTGCGGGGTGAAGTCATAGCCGAGCCGTCGCAACGTCAGTGCGGTGAGCGTCTCGCCCGGCGTCTCGTGCCGGCTGTCGCACCAGGGCAGAGCGGCTTTCGCGCGGGTCACTCCACGTTGCCCGGTGAGGACGGATGCCGCGGCACGAAGGCTCTGGTCGCTGGTCAGCCCACGGTGCAGGCAGTGGTCGGCCGCGACGAGCATGGCCGCCTGGCTGCGAAGGCCGACCTGAACCGCGGCCAGAGCGGGGTCGACGGCGGTGATGCCGTGTCGAAGGAGCCGGTGCTCGACCAGCTCGTGGATGTGCACGCGACTGAAGGCGCGGAACTTCGCGTCCGCTGACCGCCACATGAGGTGAACCGTGCCCCAGTCGATCTCCTCGTCCGGGAGGCCCAGCAGCGCGAACGCTGATCCGTGCGACGCCATCACCTGTCCGTCGTACTCCTCGAGCAGTGCCGTGACGCGCAGCAGGTGTCGATGCCGCTCCGAGGTTGGCTTCTGGACCGAGTACCAGCCTCGGTGCAGGGGGTGGCAGGAACCGTTCGCGACCAGGGAGCGCAGCATGGCTCCGCTGATGCCACTCGCTCGGGCAGCGGCGGCTGAGAAGACTCCGGAAGGAGCGAGATGGCGCAGGTTCATGCAGACATGCTGACGGCATACGCCCTCACGGCGTTGCGCCCCTGTGGACAAAGGGCCCATCAACAACCGAACGCGGCGTTCGATCACGAAAACTGTGTTCTAACAGTGAGTTCGCGATCGAACGCCGCGTTCGGCGACGAAGGGGAGGGAAGGGGTGGGGAGGAGGGTCAGCGTTCGCTGAGCATCTCGGGTCGGCCCTCGAGGCCGGCCTCTGGCTTGCCCTTGGCGAGCTTGCTGTTGTGGCGCGAGTAGGCGAAGTAGATGAGGAAGCCGATCGCCATCCACACGATGAAGCGGATCCACGTCTCGATCGACAGGTTGAGGATCAGGTAGAAGCACAGCAGCGCCGAGAGCCACGGGACGACCGGGCTGCCGGGCACCTTGAACGCGCGCTTGAGGTCGGGGCGGCGCTTGCGGAGGATCGGGATGGCGATTGACACGAGCATGAAGGCGGTCAACGTGCCGATGTTGACCATCTCCTCGAGCTTGCCGATCGGGGTCAGCGCGGCGATGAGCGCGACGACCGTGCCGATGATGATCGTCAGCTTGACCGGGGTGCCGGTGCGCTCGTTGGTGCGGCCGAGCCCGCTCGGGATGAGGCGGTCGCGGCTCATCGCGAACGTCACACGGGTCGCGCCGATGAGCAGCGTCATGACGACCGTTGTGAGACCGGCGACAGCGCCCGCCGAGATCAACGTGGCGTAGCCGTCCTTGCCCACCGCGGTGAAGGCCGAGGCGAGGGCCGCGTCCGGGTCGATCTTGTTGTACTTGACCATGCCGGTGATGACGAGCGAGACCGCCATGTAGAGCACCGTGCAGATGACGAGCGAGCCGATGATGCCGATCGGCAGGTCACGCTGCGGGTTCTTCGCCTCCTCGGCGGTGGTCGCGACGACGTCGAAGCCGATGTAGGCGAAGAACACGACCGCGGCGCCGCTCATGATGCCGAGCACGCCGAAGGTGACGGGTTCGACGCCGGTGATGGCCTGGAAGAGCGGAGTCGTGAGGCCGGACGCTGCCTCGCCGGCCTGCGTCGGCGGGATGAACGGGGTCCAGTTGTCGCGGTTGATGAAGCCGATGCCGGCGAAGATGACGAACAGCACGATGAAGAGCTTGATCGCGACGAGCACGAGGTTGACGCGCAGCGACTCCTTGATGCCGATGGCGACGAGGGTCGTCAGCAGGGCGACGAGGATGAAGGCCGGCAGGTCGAAGTGCGAGCCTGGCGCGAGGCTCTCGGGCCAGGTGATGCCGAGCTGGTCGAGCAGCTTCACGAGATAGGTCGACCAGCCCTGGGCCACCACGCTCGCGCCGAGCATCAGCTCGAGGAGCAGGTCCCAGCCGATGATCCAGGCGATGAGCTCGCCGAGCGTCGCGTACGAGAACGTGTAGGCCGAGCCGGAGATCGGCACGGTGGACGCGAACTCGGCGTAGCAGAGGGCGGCGAGACCGCAGACGACGGCGCCGACGACGAACGAGAGCGCGATGGCCGGCCCGGCGTAGTCCTTGGCCGCCCGGCCCGTCAGCGTAAAGATACCGGCGCCGATGATGACGCCGACACCGAAGACGGTGAGGTCGAGGGCTGAGAGGCGCCTTTTGAGGTGGTGGTCGGATTCGTCGGCCGAGGCCATCGAGGCCTCGATCGACTTGGTGCGAAAGACACTCATGCGTACCTCCGAGCGGGTCGTCGCTGACTGACGGATCAACCCAAACTAGCGGTGCGCGGCGGCTGCCTGCGAGCCCCCTGCGTCACGTGTCCGACTGGGGCCAGATGGGTCCGGTGTCGGCGCCGCGCCGGCGCCGCTTGATGTCGTCGCTCTCGTACACGGTCTCGGGGCGGTCCGACGGACGCTGTATGGGCACCGCCCGGGAGTACGAGTCGAGCCGGTCCTGGATCGGGTTGTGGGTGCGGTGGACGTCGGGGTAGCTCGAGCCGCCCGGGGTGATCGGGCTCGACGGCGGGGTGGGGCTGCCCGGTCCGGTCGTGTCGTCGGGGAACTCGTCGTCGAGCTCCTGGAAGTCCTCGTCGCCGGGAGGCGGGACGATGTGGAAGATCTCCGCGCAGATGTCGCGGTAGGTCTGGTCGGGCTCGGGCACCCACTTGACCTCGCGCAGCGCTTGGTCCTGGCCGGCGCTCTCGAGGACGAACTTGCCGTAACCGAGGAACTGGCCCGGGATGGACCGGACGTAGCTCATGTCGGTGACCTTGAGCAGCGGCATCATCGCGACCTTGTGCGTGATGAGCCCGAAGCGCAGCAGCAGCCGCTTGTCGGTCGCGACGAACCAGTTGTGGTGCCAGTCGAGGATGCACCACAGCAGCCGCGCGAACAGCAGGAAGAAGAGCCACCAGAAGATGGTCCCGAGCGCCTGGGTCGACTTCGTGACGTTGGAGTCGACCCAGACCGCGGCCACGAAGCCGAGCAGGGTGGTGACGGCGGGCTCGGCGAGCTTGGCCCAGTGCGCGCGGACGGCGGTCACCAGGTTCTCGCCCGGGAGCAGGATCGGCGCCAGCCCCGCCGGGACCTCGGTGCTGCGTCGCGCTGCCATGGCCTCAGTCTGCTCGCATCACCGGTTGAGCAGTGAGCTGAAGAACCGCAGGATGGCTTTGAAGCCGTCGACGAGCACGCCCCAGATGTTGCTGACGATGTCGGCAGCCTTGTCAGGGGAGGTGAAGACGGCATACACGAAGAACGCCAGGATGATGATCAGGATGACCTTCTTGGCCTTGGGGCCCATGGTGTGTCGCTCCTTGGAGGGAAGGTGGCGCAGGCTGCCCTGACAGCCCCACGGCACAGGGGTGGGACCAGTGTGCCGCACGTGGCAGGTGGGGTGCCGGATGGGCTCGGGCCCCGCGTGTCCGCGGCTATCCTCCTCGGGTGTCGCGAACGCCAGCGTATGCCGCCGAGCTGCGAGACGCGCTGACGCGCGCGGTCCGGGGGGTGAGCGAGCGCGACCTGGCCCGCGCGACCGAGGCCCTGGTCTCCCGCTACCGCGCGGTGGCCCCGGCCGCGGTCCCGATCCTCGCCTCGGACGTCCACGTCGCCGCGTACGCCGCCTACCGGATGCCGGCCACGCACGCGGCGCTCTCGCGCGTGCTGGCCGACGTCGCGGAGCGCGGGCTCGCGCCGCGGTCGCTCCTCGACCTCGGCGGGGGCACCGGAGCTGCGGCGTGGGCCGCTGCGGGCGCTTTCCCGTCGCTCGAGTCGGTCACCGTGCTCGACCAGGTCGAGGGCGCCCTGGCACTGGGCCGCGAGCTGGTGCGGGAGGCGTCGTCGGACGTGCTGGCCCGCGCGACGTTCGCCCGCGCCGTCGCCGGCGACTGGCCGGCGCTCGAGGCCGACCTCGTCACGGTCTCCTACGTGCTCAGCGAGCTGGACGAGGGTGCGCAGGCGGCTCTCGTCGTGGACGCCATGCAGCGGGGCCGGGCCGTCGTCGTCGCCGAGCCGGGCACGCCCGACGGTTATGCGCGGGTGCTCCGGGTGCGCTCGACGCTGATCGCCGCCGGATGGACGGTCATCGGCCCGTGCCCGCACGAGGACGTCTGCCCGCTCGTCGGCTCCGACTGGTGCCACTTCGCCGCGCGTGTCAACCGGTCGGCGGAGCACCGGCGGCTCAAGGGCGCCGAGCTGTCCTACGAGGACGAGAAGTTCTCGTGGGTGGCTGCGGTGCGCCCCGGCGTGCTGGAACCGCAAGCGGGACAGGCGAACTCAGCCCGTATTCTGCGACATCCCTTGAAGCGCAAGGGATTCGTCGAGTTCCAGGTGTGCAGGCCCGACGGCACCGCCGGGCGTGAGGTCGTGTCGAGGAAGTCAGGGGAGCGCTACCGCGCCGCTCGAGACGCCGAGTGGGGCGACACGCTGCCCTGACCGGGGACCCCGCCCGGCGGCATACGCAAGCGGTGGTCAGACGACGCCGTAGAGGCGGTCACCGGCGTCGCCCAGGCCGGGGACGATGTAGCCCTTCTCGTTGAGCCTCTCGTCGATCGTTCCGAGGACGACCTTCACCGGCACCTTCAGCGGCTCGGTCTGCTCGCGCAGGTGTTCGACACCCTCGGGAGCCGCGAGCAGGCAGACGGCGGTGATGTCGTCGGCGCCGCGGTCGACGAGGTACTTGATGGCGTCGGCCATGGAGCCGCCCGTGGCGAGCATCGGGTCGAGCACGAAGACCTGCCGGCCCGTGAGGTCGTCGGGCAGGCGGTTCGCGTAGGTGACCGGCTCGAGCGTCTCCTCGTTGCGCTGCATGCCCAGGAAGCCCACCTCGGCGCTCGGCAGCAGGTTGACCATGCCCTCGAGCATGCCGAGGCCGGCGCGCAGGATCGGGACGATGAGCGGCTTCGGGTTGCTCAGCTTGATCCCCGTCGTCGCCGCGACCGGCGTCTCGATCTCGAACGGCTCGACCCGGACGTCACGCGTCGCCTCGTAGGCGAGGAGCGTCATGAGCTCCTCGGCGAGCCGCCGGAAGGTGGGGCTGTCGGTCCGCTTGTCGCGCAGATAGGTCAGCTTGTGGGCGATGAGCGGGTGGTCTGCGACGTGGACGTCCATGGGTGGAAACTTAGCGCGTGGCCAAGCGATCCGAGACCCCCGGCAAGAGCCCCGCACCCTCGCCCGAGACGTATGCCGCCTGGATGGGTCAGGCGCTCGAGCTAGCGATCGCCGCGGCGGGGTCCGAGGACGTGCCCGTCGGCGCCCTCGTCGTCGACGCCGAGGGCCGCGTGGTCGGCCGCGGACACAACGTGCGCGAGGAGCTCGGCGACCCGACCGGCCACGCCGAGATGGTGGCGCTGCGGGAGGCGGCGCAGTCGGTCGACGGCTGGCGGCTCGACGGCTGCACGCTGGTCGTGACGCTGGAACCGTGCGTGATGTGCGCCGGCGGGGCGATGGCGGCGAGGCTCGACCGGATCGTCTTCGGCGCCTGGGACCCCAAGGCCGGGGCGTGCGGCTCCGTCTGGGACCTGACCCGCGACCCGCTCGCCAGCCACCTCGTCGACGTCGTCGGAGGCGTCAGGGCCGAGGAGTCGGCCACGCTCCTGGTCGATTTCTTCGAGGGCCGCAGGCTCGGGTAAGGTCTCTCCCGGTGGCGTGTCCGAGCGGCCTAAGGAGCACGCCTCGAAAGCGTGTGTGGGGGTAACTCCACCGTGGGTTCAAATCCCACCGCCACCGCCATTCACCTGCGGAAACGCCGGTCAGCCCCTGACGGAGCTGGCCGGCGTTTCCCGTCCTAGTCTCATTCCTAGTCTCATTTGAGTTCTGGCGGTGGCTGTGAGGCGTCCCACAGGAGGCCGCCGAGCCGCTCGGCGACGTCGCGCCGGATGGGGTCGACGACGTGGGCGTAGCGCTGTGCCATGGCGGGGTTGGACCAACCCATCACGTTCATGATCGTGGGCTGGCTGACCCCGAGCAGCAGCAGGATGGTGGCCGCAGTGTGGCGAGCGTCGTGCAGACGGCTGTCACGGATGCCGGCGTCCTTGAGGAGCTGCTTCCAATGACTCCAGTCGGTGCGCGGACTGATAGGGGCACCGGTTTCCGTCGTGAAGACCCAGCCTCCTTCGGTCCAGGCGTCACCGGCGTGCTGACGCTCGCGGTCTTGCTCATCCTTGTGCTGAGCCAGCAGCTGGGCCAGTTCGTTCGGAAGACCGATCTGTCGCCGGCCAGCCCGCGACTTCGTCGTGTCGGTGTCGGGATTCGTGCGGACACGTTCGGGGCAGTAGCCGGGATGGGCCTTGCCGCACCGTCCCCCACAGCCGTGGGCGTACTTCGGGCGCAGCGTGCTCCGGCGGACCGTGAGGAGCTGGACGTCGAGGTCGACGTCCGACCACTGCATGCCCAAGGCCTCGCCTTGACGCAGACCGAGCGCGAGAGCGATTGCCCACCTGGTCCCATTGCGGCGCTGCGCGGCGGCCAAGAAGAGGGACTTGATCTCGTCGACAGCGAATGGCTCCACCTCATGGGGGTCGACTCGCGGTGCCCGAGCATCTGTCGCAGGGTTTCGCGGCAGGTAGCCGCGCCGGACGGCTTCGTTCAGGGCTGCACGGATCGTGCGATGGACCTGGTGCGCCGTTGCGGGCTTGGTCGTCTCGCCGAACTTCGTTGGGCGTTCTTGAATGCGGCGGTAGAGGCGCTCCAAGTGCTCGGGCCGGAGGCTGTCGAGCTTGTGCTGACCCACGCCAGGGATGAGGTGATGGTTGACTGCCACGCGATACCCGGCAAGCGTGTTGGCCTTCACGTGCGGGGCAGCAACGTGCTCAACCCAATGTGTCAGCCAGCGCTCCACGGTCCAGTCCGCACCGACCGCGGGGATCTTGCCCTCGCGTCGCTGGTCCTCCAGGGTGCGGACCTTCTTGCTGACCTCCGACTTGGACGCGGCCATGACGTGACGACGATCGGGCCGGCCGTCATCGCGACGTCCGACGGTGACTCTGCCATGCCACCATCCATCAGCGCCCTTGTAGATGGAGGACCTGCCGGAGGCCTGACGCCCTTTGCCGACCGGGGTCATGGTGCATCGACTCGGCCGACCTGCCGCATGCGACGGACGAACTCGTCGAGTGCGTCGCACGGGATGCGGCGAAGACGACCGATGGAGATGGACTCAATGTCCCCACTGCGCACTAGGGCGTAGACGAGCGTGCGCCCAACGCCGAGCCGCTCCGCCGCCTCTTCGACTGTGAAGACGATGCGTTCTGCCTGAACAGCCATGCTGCCTCCCGAACTGCTAGTTACTGACATGAGCGTCCACGAACTTGTCGGGGCACTGTGGGAGCGGCAAGTTGCCTGTCAATTGAAGCGCTGCAGATGCAACCGCACAGCCGACTCCTTCTGGGTCAGCAGGGAACCCTGGGATGCGCGCGACCTGCCCGCACGGCAGTTGCTTGGTCAGCCTCGAGACTCTTGCCGGCTGAGTGAAGGACCTCGCACCTTCACCGCCACCATGGAGGAATGCCGATTGCGTACTCCGTCGTCGAGCCCGGGAAATGGCGCGAGTCCTGGCTCATGTGATTACATGCCGCGACAGGGATTCGTCTAGCAGTAGGAGAGCCCCGAGCATGGCACAGCGCATCACGACGGTTCTGGACGACGATATTGACGGCGGCCCCGCCGACACCACCGTTCGGTTCAGCTACCAGGGCGCCCAATATGAGATCGACCTCTCGAAGAGCAATGAAGAGAAGTTGACCAAGGCTCTCGAGCCGTTCATCAGCAAGGCCAGAAAGACCGGCGGCAGCCGTCGGTCCGCGGCCAAGGCGTCGAGCGGAACCTCGAAGGATCAGCTCAAGGCGATTCGCGAGTGGGCCCGAGCTAACGGCCACCAGGTCTCGGACCGTGGCCGCATCAGTCAGGACATTCAGGACGCGTACAACGCTGGGCGCTGAGCCCTGCAATCGGGGGCGTCGAGGGCTTTGCGCGGCGCCCTCGCGCTGGACGAAGTTGAGCGCCTCGGGACCAAGGTAATCATTCAACCCGGCGATGGAGCCCAACTCACGGTCGTGGTCCGCGGGTTTTGGACTTGCCCTCTTGATTTCTCACGCCGGCCAAGGCGCACGAGCAGCTGCGGCTGAGGCCGTGTTTGAACTGCCGTTGGTGCCTGCCTCTTGGACGGGACACGATGCCGTGGCTGCGGATGGCCGACGCGTGGAGATTAAGGCGACGTACGGGACGCGAAGCGTTGCCATCTAGGAGACATCACACGAAGCTGCCGTGGCCCTGCTCGTCCTCAGACTCTCGAGATCCCGGCTATCCAGCACGAAGTTGTCTTCAACGGCCCACTTGCACTCGCGCTTCGGGCCTCGGGTCGCATCCAAGGCAACGGGCAGGCGCAGATGAGTCATTCTCGCCTCTGCGCCCTCAATACCTCGTGCGTCAAGACGCTCGGCTGGCACATCGAGACGAAGCCAGCTCGACCTAGCCGCGCACGCGGCGGAAAGGCGCACGACAGGAGGGGATGACGGCAGTCAGTCGCGAGAGGTGAGACGCGGGGACCATGCCCTTTCGTGGACTTCAGGCAATGCACTACGTCAGCCAGAGCCGCAAGACCTATGTGACCTCCCGACTGCGAGACTCGCCTATGTGACTCTTGAGAAGTGGGAGCGACGCTCCGAGGTGCCGCTCATTTTGCTGGCTTTTGTCAATGGCCATGCTCAGGTCCCCGCTGGTGGCCAAGTGAAAGTCCCCACCCT
>CBHRRQ010000034.1:0-23036 GCA_966081555.1 uncultured Terrabacter sp.
GAGCTCGCTGCGAGCGCCCTCATCGCGCTCGGGCCCGACGGCAGCGACGCGCTCTCAAGCCACGGGGACGACCCCGCGGTGCGCACCGCGCGACTCCTGGCCAGCCTGCAGAAGGCGACCGCATGAGCTGGCAGGGCTTCGTCGAGGGGCTGCGCTCCTTCGTCGTCTGGGTCATGGACGTCACGAGCGTGCCGATCATCGTCTACTTCGTGCTCATCAACTCCTCGTTGCTGATGCTCATCGGCCTCGCCTACCTCGAGTTCCGGGCGCAGCAACGTCGACGGGCCACGGCCCTGACGTGGCAGGGCGCCGGGATGGCGCCCGGCGTCTCGCTGCTCGTGCCGGCATACAACGAGGAGGCGGGCATCGTCACGGCCGTCAAGTCGTTCCTCACGCTGCGCTACCCCCGCCACGAGGTCGTCGTCGTCGACGACGGCAGCAGCGACCAGACGTTCGCGCGTCTCGAGGAGGCCTTCGACCTCGTCCAGGTGCCGCGTGAGCTCCCGAGCGAGGTCCCGATCCGCGCGAAGGTGCTCGGCATCTGGGTGCCGCGCGACGGCCGCACCCGCCTCGTCGTCGTGCGCAAGGAGAACTCCGGCCGGTCCGAGGCGATCAACGTCGCGATCAACGCCGCGAGCGAGCCGCTCGTCGCGATGATCGACGGCGACTCGATCCTCGAGCCCGACGGCCTGCTGCACGTCACACGTCCGTTCGCCGACGACCCGACCCGCATGGTCGCCACCGGCGGGGCGATCCGCCCGGTCAACGGCAGCCGCGTCGTCTCGGGGCGCATCGTGCGCGTCGAGATGCCCCAGACCTGGATCCCGCGCATCCAGCTCGTCGAGTACCTGCGCGCCTTCCTCCTCGGCCGCACCGGATGGTCCCGCGTCGGTGGCCTCATCCTCATCAGCGGTGCCTTCGGCCTCTTTCGCCGCGACGTCGTCGTCGAGGTCGGCGGGCTCGACCCCGACAGCATCGGCGAGGACTTCGAGCTCGTCATGCGCATCCACAAGCGGATGCGCGACCAGGGGCGCGACTACAAGGTCGAGTTCGTGCCCGAGCCGGTCTCGTGGACCGAGGTCCCGGTCACGGCCACCGTGCTGCGCAACCAGCGCCGTCGCTGGCACCGCGGCCTGTGGGAGACCCTCTGGGCCTACCGCAGCATGCTCTTCCGGCCCAGGTACGGCCGCGTCGGCTCGGTGGCGCTGCCGTACTACTGGCTCTTCGAGCTCATCGCGCCGCTGCTCGAGCTCTTCGGCATCCTCATCGTGCCGCTGGCGCTGCTGCTGGGCGTCGTCAACGTGCCCTTCGCGATCCTCTTCCTCGTGCTCGCCTACGGGTACGCCGTCCTGGTCACCCTCTCGGCGATGGTCGTCGACGAGTGGGCCTTCCACAAGCACGACCGGTGGCGCGCCATCTGGCAGACCATCGCCGCCTCGGTGCTCGAGAACATCGGCTACCGGCAGCTGACGGTGTGGTGGCGCCTCGAGGGCTGGTGGTCGAGCCTGCGGGGCAAGAAGCACGTCTGGGGCGTCATGACCCGCACCGGCTTCGACGAGGACGCCGCGTGAACGGCGGCCTGCCGGCCGTCTCGCGGCGGTCGGTGGGCAGCCAGATCCGCGTCCTCATCGGGATCCTCGTCGTCCTCGTCCCGCTGAGCGCCATCGTCTCGGTCGCCACGATCCACTCGCAGAGCGCCGCCGTGCGAGCGCTCACCCTGGCGCTCGGACCCGCGTCGGAGGCCAACAGCGGTGTGCTGCTCGACATGACCCGGGCCGAGGGTGCCTGGCGAGAGGCCGTCGTCGGGGCATCGCCCCCGATCGACCCGCTGTCGCTCCAGGCGCGCATCGACGACGAGCTCGACCGCGTCGAGCAGGGCACCCAGAGCACCGAGCTGTCGGCTGCCGACCGTGCGCGTTTCGCCACCCTCCTCGAGGCGGAGCGGTCCACCGTGACCGAGTGGTTCGCCGCAGCGAAGGCCTCGCTGGCCGGGGCGCCGCGCAGCCCGTCGGGCTCACCCGCCGTCGACCCGGCGGCCCGCACCCGCGTCGAGACGGCATACGCGCGCTTCAGCCAGGCGAGCGCGACGCTCGGCGACACCATCCGCGCCCACCGCAACGCCGCCCGCGTCGACTCCCGCGAGGCCACCGGCATCACGTCCGGCGTCATCATCGCCGCGGCCGCCCTCGTGCTCATCGTGCTCGTCGCAGCAGGCTTCGGCATGGACCGCGCCGTCGGCCGCCCCCTCGCCCGGTTGCGCGAGGTGGTGCGCCGTCAGGCCGAGGAGGACGTCATCGCCATGGCGAACCAGGAGGAGGGCGCGCTCGAGGTGCGCATGCTGGCGCGCGACTTCAACGACCTGACCCGCGCGAACGCCCGCCTCGTGGACCAGCAGGCGGCCGTGCTCGAGATGCAGGAGCTCGTCCTCGACGTCGGCCGGGGCGCCCGTGGAGCGGCCGACGTGCGCGAGGCGCTGCAGCGCGTCACCTCCAAGCTCGGCGCTGGTCTCGGTGCCGACCGCGTGCTGCTCTACACGCTCGCCGACGACGGCCAGTCCATCGAGGACCGGCTCCAGTGGCACACCGACGACCTGCCCGACCTGCCGCCGCTGCCGCGATCGCTCGCGCAGCAGGTGGGCGCCGTCAACGACGAGCTGCGCCGCGACGCCGGCTTCTTCGACCTCGGCGACCTGCTCGCCCACGCGGCCTACGCCGACGAGCGCGTCCGCGCCTTCCACCGGGCCACGGGGGCGCTCTCGCTCCTCATGCTGCCCGTCGGCACCGGCGGGCGCGGCCTCGGCATCATGGCCGTGCTCATGGTCAACGCGCCGCGTCGCTGGCACCGGCACGAGATCCAGGCCGCGCAGCAGTGCGCCGCCATCGCCGCGCAGTCCATCGTCTCGCTGCGCCTGTCGCAGATGCAGGACGAGCAGGTGCAGCGGCTCACCGAGCTCGACCGGCAGAAGACCGACTTCATGGCGACGGTGAGCCACGAGCTGCGCACCCCGCTCACCTCGATCAGCGGCTACCTCGAGCTGCTCGTCGACGGCGACTTCGGCGAGGTCTCCGACGGACAGCACGTCGCCCTCGACATCATCGGTCGCAACGCGACCCGCCTCCGGGGCCTCATCGAAGACCTCCTCGTGCTCAACAAGATCGAGATCAGCGGCCTGCAGGCGATCGCCGAGGAGGTGGCGGTGCGCGACCTGCTGCGCACGGTCACCGAGACGATGGAGCCCGTCGCCGCTGCCTCCGGCGTCCGGTTGATCTGCCCCGAGGTGCCCGACGACCTCGTCGTCAAGGTCGACCGGGGCCAGGTCGAGCGGGCCCTGATCAACCTCGGGTCCAATGCCGTGAAGTTCACCCCGGAGGGCGGTGAGGTGGTGCTCACCGCCGAGCGGTCCGGCGGCTCGACGATCATCTCGGTGCACGACACCGGCATCGGCATCCCGGCGGCCGACCTCGCCCGCCTCTCCGAGCGCTTCTTCCGCGCGGGCAACGCGACCGCCGCCGCCATCCCCGGCACCGGCCTCGGCCTCGCCATCGTGCGGGCCATCGTCGAGGGCCACGGCGGCGAGCTCGTCATCGCGTCGGTCGAGGGCGAGGGCTCCACGATGCAGGTCGTGCTCCCGGTGGCCCAGCCGGCAGGGGTCCCGGCCTAGCACCCGGCGGGAATGCCCGTCCCCTCGAGCGCGTTTGGGAGGAGGTGCGCCTTTCTGGCACACTCTTCCTTGGACCGGTTCACGGCCGAGCGACCCACCACGGTGGCAAGCGACGACACCGACCCGGCCGACTACCTCGAGGAGACGACGTTGAAGAAGGACCTTCACCCCGACTACGTGGAGACCACGGTCACCTGCACCTGTGGCAACACGTTCACCACCCGCAGCACCGAGAAGTCCGGCAAGATCTCTGCCGACGTGTGCTCGCAGTGCCACCCGTTCTACACGGGCAAGCAGAAGATCCTCGACACCGGTGGCCGCGTGGCCCGGTTCGAGGCCCGTTACGGCAAGAAGGCCGCCAAGTAGGTCTCCCGCACGCCGGCTCCCACGACTTCGGTCGTCGGGGGCCGGCGTTCGTTTTCCCCTCTTCCCGACCTGACGTCCACCTGACGCCGGCTCCGACGACCGAAGGACCCCACCGTGCTGGACTCCGTGCAGTCGATCCTCGACGAGTACGCCGAGCTCGAGTCCCGGCTCGCCGACCCGGCCGTCCACGGCGACCAGGACCTCGTGCGCACCCTCAACAAGAGGTATGCCGCCCTGGCACCCACCGTCGCCGCTGCCCGTGAGTGGACCGCGGCCGGCGACGACCTCGCGGCAGCGCGTGAGCTCGCCACCGAGGACGCATCGTTCGCGGAGGAGGTGCCGGCGCTCGAGGCCCGTCTGGCCGACGCCGAGGAGCACCTGCGGCGGATGCTCGTGCCCCGCGACCCCGACGACGACCGCGACGTCATCCTCGAGGTCAAGGCGGGGGAGGGCGGCGACGAGTCGGCCATCTTCGCCGGCGACCTGCTGCGCATGTACCTGCGCTACGCGGAGCAGCGAGGGTGGAAGACGGCCATCGAGGACGCCACCGAGAGCGACCTCGGCGGCTACAAGGACGTCCGCGTGTCGGTCAGGGCCAAGGGCACGCCCGGCCTCGGCGAGGCGCCGTGGGCGCGCCTCAAGTACGAGGGCGGCGTCCACCGCGTCCAGCGCGTGCCCGTCACCGAGAGCCAGGGCCGCATCCACACCTCCGCGGCCGGCGTGCTCGTCATGCCCGAGGCCGAGGAGGTCGAGGTGACGATCGACCCCAACGACCTGCGCATCGACGTCTACCGGTCGAGCGGCCCGGGCGGCCAGAGCGTCAACACCACCGACTCCGCGGTGCGCATCACCCACGTGCCCACCGGCCTCGTCGTCTCGTGCCAGAACGAGAAGTCGCAGCTGCAGAACAAGGAGGCCGCGATGCGCGTCCTCCGGGCCCGCCTGCACCAGATCGCTCAGGACGAGGCCGACGCCGAGGCGTCCGCGGCCCGCCGCTCGCAGGTGCGCACCGTCGACCGGTCCGAGCGCATCCGCACGTACAACTTCCCCGAGAACCGCATCTCCGACCACCGCACCGGCTACAAGTCCTACAACCTCGACGCAGTGCTCGACGGCGACCTCGACCCCGTCGTGCAGTCCGCCCTCGACGCCGACGAGGCGGCCAAGCTCGCGGCCCTCGCCGAGGGCACGGGGTCGTCGGCGTGACCGACCTGCGCGACGGCATACGCGCGGCCGCCGGGCAGCTGCGGGCTGCGGGCGTCGCCTCGGCCGATGTCGACGCGGTAGAGCTCGCGGCCCACGTGCTGGGCACCGACGGCTCCGAGGTGCGTCGCCTCATGGTGCTCGGTGGCCGGTCGCTGCCGCCGACGTATGCCGCCCTCGTCGACGAGCGTGCGCGCCGCGTCCCGCTGCAGCACCTCACGGGCCGCGCCCACTTCCGGCGTCTGACCCTGGCGGTCGGTCCGGGCGTCTTCGTGCCCCGGCCCGAGACCGAGGTGCTCGTCGACCTCGCGCTGGCCGAGCTCGCACGTCGCCCGCACGGTGGTGAGGGTGCTCGCGTCGTCGACCTCTGCTCGGGCTCGGGCGCGATCGCGCTGGCCCTCAAGGACGAGTGCCCCGGCGCGGAGGTGCGTGGGCTCGAGCTGTCGCCCGACGCGTACGCGTGGGCGGTGTCGAACCGCGACCGGCTCGGTCTCGACGTCGACCTGGCGAACGGCGACGCCACCGCCCCGTGCTTCCCCGACTGGGCCGGCACGGTCGACGTCGTGACCGTCAACCCGCCCTACATCCCGGTCGGCGCGGTCCCGCTCGACCCGGAGGTGCGCGACCACGACCCCGAGCTGGCGCTCTACGGCGGCAGCGAGGACGGGCTCGCGATCCCGCTCGCGGTCGCGCGTGTCGCGGCCGGTCTGCTGCGGGCCGGCGGCCTCGTGCTCGTCGAGCACGCCGACTCGCAGGGTCAGAGCCTGCCCCGCCGGATGGCCTCGTCCGGCCAGTGGGTCGACACTGCGGACCACGCGGACCTGTCGGGCCGCCCACGCGTCACGACCGCGCGCCGCTCGGGCTGAGCCGGCCTGATCTGGGCTGAGCCGGGCTGAGCGGGGCTCCGGTCGCCTACCCGTGCAGCTCGCGGTAGCGGCGTGCGGCGCCGGGGTGCAGCGCGATCGGGAAGGTGTCGACGAGCGTCTGCTGGGTGAGGTACTGGATGCCGGTCGACGGCGGCGGCACGAGGTCGCGTGCCCGGGCCAGCACGAGGTCGACGAGGCGTGCGGCCGTGTCTTCCGGCAGGTCGGGTCGCGCGAGCAGGAGGTTCGCGACGCCCACCGTCGTCACGTCCGCGGCCATCGCGTACGTGGCCGCGGGCACGGTCGTGCGCACGAAGACCTCCCGCTGCGCCGCCGTCAGCCTGTCGAAGACGTCGGCGAGGTCGAGCAGGCGCACGGGCAGGTCCGCGGCGACGGCGGTCAGGGCGGGGATCGGGATGCCGCTGCTGAAGACGAGGGCGGTGAGCGCCCCCCGGCGCAGCCCTGCCACCGCCTCGGCGAGGACGAGCTCCGTGACGCGCACCGGTCGCGAGCCCGGGTCGAGCAGCCCGAGTGCCCCGAAGACGCGCCGGGTCGTCGCGGCCGTGCCCGACGCCGGGGCCCCGATCGAGACCGGCCGGCCGCGCAGCTGCTCGACCGAGGTCACGGCACTGTCCGCCGGTACGACGACCTGCAGGTAGTTCTGGTAGACCCGCCCGATGGCGGCCGGCGCCCACGCGCTCTCGCGCGCGGAGTCGGCGAGGCACATGGCGAGGGCGGCGGAGCCGCGCCGCAGCCGGTCGAGGTTGTCCACGCTGCCCGCGGTGACGAGGGCGGCCGAGGTCTCGGCAAGTCCCTCGGCGACGGCGGCGCCGCCCAGCAGCCGGCCGAACTGGATGTAGGTGCCTCCCGGCTCGCCGCACGCGATGTCCAGGGGGCCGGGCTGGGAGGCGGAGGTGCAGGCCGTGACCGGGAGCGCGGCCGCGCCGACGCCACCGAGAACCGCCCGCACGACCGTGCGACGGGAGGGGCGAGACCCCGGCGACGTCCGGCGCGTGCTCATGCCGAGTCCGCCACGGGGAGCGAGAGCCGCACCCGAAGGCCGGTCGGCTCGTTCGCCGCCAGCTCGAGGGCGCCGCCGTTGGCCCGCGCGAGCTGCGCGACGATGGCGAGCCCGAGTCCCGTGCCGTCCGTGTCGCGGTGGGTGGGGGAGCGCCAGAAGCGGTCGAGCGCGCGGGCGAGCTCGTCGTCGGGCAGGCCCGGGCCCGTGTCGCTGACCTCGACGACGGCGGTGCCGTCCTCGGCCCGGAGGTGCAGCACCACCTCTGCGTCGCGACCGGCATACCTCAGGGCGTTCTCGACGAGCTCGTCGACGAGGTCGTGGGCGTCCATGGCCGAGCAGCGCAGCCCGACGTGGTCCAGCCCGGAGCGACGGAGGGTGACCCCGCGCTCGGTGGCCTGCGCCAGCCATCGCGCGACGACCTCGTCGCCGAAGAGGTCGCAGGTCAGCTCGAGCGGACGCTCGTCGGGGTCGAGCAGGCCCCGCACCGACCCGGCTCCGGTGCGGTGCTCCGCCTCGGCCAGGTCGAGCATGGTGTCGACCATCCGCTCGAGCCGGTCGAGGTCGCCGTCGACCTGCGCGAGCGACGCGCTGCGGGCGGCGTCGGCCTCGTCGTGCGCGAGGGCGTCGACGCGCAGCCGCAGCGCCGCCAGCGGGTTGCGCAGCCGGTGCGAGAAGTCCTCGACGAGGCGGCCGCGCTCCCGGATGGTGCCGGTCACCGAGGCGGCCATCCGGTCGAAGGACTCGGCGAGGCGCCGCAGCTCGGGTGGACCCGTGCGCCGCAGGCTCTCGGGCAGGCGCCCCTCGGCGAGGGCCTGCGAGGCGAGGTCGAGCTCACGGACCGGGCGCAGCACCCAGCGCCCCAGCCACAGGCCGAGGACCGTCAGCACGACGAGACCGGCGGCGGCGACGGCCAGCGCGAGCGCCCACCGGGTCCGGACGTCGCCGACGGCCGCGCTCGCGTCGACCCTCGTGACGACCGCGCCGCCCGTCAGGTCACCGGTGCCGACGACCGGCAGCGCCATGAGGTGGTCGGTCTCGCTCCAGGGGAAGACGACCGGGATGGTGTCGATGGGCTGGTTGCGTCGAGCGGCCGTGGCGGCTCCCGCGACCGCCGGGTCGTCGAGCGTCAGGTCGGGGCCCTGGAAGATCGCGGTTCCGGAGGGGTCGATGACGAGCACCGGCTCGCCGTAGAGCTCGAGGTAGGTCTCCCCGTGCTGGCGCAGCGCCGTGGTGTCCCCGGTGTCGATGCTCGACCGCGCGAGGCTGGCGAAGCGGGCCAGCGACGTCGACCTCTTCAACACGAGCTCCTGCGTGCGCTCGCGCGAGATCGCCTGCAGGGCGGGCACGGCGATGGCGACGACGACGAGCAGCACGCACGCCAGGATCGGGGCCAGCACCCGGGTCCGCACGGTCAGGCCTCGAGCCGGTAGCCGAAGCCGCGGATCGTCGTGATGAGCTCGGGGACCGGGAGCTTGGCGCGGACCTGGGTCAGGTGCACATCGAAGGACCGTGAGGCCGCCGCGAAGGCGTCACCCCACACCTCGTCGAGGATCTGCTGGCGGCTCACCGCGGTGCCCAGGCGCCGTGCGAGAACGGCGAGGAGGGCGAACTCCTTCGCGGTCAGGGGGATCGGCTCACCGTCCGTGCCCACGACCGTGCGTGCGGCCAGGTCGATCCGCAGGCCGTGCGTGGCGACGACTTCGTCGAGCGGGTTGGCGGTGGGCTGTCGCCGCGTCACCGCGTCGATGCGGGCGAGCAGCTCTCGCAGGCGGATCGGCTTGACGAGGTAGTCGTCGGCGCCGAGGTGGAGCGCCCGCACCGTCGACCGTTCGTCGGAGCGGGCCGTCACCACGAGCACCGGGGCGCGGCTGACCTGGCGCAGCTTGCGCAGCACGTCGAAGCCGTCGCCGTCGCGAAGACCCAGGTCGAGCAGCACGACCTCGCGGTCGTGGTGGCGCAGCAGGGCGTCGACTCCCGAGTCGACGCGGTCGACGTCGTGGCCGGTCGCCCGCAGGGCGTCGGCGAGGGCGGAGGCGACGGAGTCGTCGTCCTCGACGATGAGGACACGCATCCGGCGATGCTAGCCCGCCGAATCCTCAAGAGGGTGTTAAGAATCGGTCCGCGGACGTCTCCGGCGGCGTCATCGGTGGCAGCCTCCGGGGCATGTCCCTCAACGAAGCGGTGACAGCAGGCCCCGACGGCACACGGGCGAGGAAGCAGGACCCCGAGGCCTCGGCGGTCGACGTCGACGACCTCATCGCCGAGTACGACGAGGAGCGTCCGCAGCGGCGGCTGGGGGAGCGGCTCGACTCGCTCGTCACGTTCTACTGCTTCGTCATCTCCGTGTTCGTGCTGCTGCAGGTGTTCGTGCCGCTGCGACAGGGCAACCAGTTCTTCCTCATGCTCTTCCTCGGGCTCGTCCTGCCGCTGGTGTTCGTCACCTACCGCAGCCGCAAGCGCGCACCGGGCGACCGGGGGCCCAGCGACGACCCGCGCGTCCACGACTGGTTGCTGGCCCTCGTCACCCTGGCCGTCTGTCTCTACCCGGTGCTCCCGGTCACGTTCGGCGACAGCGGGGGAGGGTTCAACGCGTTCCTCGACCGCCAGGGTCAGCTGACCGCGACCGACGTCGCGATGGGCACCTTGCTGACGCTGCTCATCCTGGAGGGCTGCCGGCGCACGACGGGACTCGTGCTGCCGGTCGTCTGCGTCGCCTTCTTCGCGTACGCGTACTACGGCGGCTTCCTGCCGGTCGGCTGGCCGATCTCGCACGCGGGGGTCGACTTCGACCAGATCATCAACGGTTTCTACAACGACCAGTCCGGCTTCTACGGCGTGCCGCTCGACGTCTGCGCCTCGTACATCGTGTTGTTCACGATCTACGGCGCCGTGCTGGACGCGACGGGTGCGGGGCGGTTCTTCATCGACTTCAGCTTCTCGGTCTTCGGCCGCTCGCGCACCGCGCCGGGCCGCACGGTCACGCTGAGCGGCTTCCTGCTCGGCACGGTGTCCGGGTCGGGCACGGCCACGGCCGTGAGTCTCGGCGCCGTCTCGTGGCCCATCCTCAGGAAGGCCGGCTACCCCCGCGAGAACGCGGGCGGCATGCTCGCAGCGGCCGGCATCGGCGCGATCCTGTCGCCGCCGACGCTCGGCGCGGCGGCGTTCATCATCGCCGAGTACCTCCAGACGAGCTACCTGCAGGTGCTGCTCTGGGCCAGCGTGCCGACGCTGCTCTACTACCTCGGCATCGTGCTCGCCGTCGAGATCGACGCCCGCCGGTTCGGCGTCGACGCCGTGGAGGTGCCGCGGCGCAACCCGTGGCGGCTGTTGCTGCGCTACGGCTACCACCTGCTCTCGCTCGGCGTCATCGTCGTCTTCCTCGCGCTCGGCGTGCCGCCGTTCAAGGCCGTCATCTACTCGACCGCGCTCGCGGCCGCCGTGGGTCTCGTCGAGCGCTTCGTCTCGCGCCGTGACCCGCTCGACCCGGACTCGAAGGTGCAGCCGCGCGGCAAGGCGGTGCTCACGTATGCCGTGCAGCTCTACCGGGCGCTCGCGGCCGGAGTGCGCTCGGTGCTTCCGGTCGCCGCCGTCTGCGCGGCCGCCGGCATCATCACCTCGGTCATCGTCAAGACCGGCCTCGGCCAGAACCTTGCCAACCTGCTCGTCGCGGCCGCCAACGCGGTGACCGACAACCCGGCCCTCGTCATCGTCATCACGGCGGTGCTCTCGGCGCTGGCGATCATCCTGCTCGGGCTGGCCGTCCCCGTCACGGCGAGCTTCATCATCAGCTGGGTCGTCATCGGTCCGGCCCTGCAGACGCTCGGCGTCAGCGGCCCTGAGACCGCGATGTTCATCTTCTACTACGCGGTGCTGTCGGAGGTCTCGCCGCCGACGGCCCTGGCCGCCGTCGCGTCGGCAGCCATCACGGGCGGCGACACCATCAAGACGATGTGGCAGGCCGCGAAGTACACGCTGCCCGCATTCCTCGCGCCGCTCGCCTTCGTCATGACCGACAACGGCTCGCACCTGCTGCTGCAGGGCCCGGTGCTCGACATCGTCTGGACGACGGCCGTCTCGATGCTCGCGGTCGCAGCCCTGGCCGCGGTCACCGGCGGCTGGCTGCTGCGCCCGGCGAACCCGGTCGATCGCCTGCTCTGCGTGCCGGCAGCCGGCCTGCTCCTCTTCCTGCAGCCCGTCACCATCCTCGTCGGCGCCGCCTGCCTCGCGGCCGCGGTGCTGCTCAACCTCGCGCGCTCCCGGCGCGACGGACCCCCGACCCCACTCTCGCCGAACTCACCCCAGCCAGCGAAGGAGCTGTCATGACCCACACCCGCACCGCACCCTCCCGCACCCGGCGCCGAGCCGTCCCGCTCGTCGCCGCTGCCGCTGCAGCGGCGCTCGCCCTCGGCGCGTGCGGCGGCAAGCAGCCACAGGGCAGCGCCGCGGGCGGCGCCACCGGCGCCGGCGGCTGCGAGGCGTCCGCGGGCCAGGTCACGATCGCGACGGGCAACAGCACGGGCGTCTACTACGTGCTCGGGGGCGGCATCGCGAGCCTCATGTCGGCGAAGACGAAGCTCAAGGCGACCGCTGCCGAGACCGGCGCGTCGGTGCAGAACATCCAGCAGCTCGCCGCGGGGCAGTACGACATCGCCTTCTCGCTCGCCGACACGGCAGCCGACGCGGTCGCCGGCAAGGGCGCCTTCAAGGAGCCGCAGAAGGTGGAGGCCCTCGGCCGCATCCACTCGAACTACACGCAGGTCGTCGTGCGCAAGGCCTCGGGCATCAAGACCGTCGCGGACATGAAGGGCAAGCGGATCTCGACCGGCTCACCGAAGTCGGGCACCGAGGTCATCGCGGCACGGTTGCTCAAGACGGCCGGCCTCGACATCAACTCGGACGTCGCGGCGCAGCGCCTCGAGCTCGGCAAGACGGTCGATGCGATGAAGGACGGCTCGATCGACGGCTTCGTCTGGTCCGGCGGCCTGCCGACGCCCGCCCTCACCGACCTGTTCACCTCGCAGAAGGATGCTGTCGAGCTGCTCGACATCACGGCCAACCTGCCGAAGATGAAGGAGGTCAACCCGGTGTACGCCGAGGGCACCGTCCCGGCCGCCACCTACGGCCTGCCCGGCGACGTCAAGACCATCGTCGTGCCCAACGTGCTGCTCGTGCGTGACGACTTCGCGCCGGCCAACGCGTGCGCCCTGACGAAGCTCATCTGGGGGAGCAGCGCCGAGCTGGCGAAGGTGCACCCGGCCGCGAAGGAGCTGACGGCCGAGACCGGAACCCAGACCGACCCGATCCCGCTCGCCCCGGGCAGCAAGCAGGCCTTCGACGCCCTGTGACGCACGCGGGCGCCGGACGCCGCTCGTCCTGCAGAGGGAGGGCGAGCGGCGTCCGGCGGGCCGGGACGGTCGGGGCGAGGTGCGACAAGTAGGCTCGCCACCGTGAGCGAGCGCTACGACTGCACCGATCCCGAGCAGCGCGCCGAGGGCATCCCGGCCGCCGGGGCCGCCGTCCGACGCGGCGAGATCGTCGTCCTGCCGACCGACACCGTCTACGGCATCGGGTGCGATGCGTTCGACGCCAACGCCGTCGCATCGGTGCTTGCCGCCAAGGGCCGGGGCCGCGACATGCCGCCGCCGGTGCTCATCCCCACGGCGCGCACGGCCCAGGGGCTCGCGACCCAGGTGCCCGACTACGCCCAGCGCCTCATGGAGCGCTTCTGGCCCGGGCCGCTGACGCTCGTGCTCAAGGCCCAGACGTCGCTGCACTGGGACCTCGGCGAGACCAACGGCACGGTGGCCCTGCGCGTGCCCGACCACGAGCTCGCCCTCGAGCTGCTCGGCGACATCGGCCCGATGGCGGTCACGAGCGCCAACACGACCGGAGACCCGGCGGCGCGCACCGTCGACGAGGCGGTGGCGATGCTCGGCGAGTCCGTCGGGGTCTACCTCGACGGCGGCCCGGCCGGCGCGGGGCAGCCGTCGACCATCGTCGACTGCACGGGCGAGACGCCGGTGACACTTCGCGTCGGCGCCCTATCGCAGGCCGACATCGACGCCGCACTGGCGCCGGAGGACGAGCAGGCCCTCGGGACCGACGAAGCAGCCGGCGGCGCCGCGACCGACGACGGGACCGACGACGCGACCGACGACGCGACCGACGACGCATCGTCCGATGCCGGGCTCGACTACGAGCCCGAGACCAACCCCTACGGCTCGGGGGCCGTTCCCGAAGCGGTGTCCTCCGACGAGCCCGCCGGCTTCTCGTCGGCGGTCGTCGTCGAGGGTGAGCTGCCGCCCCCCGAGAGCCCCTCGGGCGAGCGTCCCCCGACGGCATAGAGTTGGCTAGCGCTCGCGCCCCACTCCCGACCCACCCGGAGATCCCCCATGGCTGACGACACGTTCTACGGCTCCGACTTCGGCGCCCTCCAGTCCTTCGACCCCGACATCGCGGGGGTGCTCCTGTCCGAGCTCGACCGCATCCGCGGCGGGCTGCAGCTCATCGCCAGCGAGAACATCAGCTCGCCGGCCGTGCTGACGGCTCTCGGGTCGACCCTGTCGAACAAGTACGCCGAGGGCTACCCGGGGCGCCGCTACTACGGCGGCTGCTCCGAGGTCGACAAGGCCGAGCAGATCGCGATCGACCGCGCCAAGGAGCTCTTCGGCGCCGACCACGCGAACGTCCAGCCGCACTCGGGCGCCAGCGCCAACCAGGCCGTCTACGGCGCCTTCATGGCCCCGGGCGACACGATCCTCGCGATGGCGCTGCCGATGGGTGGCCACCTCACGCACGGCACCAAGGTGTCCTTCTCCGGCAAGTGGTTCAACGCCGTCCACTACGGCGTCGACAAGCAGACCGAGGACATCGACTACGACCAGGTCGAGGCGCTCGCCAAGGAGCACCGCCCCAAGGTGATCTGCGCCGGTGGCTCGGCGATCCCGCGCCTCATCGACTTCGAGCGCTTTCGCGCGATCGCCGACGAGGTCGGCGCGATCCTCTGGGTCGACGCCGCCCACTTCATCGGCCTCGTCGCCGGCAAGGCGATCGCGTCGCCGGTTCCCCACGCCGACGTCGTCACCTTCACCACCCACAAGGTGCTTCGTGGCCCGCGGTCGGGCGCGCTCGTCTGCAAGGCCGAGCACCAGGCGGCGCTCGACAAGGCCGTCTTCCCGATGATGCAGGGCGGCCCGCAGATGCACACCATCGCGGCGAAGGCGGTCAACTTCAAGGAGGCCGCCAGCCCCGAGTACGCCCAGTACGCGAAGGACGTCATCGCCAACAGCCAGCAGCTCGCCGAGAGCCTCAAGGAGGTCGGCATCCGCCCGACCACCGGCGGCACCGACACCCACCTCTCGCTGCTCGACCTGCAGGGGGTGGGCGTCACCGGCAAGGAGGCCGAGGAGCGCGCCGACGCCGCGGGCATCGTGCTCAACAAGAACGCGATCCCCTTCGACCCGCAGAAGCCGAACATCGCCTCCGGCATCCGCGTCGGCACCCCCTCGGTCACGACCCAGGGGATGGGCACCGAGGAGATGAAGACGATCGCCTCCCTCATCCACACCGCCGTCACCAAGGGCGACGCCGACCCCGACCACGCCGTGAGCAAGCAGGTGCGCGCAGAGGTCACCGACCTCGTGACGCGCTTCCCGGCATACCCTCGCTGAGTGGGGTCCACCCGCACGCGTCGGGGCACGAACGAAGGTCGGTAGGTGCACGAGTACGTCCTCGTCCTCATCGTGGCCGCCGCGGTCACGTACCTCGCCACACCCTTCATCCGCAGCGTCGCGGTGGCGACGGGGGCCTTCACGGCCGTCCGTGAGCGCGACGTCCACAAGACGCCGATCCCCCGGCTCGGGGGAGTGGGCATCTACGTGGGCTTCGTGGCCGCGGTCCTCGTCGCCCGCGCGCTGCCCTACCTCGGCGGGCTCTTCTCGACGCGCCAGCTGTGGGGCGTGCTCGTCGCCGGCGGCATCGTCTGCCTGCTCGGGGCCTTCGACGACATCCGCGAGCTCGACTGGCTGACCAAGCTCGCCGGGCAGATGCTCGCCGCGGGCCTGATGGCCTACACGGGTGTGCAGCTGCTGTCGCTGCCGATCTTCGGCACGACGATCCTGCCCACCCCGGTGCTCGTGCTCGTGACGGTGGTAGTCGTCATCGCCTCGACCAACGCGGTCAACTTCATCGACGGTCTCGACGGGCTGGCCGCCGGCGTCGTCGGCATCGCCGCGCTCGCCTTCTTCGTCTACAGCTACTCGGTCTCGAAGGCCTTCCAGCCGGCCAACGTCTTCTCCACGGCGACCCTCATCTCCGCTGCACTGGTGGGGTGCTGCGCCGGCTTCCTGCCGCACAACTTCCACCCGGCCCGGCTCTTCATGGGCGACTCCGGTGCGCTGACGCTCGGGCTGCTGCTGTCGGCCGCGACGATCACCCTGACGGGCAACGTCGACCCCGGCGAGGTGAGCACCAACGAGGTGTCGGCGGCGTTCCTGCCGATCCTCGTGCCGCTCGCGGTGCTGCTGCTGCCATTGCTCGACATGCTGCTCGCCGTCGTGCGACGCACGCGCGCCGGCAAGCGGCCCTGGCACCCCGACGCCATGCACCTGCACCACCGGATGCTGCGCATCGGGCACGGCCACCGCCGGGCCGTGCTCATCCTCTACCTCTGGGCCGCCATCGTGGCCCTCGGGTCCGTGTCCTTCGTGATCTGGGACGGGCCCCGGCCGCTGGCGGTCGTGGGGGCGGCAGCCGCGCTGGGGGTCGTGCTCACCGTGTGGCTTCCGCGGTGGAGGCCCTCCGAACGCTTGTGATAGCATTCACAAGCACCTGAGGGGAGTCTGAGAAGGGCTCCCCGAGGCGCTGAAATCGCTTCACGCACAGTCGATCCGAGCGTCGCTCGGATCAGCCCAGGCCCCGCCCGCACTACGCCTCACGACGCACCCAGGCAGGTTTTCTTGAGCGCCACACCGGCCCCGAGCGCATCACAGTCCGATGCGTTCGCGCAGCTCCTTCGGGGGTCGCTGCTGCCGACCGCTGCCGCCGGCCTCGTCTGCGTCGTCGTCGGTCTCTTCTCGAGCCCCAAGGCCGCCTGGTCGGCCGCGCTCGGCGCCGCGCTCGTCATCTTCTTCTTCAGCCTCACGCTGCTGGTCATGAAGCGCACGGCGGACCTGCCCCCCACGACGACGATGATGATCGTGATGGCGACCTACACCTTCAAGGTGGTCGTGCTCGGCGTCATCATGTTCGCGCTGCGCGACGTCACGTGGGCCTCGGGCTACGCCATCGGGCTCTCCGTCACCGTGTGCGCCGTCGTCTGGCTGTTCTTCGAGATGCGCGCCTACAAGCGGCTGCGCATCTTCGCCTACGACCCCGACGGCGAGGCCTCGCTCGACCAGCCGCAGAGCCGGGAGCCGCGTGATGAGCCGTGACACGGGAGGTCACCATGACCACGTCCTCCGACCCCCAGCCGGGCGAGCCGACACCGGAGCGGCCGGAACGCGATGCCGACGAGGAGCTGCGGGCGTTCAACACCCGCGAGCAGGACTCGGCCTGGCGTGCCGTCGCCTACCTGCTGAGCGGCCCACTGGTCTACGGCGGCCTCGGTGCCCTCGCCGACCACTGGCTGGGCACGTCGTGGCTCGTCGGAGCCGGGATCGTGGGTGGGATGGCCCTGTCGCTCTACCTGATCTGGTTCCGATACGGTACCCATTGAGCCCAGCGGCCCCCGTGCTGTCGCACAGCGCGCACCGAGCCAGCACGCCGACCTGGGATCCCGCCGGCAGCACGAAGCCAGGCGTTGATCCAGCACCGCTGACGCAGAGCGTCACCCGAAGTGCCCAGAACCTACGAAGGAGTAACCCGTGAGCATCGTGGCCGCCGCCCCGACGGACTACACCGCCCCCGGTGTCGAGGAGTTCTGGCAGCCCCTCATCGGTGACGGTGCGTGGGCGATCACGCGTCCGATCTTCCTGATGGTCTTCGCGACCGGCCTCATCATCTGGTGGCTGCTCGCCACCACGAAGAAGAAGGCCCTCGTCCCGAGCCGCGGGCAGATGGGCACCGAGGCCGTCTATGGACTGGTGCGCAACGGCGTCGCCAAGGACCTCATCGGCAGCCACGAGTTCATGAAGTTCGTGCCGCTGCTCTTCTCGATGTTCGTGCTGATCCTCGTCAACAACTTCTTCGGCGTCATCCCGCCGATGAGCTACCCGACGATGAGCCGCATCGGCTTCCCGATCGCCCTGGCCCTCATCGTCTGGGTCGTCTTCCACGTCGTCGGCATGAAGAAGCACGGCTTCCTCGGCTACTGGAAGTCGCTCGTCCCGGCCGGTCTGCCCAAGGGCATGATCATCCCGATCTTCATCCTCGAGCTGATCACCGACCTCTTCACCCGCCCGGTCACCCTGGCGCTGCGACTCTTCGGCAACATGTTCGCCGGTCACATCCTCATGGTGCTGTTCATCACCGGCGGCTGGTACATGCTCACCTCGGGCGGCATCCTCATCGCCGCCGGTGGCGTGACGTGGGTCTTCGCCTTCGTGATGACGCTCTTCGAGCTGCTGGTCGAGTTCCTGCAGGCCTACGTCTTCACCCTGCTCGCCGCTCTCTACATCGCCGGCGCCGTCGCCGACGAGCACTGAGTCCCCGACCTCACAGACTGCACCACCTGCACGACCCGAGCTTCGCCCAGCCCGGCTGGCAAACCGCCAGGCGGACAACACAAGAAGGAATGGAACAAACATGACTGGCAACATCGCCATCCTCGGTTACGGCCTCTCCGCCATCGGCCCCGGTATCGGTGTCGGTCTGATCTTCGCCGCGTACATCAACGGCGTCGCCCGTCAGCCCGAGGCCCGCGGCATGCTCCAGCCGATCGCCTTCCTCGGCATGGCCATCACCGAGGCGCTCGCCATCTTCGGTATCGCGCTCGCCTTCGTCTTCAAGGGCTGACGCCCCTTCCCGGGGCATCCCGAGACATCGTTCGATTCTCACGAGGAGCACCTCATGCAAGCAGTGACCGTGACCGCCGAGGGCGGCGAGGGCGGCTTCTGGGCCACCGCGGCACCGATCATCCCGCACCCGCTGGAGTTCTTCTTCGGCCTCGCGTGCTTCGCCATCCTCTACTTCGTCGTCAAGACGAAGGTCGTGCCGCGCCTCGAGCAGATCTACGCCGAGCGCACCGCGGCCATCGAGGGCGGCATGAACAAGGCCGAGGAGGCTCAGGCCCAGGCCCAGGCCGCGCTCGAGCAGTACCAGGCACAGCTCGTCGAGGCCCGCTCCGAGGCTGCCCGCATCCGTGAGGACGCGAAGGCCCAGGGCGCGCAGATCATCGCCGAGATGCGCGAGCACGCAGCCTCCGAGGCGGCGCGGATCACCGACACGGCGCACAAGCAGATCGAGGCCGAGCGCCAGCAGGCGGTCGTCTCGCTCCGCAGCGACGTCGGTCGCATCTCGACCGACCTCGCGAGCCGCATCGTCGGCGAGTCGCTGCACGACGAGACCCGTCAGAAGGGCATCGTCGAGCGCTTCCTCGCCGAGCTCGAGTCGGGCGAGGTCGTGCGCGAGAAGGTCGGCGGTCCCGCCGGCAGCCAGGGCGGAGACGCCTGATGCAGGGACCCTCACGCGCAGCAGCGGCGGCCAGCCGCGACGCGTTCACCGGTGCGCTCGCGGCCGGTGCCGACCGGTCGCGGTTGGCCGAGGAGCTCTTCGCCGTCGTCGACCTGCTCGACGGCAACGCGACCCTGCGTCGCGCGGTCGCCGACCCCTCGCGCGAGGGCTCCGAGAAGGCGCAGCTCGCCGAGCGGCTCTTCTCCGGCAAGGTCAGCGCCGAGGCGCTGGTCGTGCTCAAGGGCGTCGTCGGTCAGCGCTGGAGCTCCGAGCGTGACCTCTCCGACACCCTCGAGGCGTATGCCGTCGAGTCCGTCATCGCGTCCGCCGAGGCCGGCGACCGCGCCGACCGCGTCGAGGACGAGCTGTTCCGCTTCGAGCGCATCGTCGCGGCCGACCCCGCGCTGCGGGCGGCGCTGACCGACTCGCAGGCGCCGGCCGACAAGCGTGCCGACCTCGTGTCGTCCCTGCTTCGCGACAAGGTGGCGCCCGAGACGCTCGTGCTGGCCCGCCAGGCCGTCGTCGCCGCCCGTGGGCGCCGGTTCGACCGGGTCGTCGGGTCCTACCTCGAGACGGCCTCGAGCCGCCGCGAGCAGCAGACGGCCATCGTCACCTCGGCCGTCCCGCTCACCGACGACGACCGCGCCCGCCTCGCCGCGGGCCTCGCCTCCGTCTACGGCGGCACGGTCCACGTCAACACCGTCGTCGACCCCCGGGTCATGGGCGGGGTCAAGGTCGAGATCGGTGACGAGGTCATCGACGGCACCGTCATCCGCAAGCTCGACGCGGCCCGCCGGGCCATGGGCGCCTGAGCGCAGCACCAGCGCCACCACAAGCTCTGAACAACCACCGGCCCGTTCCGCGGGTCGAAACCGAGGAGAAGATCTGACATGACGGAGCTTTCGATCCGTCCGGAGGAGATCCGGGACGCACTGGACTCGTTCGTCCAGTCCTACGAGCCCGGCGCGGCCTCCCGCGAAGAGGTCGGCCGCGTCACCGACGCCGGTGACGGCATCGCTCACGTCGAGGGTCTGCCCTCGGCCATGACCAACGAGCTGCTCCAGTTCGAGGACGGCACGCTCGGCCTCGCCCTGAACCTCGACGTCCACGAGATCGGCGTCGTCGTGCTCGGTGACTTCGCCGGCATCGAGGAGGGCCAGACCGTCAAGCGCACGGGCGAGGTCCTCTCGGTCCCCGTCGGCGACGACTTCCTCGGCCGCGTCGTCGACCCGCTCGGCAACCCGATCGACGGTCTCGGCGAGATCAAGTCGGAGGAGCGCCGCGCCCTCGAGCTGCAGGCCCCCACGGTCGTCCAGCGCAAGTCGGTCCACGAGCCGCTGCAGACCGGCATCAAGTCGATCGACGCCATGACGCCGATCGGCCGCGGCCAGCGCCAGCTCATCATCGGCGACCGCCAGACCGGCAAGACCACGGTCGCGATCGACACGATCATCAACCAGAAGCGCAACTGGGAGTCCGGCGACCCCGACGCGCAGGTCCGCTGCATCTACGTCGCCATCGGCCAGAAGGGCTCGACCATCGCGTCGGTCCGCGGCACCCTCGAGGAGGCCGGCGCGCTCGAGTACACCACGATCGTCGCGGCCCCCGCGTCCGACTCGGCCGGCTTCAAGTACCTCGCCCCCTACACCGGCTCGGCCATCGGCCAGCACTGGATGTACCAGGGCAAGCACGTCCTCATCGTCTTCGACGACCTGTCGAAGCAGGCCGAGGCCTACCGCGCCGTGTCGCTGCTGCTGCGCCGCCCGCCGGGCCGCGAGGCCTACCCGGGTGACGTCTTCTACCTGCACTCGCGCCTGCTCGAGCGTTGCGCGAAGCTCTCCGACGACCTCGGCCACGGCTCGATGACCGGCCTGCCGATCATCGAGACGAAGGCGGGCGACGTCTCGGCGTACATCCCGACCAACGTCATCTCGATCACCGACGGCCAGATCTACCTCCAGGCCGACCTCTTCAACGCCAACGTGCGCCCCGCCATCGACGTGGGTGTCTCGGTGTCCCGAGTCGGTGGTGCCGCGCAGATCAAGGCGATGAAGTCGGTCGCCGGTCGACTCAAGCTCGACCTCGCGCAGTTCCGCGCCATGGAGGCGTTCGCGATGTTCGCCTCCGACCTCGACCCCGCCTCGCGAGCCCAGCTCGCCCGTGGTGCGCGCCTCGTCGAGCTGCTCAAGCAGCCGCAGAGCAACCCGTACCCCGTCGAGGAGCAGGTCGTCTCGGTGTGGGCCGGCACGACGGGCAAGCTCGACGACGTCGCTGTCGAGGACGTGCGCGCCTTCGAGACCGAGCTGCTCGAGACGCTGCGTCGCGACGGCAAGATCCTCCAGACGATCCGCGAGACGGCGAAGCTCGACGACGACACCGAGGCGGCTCTCGCCAAGGTCGTCGACGAGGTGAAGTTCACCTTCCGCGGCACCGGCCGTGACGGTCTCGAGGCCGGCAACGAGGAGTTCGACGAGATCGCCGACGACCAGATCACCCAGGCGAAGATCGTCAAGCAGAAGTGACACCTTCCGTATGCCGCCCGGCCCGGCCGGGCGGCATACGGGAGCGGGCGTGAGCCCACCCGGTCGGCAACCACAGACTTTAGAGACCAATAGAGGCGGAGCACATGGGAGCGCAGATGCGGATCTACCGCCAGCGCATCAAGTCCGTCAACTCCATCAAGAAGATCACCAACGCGATGGAGCTGATCGCGGCCGCACGCGTCGTCAAGGCCCGCCAGCGGGCCACCGAGGCGATGCCGTACACGACCGCGCTGACGCGCGCCGTGTCCGCGGTGGCGACCAACACGAACGAGGACCACCCGTTGACGACGGCAAAGGAGACCGCGAAGCGGGCCGGCGTCGTCATCATCACGGCGGACCGCGGACTTGCCGGTGCCTACTCCGTCGCGGCGATCAAGGAGAGCGCGGAGCTGATCTCCAAGCTGACCGCCGAGGGCAAGGAGGTCGTGCCCTACCTCGTCGGTCGCAAGGCCGTGAGCTACTACAAGTTCCGCAAGCGCGAGTACGCGGCCGAGTGGACCGGCTTCTCCGACGCCCCGACGTTCGAGAACGCCAAGGAGATCGCCGACCGCATCACGGCCGACTTCCTCAAGGACACCGAGGAGGGCGGCAACGACGAGATCCACATCGTCTTCACCCGCTTCCGCTCGATGGTGCGCCAGGACCCGCACGTCCTGCGCCTGCTGCCGCTCGAGGTCGTCGACGCCGACGACGCCGGTGAGGACAGCGACCTCGACCTGTCGGTGAACCGCTACGAGGAGGGGCAGATCCCGCCCGAGTACTCCTTCGAGCCGGGTGCCGCCGAGGTGCTCGACCTGCTGCTGCCGAAGTACGTGCGCAACCGCATCTTCACGGCGCTGCTCAGCTCTGCCGCGTCCGAGCTGGCCGCCCGCCAGCGGGCGATGAAGTCGGCCACCGACAACGCGACCGAGCTCATCAAGAAGTACGAGCGGCTCGCCAACCAGGCTCGCCAGGCCGGCATCACCCAAGAGATCAGCGAAATCGTGGGCGGCGCGAACGCCCTCGCGGACGCCAAGAAGTAACCCCGCCCATCAGGTAAGGAAGTCAACAACCATGACTGCAACCGTCAGTGACAACGCTGTGGCTGCCGAGGCCGCGGGCGGCGTCGGCCGCATCTCCCGCATCATCGGCCCGGTCGTCGACGTGGAGTTCCCCGTCGACGCGATGCCCGACCAGTACAACCTGCTCACCACCGAGGTCACCCTCGCCGGCGAGACGAAGAACCTCAACCTCGAGGTCGCCCAGCACATCGGCGACAACATGGTCCGCGCGATCTCGCTGCAGCCGACCGACGGCCTCGTCCGCGGCTCTGCCGTGAAGGACACCGGCGGCCCGATCTCGGTGCCCGTGGGCGACGTCACGCTCGGCAAGGTCTTCAACGCGACCGGTGACTGCCTCAACCTCGAGGAGGGCCAGACGCTCGAGGTCAAGGAGCGCTGGGGCATCCACCGCAAGGCTCCGGCCTTCGACCAGCTCGAGTCCAAGACCACGATGTTCGAGACCGGCATCAAGGTCATCGACCTGCTCACCCCGTACGTCCAGGGTGGCAAGATCGGCCTCTTCGGTGGTGCCGGTGTCGGCAAGACGGTGCTCATCCAGGAGATGATCGCCCGAGTCGCCCGCGACCACGGTGGTGTGTCGGTGTTCGCCGGTGTCGGCGAGCGCACCCGTGAGGGCAACGACCTCATGGTCGAGATGGAGGAGGCCGGCGTCCTCGGCCAGACCTCGCTCGTCTTCGGCCAGATGGACGAGCCGCCGGGCACGCGTCT
>CBHRRQ010000035.1:0-22717 GCA_966081555.1 uncultured Terrabacter sp.
CGGGGGACGATTGGCTAAGGAGAACCGCGGTCGCGGTCCCCACCGACGAAACCGGCCCCGAGGAGAATCCCCCTCCTCGGGGCCGATCGTGAACCGACCTCAGGCGACCTACCCTCCCCGGGGTTCTCGCCCTTGGACGGAGGTGCTGCGCCGTGACCGACGACCCTGACCGCAGCTGCGTGCACGTGCCTCGGCAAAGGCCCAGTGCCACACGGACCGGCTGATCCCCCAGCCCCCCGAACGGTCCGCGCCCACGACGGTCCGGCTCGTCCTCGCAGACGGGCCCACGTGCGTTTCCCCACCGCTGCCGCCGCACGTGACGGACCGTGTGCCGTAGATCCCTGCCTGCCAGGTGGTCCCGGCCACGTCGCTCACCTCCTGCTCCATCGTGCGGGGCACGGGGCCACCCGTGGCAGGTGCTTCCGGCCTGTCCGTGTCGGGACCTTCGGCCCGAACCCGCGCGACCTTCGTCCGTGTCGAGGCCCCCCACTCACGTCGCAGGATCGAGGAGGCGTCAGCCCCGGCGCCCCACACCGACCGGGAGAGCCCATGTGCACCGTCCTCATCACCTACTCGACCCCGCCACCGCCGCCTGCGGCCGCAGGGAGCCCCGACGACCCGGACGTCCACGAGCCCACCGACGCCGCCTCCGTGCAGCTCATGGTCGCCGGTATCGACGAGGCCATCGCCGAGACCATCGCGACGGGGCTGGCGCGGGCCGGGCACCAGGTCGTCTGCCGCCCGTGCGTCGCCAAGACCACCACGGAACGAGGCTTCGACCTCGTCGTGGTCGTGGACCACCTGCACGTCACGCACCGCAGCGACACGGGGTGGCCACGCGTCACCGGCGGGGCGGAGGGGACCCCGCCGTGTGCCGCCGGTCGAGCCGTCGGCGAGGCGACCCAGGGCGTACGTGGGCAGGAGGACGCTGCTGGCACGCCGAGCCCCACGCCGGGTCCCTCGCTGGGAGAGGCCACCATCCCGATGACGTGGTGCGCGGACTTCCGCGCCGTCGAGGCATGGGGGCGCAGCATCGCCGACCACCTCGTGCGCTTCCTCGAGCTGCGCGCCGAGCTGGTGCGCGTCCGGGCCGAGCTCGTGCGCTGCAGGGCGCTGCTCAAGGCCGTGACCCCCGAGCCGCGGGCGGCATCCGCCGTCGAGCTGGGCCGCCCGGTCGGCACGAGCCGACCGCTCCACCCCGGCGAGCGCCGCATCCCTGCCGGCCTGACCAGCAGGGAGCTGAGATGACCATGACCCAGCACCACGTCACCCAGGGACGGGGAGAGCCGCCCGCCCGGCGAGCCGGCCGACGACCCGCCAGCGCAGACCTGAGCCCGGCCGACTGCCAGGCCCTGCTGGAGTCGCGCAACATCGGCCGCATCGGGTGGACGGCCGGTGACGGTCCGCAGATCTTCCCCGTCAGCTACGCGTGCGTCGCCGACCTCATCGTCTTCCGCACGTCGCCGTTCGGCGTGCTGTCGGAGCTGGTGCGTCCCGCCCAGGTGGTGTTCGAGGTCGACGAGCTCGACGAGCTTGCCCACACGGGCTGGAGCGTCATCGCCCGCGGGCGCGCCCAGGCGGTGGCCTCCCCCGCGCTCCTCACCCACCTGTGGACCGTCGACGGCGCCGAGCCGTGGGCGGCAGGCACGCGCAACCTCTTCATCGGCATCGAGGTCGAGCGCCTCACCGGGCGCTCGTTCGGCTCTCGCCGCCTGCCCTCGACCGGGCGATGACCCTGCCGGCCGCCGCTCGTGCGGGCGGCGGCAAAGGGCCCCGCCCGTGGAGGCGCGGTCCTAGCCTTGGTCCATGAGGCCGGCGCCGCCGAGAACCACGCGCACCAGCACCACGCGCTCAGGTGCCTCGTCCTGCCCACGACGCCGGTGGACGGCGGCCCCCTGATGGTCGAGACCGTCACGCCCGGGTCCTCCGCCGGACCGCACTCCTCCGAGGACCGCCTCCGCGGCCTGCTCGCGGCGAACCGGTCCGTCGTGTCGGAGCTGGCGCTGCCTGCCGTGCTCCGGCGCATCGTCGAGGCGGCAAGGGCGGTCGCCGGTGCGGACTACGCGGCGCTCGGGGTCATCGGCGCGGACGGTCGCCTCGAGCAGTTCGTGCACTCGGGGATGGACCCTGCCACGGTCGAGCGGATCGGGTCGCTCCCCACCGGCATCGGCGTCCTCGGCGCGGTGATCGACGACGCCGTGCCCATCCGCCTGCACTCGATCCCCGACGACCCCCGCGCGACCGGCTTCCCACCTGGACACCCGCCCATGCGGACGTTCCTCGGGGTACCGGTGCGCTCGCGCGGGCAGGTCTACGGCAACCTCTACCTGGCCGACCGGTTCGACGGCGAGGACTTCAGCACCGACGACGAGGACCTCGTGGTCGCCCTCGCGGCGAGCGCCGGCATCGCCATCGAGAACGCCCGGCTCTACGAGGAGTCGCGTCGGCGGCAGGAGTGGCTGCGCGCCTCGGCGGAGATCAGCCGCGATCTGCTGCGTCCCCGGCTCGGCGAGGTGGTGCTCGTGCGCATCGCCGACGCCGTGCTCCGGCTCGCCGACGCCGACACGGTCACCATCGACCTGCCCGTACGCCGGCAACCCACCGACGCGACCGGCAGCTCCCCGACGGAGCGTGGCGCCGACCCCACGCGGTCGCACGCGGTCGAGCTCGTCGTCGAGGTCGCGCGCGGAGCCGGCGCCGAGGCTCGCGTCGGCACCTCGTATGCCGCGTCGTCCTCCCTGGCCGGAAGGGCGATGCGCGAACGCCGCGCGGTGCTCACCGAGCCGCAGCCTGACGACGCCGACGACGCCTACGCGTCTGGTGCAGCGATGGCCTGCCCGCTCGTCGGCGACGCGGGCGTGCGCGGCGCCGTCGTCGTGACGCGCCGGGTCGGACGGGCCGCCTTCAGCCCGGCGGACGTCGAGATGGCCGAGCAGCTCGCCACGCACGCAGCGGTCGCCCTCGAGCTCGCAGACCGGCGCGCGGACGAGGAGCGGGTCGCCGTCCTCGAGGACCGGCACCGGATCGCCCGGGACCTGCACGACCACGTCATCCAGCGGATCTATGCGACCGGCCTCACCCTCGACTCGGTCGCCGAGCGCGTGGAGTCGACGGAGATCGCGCCCGACGGGGCCGCAGTGCGCGACATCCTGGGCCGGGCCGTGGAGGACCTCGACGAGACGATCCGGCAGATCCGGGCGTCCATCTTCGAGCTGCAGGAACCGACGGGCCTCACGAGCTCGCGGGCGCGCCTGCGCGAGGTCGTCTCGGCGGCAGCCGCACCCCTCGGGATCGAACCGTCTCTTCGTCTGGACGGTCCGGTCGCGAGCGTGCTCGACGCCGGCCTGCTGCACGACGTGACAGCGGCGCTGCGCGAAGCCCTGACGAACGTCGTCAAGCACGCCGGGGCCGAGACGGTCGACGTCCTGGTGTCGGTGGTCGGTCCGGCGCTCTCTGTCGTGGTCACCGACGACGGGCCGTGCCGCGCGGCTCATCGGCGCGCCCAGGAGGTCGCGCAGACCGTCGAGGATCCGACTGCCGGGAAGGCCACGCAGCAGCCCGGGCATCGCGGTCTGGCCAACCTGGCCAGCCGGGCCGAGGCCCGCGGCGGGCACTGCTCCCTGCTATCCGACGAGAGGACGACGGTGCTGACATGGACGGCTCGGCTGGACCTGTGACGCGATCGCCCGGTCCGAGCGGCGCCCCGAACCAGGAGCCCGTGACCGTCTTCCTCCTCGACGACCACGAGATCGTGCGGCGCGGGCTCGTCGACCTGCTCGAGTCGCACCACGACTTCAAGGTCGTCGGTGAGGCCGGCACGGCCGCCGAGGCCTTGCGGCGCATCCCGCTCCTCGCCCCCGACGTCGCGCTCCTGGACGCCCGCCTGCCCGACGGCAGTGGCATCGACGTGTGCCGCGAGGTGCAGGTCAGCAGCCCGGGCACGCGGTGTCTCATCCTCACCTCGTACGACGACGACGACGCGCTGTTCGCCGCGGTGATGGCGGGCGCGTCCGGCTACCTGCTGAAGCAGATCCGGGGCACCTCGTTGACCGAGGCGGTGGCGCACGTCGCGTCGGGGCACTCGCTCATCGACCCGACGCTCGTCGAGCGTCTGCTCGACCGGCTCCGCCGCCCCGAGGCCGAGACCGGCACGAGCGTCGGCTCCGGAGCCGGCGCGGGCGCACAGGCCGGGCCGGGGCCGCACGGGGCCGCGCTCACCGACCGGGAGCAGGAGATCCTCACCCTCATCGCCGAGGGACTGACGAACCGACAGATCGGCGAACGGCTCTTCCTGGCCGAGAAGACGGTCAAGAACTACGTCTCCGGCCTGCTCGCCAAGCTCGGGTTCGAACGACGTACGCAGGCGGCGGTGTACGGCGTGCAGCACCGAGACGACGTGCCGGGACACTGACGACGACGCATGGTCGCGGGTTGCGCGGCCCTCCACGGACCTGCCTGCAGAAGCCGCAGGTCACTGCCGTGTAACGATCCTGCGCGCACCACGATGGAATGGCTGAGGCGGCACCCGATCCCCCGAGCGGGTGCCGCCTCGCTGTGTGCGCGGGCGCGGCACCGGTCGGCTTGCCGGGTCACCATTTCTCATCGGTGGCCGTCGGTCCCCTAGGCTGGATGCTCACCTGTTGCGGTCTAGCCCTGGCCGTCGACGGGGATCTCGTAGGAAGTCAGCTGATGGAGCCGCACGAGACCGCCGGTGCGTCCCGCGGGTCCGCGATGGGCCAAGGCCCCGAGCCCGTCGTTCCCGATCGAGCCGCGGTGACCGCCCACGTCGACGCGGTCTTCGCGACGTCACCGGGCGCGTCACAGCTGACGCCGGTCGAGACGTACCTCCTCGAGGCACTGGAGCGGCTCGACACCGCGGAGACGAAGGCCTCGCAGCTCGAGACCGCGCTCGGGCACAGCCGCGAGATCGGCGCGGCCATCGGCGTTCTCATGGCCCTGCGCAAGCTGACCCGCGAGCAGGCCTTCGACATGTTGCGCCGGGCGAGCATGGCCCAGAACATCAAGGTCCACCTGCTGGCCGCCCGCGTCGTCGAGACAGGCTCGACCGACCCGGGCTGACGCGTACCGGCGCACGGCAGCCTCAGTGCGCTTCGAGCACGAAGAAGATGAAGCAGATGAACGCGGTCCGGTCGCCCAGGTCGGGCGGCAACAGGTCGCGCGGGGTGTCCGGCGAGAAGGGCGGCTCGCTGATCCGCGCGATGCGGAAGCCTGCCTCGGTGAACGCGTCGGTCATTGCGTGCAACGGCCGGTGCCAGTAGGTGAGGACCGCCTGCTGGTCGTCGAAGGTGTACTCCTCGGAGTACTTCGTCACGGCGAAGTAGTCCGCCTCGGGGGCGCTCGACTCGAGGATGCGCGGGTGGTTGACCGACAGGAGGAGCCGCCCGCCCGGCTTGAGGATGCGACGCAGCTCGTTGAGCGGTCCGGTCCAGTCCTCGAGGTAGTGCAGGACGAGCGAGACGATGACGTCGTCGAACTCGCCGTCGGCGTACGGCAGTGGCTGGCTGAGGTCGGCCACGCGCAGCTCTGCGTCGTCGCCCAGCCGCTCACGGGCCAGCTCGAGCATCGCGACGCTGGAGTCGAAGCCCGACACGTCGGCGCCGCCCGCGCGAAGGTCCTCGAAGAGGGGTCCGGAGCCACACCCGACGTCGAGCACCCGCCGTCCGCGGACGTCTCCGGCGAGCTGGACCATGGCCGGCCGCGCGTAGTACTTGTTGAAGAGGCCCGACTCGTTCGCCGTCGCATAGCTCCGGGCGAAGCTGTCGTAGTGGTCGGCCCTCATTCAGTCCTCGTTCCGTCGTCACTGCGTCGGGTGGCCCCGAATGGAGCGACCCGGGCCAGCCTCGCACGGCTGCAGCCGTCTCGCCCGCCCGGTTGCCGGCAGCCTCGTGGACGACCAGCGACGTCATGCCGCGGCGAGGGCACTCGCGATGAGGCGTTCGAACGGGCTGAAGTTCTCGAGATCCTTGAGGTCCACCCGCACCGGTTCGCGCTCTGCCGTGTGGCTTTCGGCAGCCTGAGGATCGGTGAGGATCGGCTCGGCGATGTCGGGCGTGGTGGCGCCGGTCTCGATCGCGTCGGGATCGCCGGCGTCGGGATCGGCGTCGGGGTGGGTGACGTCGTGGTCTGCGAGGGCGGGAGGGAGTCCGGGGAGCAGGGGTGGGGCGTGGGAGGTGTAGGTGTGCCCGGTCGGGGTGGTCGTTACGACGGTGTGGGGTGCTCCGGGCTGCTGGCTCGGGTCGGGGGTGCGGGTCGCGGCGTGGAAGCCGGGGAGCTGTTTGACGAGGTTGCAGCGCACGCACAGGCCCTGCCCGTTGCTCGCGGTGGTGGGTCCGCCGTCGGCGTGGTCGTGGACGTGGTCGAGGTGCCGGGCCGGGGCGTCGCACCAGGGGGTGCGGCAGGTGCCGGCGTCGCGGGTCAGCAGGTAGCGGCGCAGCCCGCCGTCGAAGGTGCGCCGGTGCGAGTCCATGCCGACCAGCGCCCCGGTGACCGGGTGCGTGTAGAGCCGCCGCAGCCACACCCGAGCCCCAGCCCCCGCGCTCGCGTCACCCTCTGAGTCGGCGTCCGCGCCCCTGTCGGCGTGTGGGGTGGCGGGTGGGGTGAGCAGGGCGCGGGCGTGTGCGGCCGGGATGATGCCGTAGCCGGTCAGCTGGGCCGGGGTGTCGTCACCGGCGAGCAGCGCCCGGTCGGTCATCACGAGCTGCACCTCGACCGGGACCGCCCCGGCGCTCGCCTGCCCGGTCACCCGGGTCACGAGCGTGTCGGCCATCACCTGCCCCTTCCCGCGCCCGTCACCAGCCACACCCGCAGCACCCGCAGCACCCGCAGGGCCGGCAGCGCCGGTGGCGCCGGTGGCGCTGGTGGCGCTGGTGGCGCGGGCGGTGTCGGCGGCCGCGACCAGCGCCGCGTGCACGGCCACGGCCTGCGCGACCGGTAGCAGCGCGGTCAGGTACGCCATCGTGTCCGGGGCCGGGCGCAGCGTGACCCGCCGCTCGGTCTCGGCCCTGGCGGCGCGGGCCAGCACGGAGCCGGCGTCGATCCGGTACGCGGCCGCCCGCACCTGCCGGGCCAGCTCCCGATCGCCCCAGCCCGCCACCGTAGCCCGGCAGCGGCCGATGACCTCGGCGTCGACCAGGGCCCGCTGCTGCGCGGTCAGGGTCGCGGTCTCGCGCACGATGATCTGGGCCCGCCACTCGTTGAGGTCACCGGCCGTCAGCGCGGCCAGGGTGTGCCGCAGGTCCCGGGTCAACGCGACCGCGAGCCGCACATGACCGGCTCCCTGGACCGGCGACTCACGCCGGGCCAACGCCACCTGCGCCGCCACCCCCGCCATCCCCGAAGCCCGCCGCCGCCGACCGTCGCTCCGGCCGCCCGCGACACTCGAACCGCCCGAGCCGGACGGGTCGACCGAGCCAGCACGGTCCTCGTCGCCGGTGAACGACGCCGCCCGGGCCTGCTCCCGCGCGGCCCGCCACCCGTCGAAGTCCCCCACCTCGGAGCACTCCCGCGACCGCTCGCGCCACGCCTGCGCGACCTGCCGCGAGTCCACGAACGCCGCCGTCACCCGAGCCTGCGCCGCCGCCGCGGCCGCCTTGACCCGCTCCAGGACCGCGAGCTGGTCCACCCGCACGGCGTCCGACCCACCCGTAGCGCCCTCAACGCCCTCGACCGAGCCGACCCGCGACAGCATCGACACGAGAGCCTCCAGCTCCGTTGTCGTCGCCGTCGTCGGTTCGATCATGTGTTCGACTCTAGGCGCCGCCGCCGACAGCCGGGCGAGTTCTCCACAGCACCCTCACCAACCCATCGAGAAAGCGATCCGCCCCAAGGACGGATCGCTTTCTCGATGGGTTGTGTGGCGCGTCGAGGGTGGGCGCCGCCGAGGGCGTCACCCAGAGACGAAGGACGCCGTCACATCTCCTCGTGCGTGTCGGGGTCACCACCGAAGAGCCGCCCGTCCTCGCGCCCGAGGGCCGAGATCGCGCCCATCTCGGCGTCGTCGAGCTCGAAGCCGAAGATGTCGAGGTTGGCCTGCTGGCGCTCGGGGTCGGCCGACTTGGGCAGCGGCAGCGCCCCGAGCTGCACCTGCCACCGCAGGATCGCCTGGGCCGGCGTGACCCCGTGCGCCTCGGCGGCCGACGCGACGGGGTCGGCGCCGAAGGGCGCGTTGCGCTTGCCGAGGGGGCTCCAGCTCTCGGTGCGGATGCCGAGGCGCTCGTGCACGGCCCGCAGCTGCTCCTGGGGGAAGAGCGGGTGCAGCTCCACCTGGTTGACGACGGGGACGACGCCGGTGGCGTCGATGATCTCGGTGAGGTGCTTCTCGGTGAAGTTGCTGACCCCCACAGACCGCACCAGGCCCCGCTGTTGGCACTCCACGAGCGCCCGGTAGGCGTCGACGTAGAGGCCGACGCTCGGGTTGGGCCAGTGGATGAGGGCGACGTCGAGCTGGTCGATGCCGAGGCGCTCGAGGGTGCCCTCGACCGAGGCGACGGCCCTGTCGAAGGCGTGGTCGCGCCCGGGCACCTTGCTCTGCACGACGAGGTCCTCGCGAGCGACGCCCGAGCGCCGGATCGCCTCGCCGACCTCGGTCTCGTTGCCGTAGTTGACGGCCGTGTCGAGCAGTCGGTAGCCGGCCTCGACGGCCGACACCATGGCGCGTATGCCGTCCTCGCCCGTGAGCGGGTAGGTGCCGAAGCCGATCGCCGGGATCGACGTGCCGTCGTTGAGGGTGTGCGTGGGAACCGTCGTCATGTCGCCAACCTACGGCGGCCGCCGCGGCCCGCGCGAGGGTCGTCCCACCGTGCCGCCGCGCGCTCGGCGCGTCTCACCGAACGGGCCGATTGGGACGACGACGGCTGATTGAATAAGGTAAGGCGAACCTAAGCGAACACGTCGGCCGTCGACGCGACCGACACCCCCGAGACCGGGCGTCCGTGTCGACGCCGCCCAGCGCGCCTCCGGCCTCGGCGACCCGATGGAGGACCCGTGACCACCCGACGCACCGCTCTCGTCGCCGGACTGGGCGCCGCAGCCATGCTCGCCCTGTCCGCCTGCGGCAGCAGCCTCGAGGCGGGCGAGGAGCTCGACCCGGGCAAGCTGACGATCTACAGCGCCCAGCACGAGAACCTCACCGACGCGTGGGCCAAGGCGTTCAAGGAGAAGACGGGCGTCGACGTGCAGATCCGCTACGGCGGCGACTCGGCCATGGCGGCGCAGCTCGTGCAGGAGGGCCAACGCTCCCCCGCCGACGTCTTCCTCACCGAGAACTCACCGGCGATGACCACCGTGCAGAACGCCAACCTTCTCGCGCCGGTGACGCCGACGACGCTCGCCCAGGTCGGCAAGGAGTACGCGCCGTCCACCGGCAAGTGGGTCGGCATCGCGGCCCGCTCGACCGTGCTCGTCTACAACCCGAGCAAGATCTCCGAGGCGCAGCTGCCGACGTCGATCATGGACCTCCAGAAGCCCGAGTGGTCCGGCCGTTGGGGCGCGGCCGCCGGCGGCGCGGACTTCCAGGCGATCGTCTCGGCCATCGCCGCCCTCGAGGGCAAGGACAAGACGGCAGCCTGGCTCAAGGGCCTCAAGGACGGCGCGAAGATCTACAACAACAACATCGCCGTCATGAAGGCCGTCAACGCCGGTGAGGTGCCGGTCGGGATCATGTACCACTACTACTGGTACCGCGACCAGGCCCTCAGCAAGGACGGCAGCGGCAACACGAAGCTGCACTACTTCAAGAACCAGGACCCCGGCGCCTTCGTCAGCCTCTCCGGCGGCGGCGTGCTCGCCTCGAGCAAGCACGCTGCGGACGCCCAGAAGTTCCTCGCGTTCGTCACGGGCAAGGAGGGCCAAGGCATCCTCGCCTCGAGCGACGCCAAGGAGTATGCCGTCGGCACGGGTGTCGAGTCCGACCCGGCCCTGCCCAAGCTCGCCTCGCTCGAGGCGCCGCCGGTCGACCCCTACACGCTCAACGGTCCGGAGGTCATCTCGATGATGACCGAGGCGGGCATCCTCTGACGTGAGTGCCCACGTGCTCGGACGCAGCTCCACCCGCAGGCCCGGTCGCCCCTGGCGCCCGGGCTCCGTGGCGTCCCGACTCGTGGCCGGGCTGGTCGCGCTCGTCTGCTGCACGCCGCTCGTCGTCATCGTCACCAAGGCGCTCGCCGTCGGCCCAGAGAAGGCGGCCCAGCTGCTGTGGCGCCCACGAGTGGGCGAGCTGCTCGGCAACACGCTGTCGCTCGTCGTGCTGACCGTGTCGATCACGGTCGTGCTCGGGGTGGCCGCGGCGTGGCTCGTCGAGCGCACCGACCTGCCGCTGGCGGGTCTCTGGCGGGTCGTGCTCGTGTGCCCGCTGGCGGTCCCGGCGTTCGTCAACGCGTACGCGTGGGTGTCGATCCGTCCCGACCTCAACGGTCTGACGGGTGCGGTGCTCGTCACCTCGCTGTCGTACTTCCCGTTCGTGTTCCTCCCGGTCGCCGCGGTGCTGCGCGGGCTCGACCGCAGCCTCGAGGACACCGCGCGCTCGCTCGGGCTGGCCCCGTGGCGGGCGTTCCTGCGCGCGACGCTCCCGCAGCTGCGCCCGGCCCTCATGGGCGGCGCCCTCCTCGTCGCGCTGCACCTGCTCGCCGAGTTCGGCGTGCTGGCGCTCGTGCGCTTCCCGACGTTCACGACGGCGATCCTCGACCAGTACCAGGTGGCCTTCGACGACGCGGCCGGCAGCGTGCTGGCGTCGGCGCTGCTGGCCCTCTGCCTCGCCTTCCTCACCATCGACCTCGTGAGCCGCGGCCGCGTCCGGCACGCCCGCCTCGGCCGCGGCACCCCCCAGCGACCGACGCCGGTCCGCCTGGGCCGTCTGACGCCGCTGGCGCTCGGCGGCGTCGTGCTGCTCGTGCTGCTCGCGATCGCGGTGCCGGTCGGGAGCATCGGGCGGTGGCTCGTCATGGGCGCCGACTCCCTGTCGGCCGGCGACCTGCTCGGCCCGGTGTGGAGCAGCCTGCGCCTCGCCGCGACCGCTGCGGTGCTGACGACGGTGGCCGCCTTCCCCGTGGCGTGGCTCGTCGTGCGCGCGACCGACCGCTTCGACCGGTGGGTCGCGGTGGCCGTCGAGCGCTCCACCTACCTCGCGTCGTCGCTGCCGGGAGTCGTCGTCGCGCTCGCGCTCGTCGGGCTCGCCGTGCGCTACCTGCCGTCCGTCTACCAGACGTCGGCGCTGCTCGTGCTCGCGTATGCCGTCCTCTTCGTCCCGCGCGCCATGGTGTCGATCCGCGCGGCCCTCGCCCACCTGCCGCCCGAGCTGGGCGACGCGGCGCGGGCCCTCGGCGACAACCCGGTGCGCGCGTTCCTGCGCGTCCAGCTGCCGCTCGTGCTGCGCGGCACGCTGGCCGGATTCGCCCTCGTCTTCATCGCGGTCTCGACGGAGCTGACCGCGACGCTGCTGCTCGCACCCACGGGCACGCGCACCTTGGCCACGGCCTTCTGGGCCGCGAGCGAGTCGCTGGACTACGCTGCCGCCGCTCCGTATGCCGCCGCCCTCGTCATCCTGTCGGCGCCGGTGACCTATCTGCTCATGCGACGAACGGAGGAGGTGACCGCGACGTGAGCGAGGTCCGCATCACCGATGTCACGGCATCCCACAACGGCCAGCCCGTGCTGCGGGGCATCGACCTGCACGTGCCCGAGGCGTCGACCACCGTCATCCTCGGCCCGTCGGGCTGCGGCAAGACGACGCTGCTGCGCGTCATCGCCGGCTTCCAGGCGCCCGACGGCGGTTCGGTCGCGCTCGGTGACGACGTCGTCGTCGGGCCCGGCCTGTGGCGAGCGCCCGAGCGCCGCGGCGTGGGCTACGTCGCCCAGGAGGGGAACCTCTTCCCCCACCTCAGCGTCGGGGCGAACGTCGTCTACGGCCTCGACCGTGCGGCCCGTCGCGACACGGCGCGGCTCGGCGAGCTGCTCCGCCTCGTCGGACTCGACGTGAGCCTCGCGGACCGCCGCCCCGACCAGCTCTCGGGAGGCCAGCAGCAGCGCGTCGCGCTCGCTCGGGCCCTCGCCCGTCGACCCAAGGTGCTGCTGCTCGACGAGCCCTTCTCGTCGCTCGACGCCGCGCTGCGCACCTCGACGCGCGAGGCCGTCGCCGACGTGCTGCGGCGCGAGGGCGTCACCTCGATCCTCGTGACGCACGACCAGTCCGAAGCGCTGTCGATGGCCGACCAGGTCGCGATCATGCACGACGGGCGCTTCTCGCAGGTGGGCTCGCCTGCCGACGTCTACGACCGTCCCGCCGACACGCGGTCGGCCGGCTTCCTCGGCGACGCGGTGACCCTCGCCGGCCGGGCCGACGCCGGCACGGTGCGCCACGCGCTGGGGGTCGTCTCGGTCGAGCACGTGCCGGACGGACCTGTCGACGTGCTGCTGCGTCCGGAGCAGATCGCGCTCGTGGCCCAGGGCTCCGGCCGACCGGCCACCGTGCTGTCCTCGACCTACTTCGGGCACGACGCCCTCATCGACCTCGACCTCGGCGCCGACGCGCGCGAGGGCAACCCTGCGGGCATGCCCGCGGTCGTCCGGGCCCGGGTGCGCGGCCAGGACGTGCCACCGGACGGCACCGTCGTCAGCCTCCAGCTGCTCGGCGAGCCGCTCGTCTTCCCGCACCCCACCAGCGCCTGAAGTCCACCCCGCCGGACCCGACGAATGCCGTCCGGCCCGGCGGGACGCCGCCTCAGACCCGCTCGGCACCTACGAGCGGCGCAGCGGCCAGAGGGTGGGGCGGGGGTCGAAGCGCGTGGCGAGGCGCTGCAGGGCGACGGCCGCGAGCAGCAGCCCGAAGTCGCGCAGGGCGACGTCGTAGAAGCCCGGGACGAGCAGCAGGTTGACGATGATGCCGGCGAGCCAGGCCGCGACGACGACCGCTCCGAGCCGCGGGTGCAGCAGCACGACGATCCCCGCGACGACCTCGATGACCCCGACGGCATACATGGCCTGGTGCGGCGTGACGGGCAGCGGGTTCGACAGCGCGGGCGCGAGGTAGCGGTCCCACTGGACCAGCAGGTTGGTGAACTTGTCGAGGCCGAACACGATCGGTGCGACCGTGAACGCGGTGCGCAGCACGGCGTACGCCTGGTACGTCGCGTCGCTGCGCACGTCGGATGTCGAAGCCCCTGCGGGGCTGAGGGTCGTGGCCATGCTGACCTCCGGGGTGGGTCTCCAGGTGGTCCTCCCGAGTCCGGAGCCCGTGACGTGGACCGGCAGCGGTGGGAGGCTTGCACCGTGTTGGTGGCACGGGCGGGCACGCGTCTTACCGGCGGAAGCAGAGGCTCCGGGCCGGACCGGGCCCTGCCGCGCCGACCGGGTAAGACCGGGGCTGCCGCCCGCAGCCAACGAGGCATGACCATCCAGCAGACCAGCCACAGGGCGCCGTGCCTCTCTCCCGGCCCCCCGCTCGACGTCGTCGCGTGGCGCGTGTGCCGGCTGCGCGAGGCCGGCTTCCCGGCCGCTCTCGCGGAGACGCTGGCGCGCCAGCGGGTCGACCTGCACGCGCTGCTCCAGCTCGTCGACGCGGGCTGCCCGCCCGAGCTGGCCGCGCGCATCCTCTCGCCGACCGACGACTCCCGGGCGTCCCGGTGACCGCCCTGAGCCGGGACGACCTCCCCCCACCCGGCGGCGGACCGGGCACGACGACCCGCCCGGTCCCCCCGGGCGGGCTCGCCGGGCCGGCACGCACCGAACCCGTCGACTGGGTCGCGGCGCTCTCGACCCCCGGCCCGGAGCAGCAGCACGCCCAGCGGCTGCTGCACCAGCTCATGGTGCGGGCGGCCGCGCACCAGGTCTGGCGCCTGCGTCACGCGCTGCCCGACGACTCCCCCGCCGCGGTCGAGGTCGTCGTGCAGCAGGCCGCCGACGAGGCCATGACCGCGCTGCTCGCCAAGCTGCACACCTTCGAGGGCCGCAGCCGGTTCACGACGTGGGCCTTCAAGTTCGCGATCCTGCAGGCCTCCTCCGACGTGCGCCGCCTCCAGTGGCGCCGCCGCGAGGTGGAGTTGCGCGACCTCGACCTGGGCACCATCCCCGCCTCCGACCACGACGACGCCGAGCACTCCGCCGAGGGCGCCGACCTCGCGAACGCGCTCGCCCGCGCGATGGCCACCGTGCTGACCCCGTACCAGCGCCGCATCGCCGTGGCCCTGCTCGTCGACGAGGTGCCGATCGACGTGCTCGCCGAGCGGCTCGGCACCAACCGGGGCGCCCTCTACAAGACCCTGCACGAGGCCCGCCGCCGGCTCCGCGCCGAGCTCACGCAGCGGGGCTACCTCTCCCCCACCGGAGGCGCCCGATGACGACCGCCCGACCCCGTCCACCACTGCCGGCCCGCGCCGTTGACGCACTGCTCGTCGACACGACGCCGTGGCTCTCGTGCGACGAGTGCTTCGAACGCATGGACGTCCACGTCGAGGCGGTCCTCGCCGACCCGCACCACCACGACCCAGCGATGGAGCACCACCTGCTCGGCTGCGCGGCCTGCGCCGACGAGGCGCGCTCGCTGCTCGACCTGCTGCGCTCCGGCACCGTCTGACCACCCAGCCCGTATGCCGCCGCGCCGGCCCGTGCGAGCCCGCGCGACGGCATACGGCCGGAGAGGACGCAAGGGCCGGGTCGGTGCCCCCTCAGTCGTCCGACAGCTCGACCGGCCCGGGGCCGCCGTGGACGAGCCACCGCAGCTCGCTGCGGTGCTGCAGCCCGAGCTTGCCCAGCGCCGACGAGATGTGCGTCTTCACCGTGGCGGTGCCGATGTCGAGGGCGCGGGCGATGCCGGCGTTGCCCGGATCGCCGGTGCGGCTCGTGACGAGGGCGACGACGTCACGCTCACGCGGGGACAGCCCTTCGAGCGGGTCGGGGCGCGACTCGCCCGCGCCGTCGACGGAGGCGTGCTGGCCCACGCGCGTGATGATGGCGGCCTGCACCTCGAAACAGCGCCGGCTCAGCGCCTCGAGCCGCTCGTCGAGCGTGCCGTCGGCGGTCAGCGTGTCGAGCTGCGCGCGGAGCTCGTCGATCTCCGCGGCCATGCCGGTCAGCGCCGACGAGGTGCGGTTGACCGCCAGGAGTGCGCCGGCGCGCCCGTCGTCCTCCAGCTCCGGGTAGACGAGGCTGAGGTCGAGGCGGCGTCCGGGATCCGCAGCCTGCACCCGGTCGAGCACGACCCCGGCGAGCCACGTCATCGCGGTGACCACCTCGTCGGTGAAGACCGAGGGCGTGTCGCTCAAGGCTCCGATGATGCCGACGAGCCCCTCCTCGCCGATCATCGGGACGATGGCGGCGTCGGCCGACAGCTCGTCGTCGCCGAACCGCACCCCGCGGTTGAGCAGCGCGCCGTCGTCGTCGCGGTAGCGGTAGGGCTTGTGCGACGCGGCGATCCAGGCGACCACCCCGCCCGGGCCGTACGTCAGGCTGCCCGTCTCGAGGTAGCGGCCGTTGCTGAACAGGTACGGGTAGGAGATGCGCCGGTCGCGGTCCTTGACGAGCGCGATGTAGAAATCGTCCACCGGTGCGAGCGCGGAGACCGCGGCGCGGCACGTGTCGTACACGCTGAAGACGTCGCCGCGCCCCACCTCGTGCATCTTCTGGTCGGCGTGGCGCAGGGCGCGGAGTACGGGGTCGCTGAGCGGCACGGCCCTAGGCTAGTCGGCGAACGACCTCGAGCCCGCCCTTCGCGGAGGGAGACTCCCCCGGAGGCGGAGGTGCTCAATCCGCCACCGGCTGATCCTCCACCGTGAGCGGATGGGTGATGCTTGCCCTGCCGGTCGAACGGTTCCGCGAACTCGACGACCGGGTGGAGAAGCACGCGCTTCGTTCCGGGGGGAGCGAGCACGGCGTCCGGCGCAGGGGACTTGGCGCCGCTGGTGACGGATCCGCCCGGCTCGAGCCACGCGGTCAGCCCGGCCCCAGGCGTTCGTGGAGGGGCGCAGGGGGCCGGGCCACAACCGGCCACCGCCGGGTGGCGGGGCCTCCCGGCTACGTCGGTCCGTCGCCCGCGGTCAGGTGCTGTGAGAGGTACGAGGCCGCTCCCAGCCGGCCCATCGCGTCGACCTGGGTCTCGAACCAGTCCGCGTGGCGCTCCTCGTCGCGGACCATCTCCTCGAAGACGCTCGCGGTGCCGTGGTCGCCGAGCTCGTGGCACTCCTTGGCTGCGGCGTTGAACTGGGACACGGCCGCCTTCTCGCTCTCGAGGCCGAGGGCCAGCATCTCCTCCGGCGTCTCGCCGATGTGGATGGCGCCCAGCTTCTGCACGTTGGGATGACCGTCGAACATGAGGATCCGGTTGATGAGGTCGTCCGCATCGCGCATCTCGTCGATCGAGAGGTCGTAGAAGACCTTGCCGAGCTTGGGGAAGCCCCAGTTGTCGAGCATGCGGGCATGCAGGAAGTACGTGTTCGTGACCGTCAGCTCGAAGGTCAGGGCGTCGTTGAGGAGCTCCGTGACGCGAGGGCTAGCTGGCTGCACCTTCCACCTCCAGGAATGTGTCTCGCTGGGCCTGCTCATGCTGGCAGATGACCCGCCGCACGGAGAAGACGCAAGAGCCACAGTCCTGGCCGGCACCGGTGGTCTGGCAGACGTACGAGAGGTTGTGGGCTCCCGCCTCGACGGCACGCACGACGTCGCCGTCGCTCACGGCCGCGCACTGACAGATGATCACGTCGATAAGGTAAGGCTTACCTCAGCGCCTGTCGAGTCCGGCCCAGGGGGCGGACACCTCACAGCCACGGTGTCGCGGCCTGGGCCGCGAGCCGGACGGGCGTGTTCGCCGCCCCGAACCCGCGGTAGCCGCCGCGCCGCTCGAGCAGCTCGACGTAGAACCGGCCGGCGACGAGCGGGGTGTAGAGGTGCAAGAACTCACCACCCTCGTCGTCGCGGTCGTAGAGCACGCCGAGCCGCCGCAGCCGCGCGAGGAGCCCCGGTTCGGGGTCGAGCCGGGCGGCGAGGTCGTCGTAGTACCCGTCGGGCACGGGAAGCAGTGGAGCTCCCGACGTGCGCAGCGCCTCCGCGCGATCGAGCAGCCCGGTGCACGCGTACGCCAGCTGGTTGACGCCGGTCCACGTCGGCACCCCCGGCGCCCGCACCGCGATGTTGAGCACGACCCGCAGCGTGCCGGCGTCGGGTTGGAGGACACGGCTGCGCAAGCGACCGGCGGGGTCCATGAACTCGCTGACCGGGCCGGGCCGCAGACCGAGCAGCGTGCGATGGAAGGACACCTCGGCGTCGGAACGGTCGGTGTCGATGGCAAAGCCGATGTGGTCGAGCCCTCCCCAGCCGACGTCGGCGCTGGGCGAGAGTGACACCGGCGGACCGTCGAGGTAGACCTCGACGCCGGCGGGGCTGCGGGTGGCCCGGACGCGACGCCTGCCTTCGGTGGCGTCGACGACGGGCCAGTGCAGCGCCTGCGCGCGGGCCGGCAGGTCGGTCGCGGCGTCGCCACGGACGCTGATCGCCGCCACGTGCGGCCGCAGGGCCGCCGCGGATCGCCGCAGCTCGAGGTCGGAGCGCGCGTCGAGGACCACCACGGCCTCGCCGTTGCGCAGGACGGTGCGGTCCGGGGAACCGGCCGTGGGGGCGCCTCCCTCGTCGGACGTGAAGCCCAGGCTGGTGAAGAAGCCGAGCGTGCGGGAGTCTCCGGGTGCGACTGCGAGCTCCACGACGTCGACGGCGGGTGCGGTCGGCGCGGGCGGCGGGTCGAAGAGCTCGACGCTGGGGCGTCGTGGACGGTCAATGACGTCCTCTCCGCCGTCGCCGTCCCACCGGCGCCGTAGCTGCTCCTCCAGGTGCAGCAGCGAGCGCATCGCGTCACGCGCCGTGTCGCGCGGGTCGGCCTCGCGCACGATGTCGCTGAAGACCTCGAGCGAGAGCGGGCCCCGGTAGCCGGCCTCGACGCAGGCGCCGACGACGCCCTCGACATCGAGCACACCCTGACCCGGGAAGCAGCGGTGGTGCCGGCTCCACTCGAGCACGTCCATGCTGAGGCCGTGCGCGTCGGCGATCTGCAGGACGGCGATGCGGTCGCCGGCGAGGCCCGCGAGCGCCTCGGGCCCGTCGCCGCGGGCGAGCAGGTGGAAGGTGTCGACGGCGACGCCGACGTTGGCGAGGTCGGCCTTCTCGACGATGCGCCGCGCCTGCCCGAACCGGTTGACGTGGGTGCCCCAGGCCAGCGCCTCGTACGCCAGGGTGAAGCCGTGCTCGGCGGCGACGGCGCCGACCGTGCCGAGCTGCTCGGCCGTGAGGTCGGGGTCGTCGACGGACGCCGGGTGCACGGCGGAGCACACGAGGGCGCGGGTCGCCCCGAGCCGTTCCATGAGCTCGAACTTGGCGCGGGCGAAGCGCAGCCGGTCGGTGAAGACCTCGGGGGCGAGGCCGACGAGGTCACGAAGCGGCTGGAAGAGGTCGATGTCGAGGCCGAGGTCGGCGCACCGTCGAGCGATCTCCTCCGGCCCCAGCGGCGAGGACACGACGTCGGCGTCGAAGAGCTCCACCGAGTCGAAACGTGCCGCGGCGATGGCCTCGAGCTTGACGTCCAGGCTGCCGCTGATCGAGACGGTTGCGATTCCCTTGCGCATCAAGGCTCCTCACACCGCTTGGCTGGCGACGGTCGCCGGCTCGACCGAGGGATCGGTGCCGAGCACCCGCAGTCCGGTGAGCCGCGTGAAGTGCTCGGTCATGCGCGCCACGTCGGCGCGCTCCCCCGTGAACAGGCCGTATGCCGTCGCGTGCTGGTGGATGGCCATCGCGCCGCCGGTCATCGTGGCGCACCCGATCGCCCGTGCCGCGTGGACGAGCTCGGTCTCGAGGGGGAAGTAGATGATCTCGGCCACCCACTGGCTCGGCCGGAGCAGGGTGGCGTCGAGCGGCACACCGGGTGAGCTCGACATGCCGACCGGCGTGGCCTGGATGAGCCCGCCGACCTGCTCGAGGGCGGACGCGACGTCGAGGTGCACGCGGGCGCGGCCCGGGCCGACGGCGGCCTCCAGCCGGTCGACCACGGCCTGCGCCCGCTCGGGCGACGTGTCGGAGACGAGCAGCCGTCGCACCCCCGCACGCAGGGCCCCGTAGCCGACCGCGACGCCGGCGCCACCGGCGCCGAGCAGGAGGGCGTCCTGCCCGGCGGCCTGCGGCAGCGTCGTCGAGAGAGCAGAGGCGAAACCCACCCAGTCGGTGTTGTGGCCGGTCGTGCGGCCGTCACTGATGACGATCGTGTTGACCGCCCCGAGGGCGGCGGCCTCGGGAGTGACCTCGTCGACGAGGTCGAGCACGACGTTCTTGAACGGGTGGGTGACGTTGAGGCCATCGAAGCCGAGGCGCACCGCCCAGCGCAGCACGTCGGCGGCATCGCCCGGTCCGAGCCCCAGCTCGGCCGCGTCGACGAGCCGGTAGGCCAGTGAGTGCCCTGCGGCCGCCGCCTCCTCCTCCTGGAGCGGCGCGGCGAGCGAGCTGCCGATGTGCTCCCCGAGGAGCCCGATGGCGAAGGACCTCCGGCGCTGCTGTGACGTCATGATCTGCACTCTCTCCCTGGTTCGATGCTCGTGGGTGCTGCGGCCGGCTCTAGCGCGTGGCCTGGCGGGTGACGGCGGTCGTGCGGACCGGCGCCGAGGCACGGACCGTGGGGCGACCGAGCTCGCTCGTCGGCACCTTGTGCGTGCCTCGCGGACCCGTCGCCACGGCGATGGCGGAGATGGCGCAGGCCAGCACGGCGAAGGCAGCGACCTTGGGCCATCCGTCGCCCGTGTCGCCGAGCAGGGCGGCGGCGATGGTCGGCGTGAAACCGGCCAGGGCGAAGCCGAACTGGGTTCCGATCGCCATGCCGGAGAGCCGGACGCTCGTCGGGAAGTACTCGGCGTACGTCGACGGCCAGACGGCGTTGGTCGCGCTGTAGACGATGCCGGCGAGCAGGACGCCGACGACCGCGGTGAGTGCCTGGTTGCCGCTCGCGATGACGGCGACGTAGACCGCGGAGAGCACAGCGGAGCCGGCCAGGCCGCCGAGGAAGACCGGCTTGCGACCCACCCGGTCGGAGACGCTGCCCCAGAACGGGATCACGGCGATCGCCACGAGGTTCGAGATGATCGCGACCCACAGCATGAACGTGGAGCTGAAGCCGACGCCGTACGTGTCCTTGGTCGCGAAGGCGAGCGCGAACACGGTGTAGAGGGTGTTCACCATGGCGACGAAGGCCGCGAACATGACGCGCAGGACCGCGCGCCAGTGGTCGCGCAGCAGCACCGAGAGGGGGGTGCGCGGGGCAGGCTGCGACTCCACCTCCGACTCGAAGGCCGGGGTCTCGTCCAGCGTGCGGCGGATGACGAAGCCGACGACGACCACGACGGCGCTGAGGAAGAACGGGACGCGCCAGCCCCACGACAGCAGCTGGTCCTCGGGCAGGAGAGCCGCGAGCGGCAGGAAGATCGCGGGCGCGAGCACCTGACCACCCTGGGTGCCGCTCAGCGTCCAGCTGGTGAAGAAGCCGCGGCGGTGGTCGGGGGCGTGCTCGAACGACATGGAGTTGGCGCCGGCCTGCTCCCCCGCTGCCGAGAGTCCCTGGAGCAGCCGCAGGACGACGAGCAGGACCGGCGCGAGGATGCCGATGCTCTGGTAGGTGGGCAGGCACCCGACGAGGAAGGTCGAGACGCCCATGAGCAGGAGCGTGAAGATGAGCACCTTCTTGCGGCCGAGCTTGTCTCCGACGTGGCCGAGCAGGAACGACCCGACGGGCCGCGCGACGTAGCCGACGCCGAACGTTGCGAGGGAGGCGACGGTCGCTGCGGCCGGGTTGCCCTCGGGGAAGAAGATCTTGGGGAAGATCAGCGACGCCGCCGTCCCGTAGATGACGAAGTCGTAGTACTCGAGTGCGCTGCCCACCCAGGCGGCGATCGCGGCCTTCTTCGGGGTACGCACGGGCTCGTGCGTGCTCTGGGTGGGCTCGGCGGCGGGCTCGGGGGCTCCCGGGCTGGGGACTGGCGTCATTGTCGATCCTCCTGTGCGGGCCACCTCGTCGCCCTGGCGGGCCTTGGCCGTGGTGCAGACGAGAACGGCGGTGTTCGTCGGTGGGTTGTCTCGACGGTAGAGACGGCTTGCAACCACCGGCAAACGTTTGCCAAAATTTGCCACATGCCGTCCACGAGACGCCCCCACGCCGTGACCATCACCGACGTGGCCCGCGAGGCCGGGGTCGCCGCCTCCACCGTGTCGCGCGCCCTGACCAACCCCGACCGCGTCAACGTGGTCACCCGGGAGCACGTGCAGCAGGTGGCGGCCCGCCTCGGATATCGCGCGAGCCCTGCCGCTCGCGCCCTCGGCACCGGACGCACCGCCACGCTGGCGCTCGTCCTGCCCGACATCACCAACCCGTACTTCTCAGGGCTGATCCGCGGCGCCGAACGTCAGGCCGAGGCGACCGGGCACATCCTCGTCATCGGCGACAGCGAGGAGAACGCCCGCGCCGAGGCGCGCATGGTCGAGCGGCTCGCGCCCGGCGTGGACGGCTTCCTGCTCGGCTCGAGCCGGCTCCCCGACGCGAAGGTGCTCCAGTTCGACGCGGCGATGCCCGTCGTCCTGGTCAACCGGCGCGTGCCCGGTGTGACGAGCGTCAGCCCCGACCAGCAGGGCGGCACGCGCCAGATCGTCGAGCACCTCGTGGCTCTCGGTCACCGCCGCGCGATCTTCCTCGCCGGCCCCCCCGAGTCATGGCTGGGTCGACAGCGATGGGCCGGAATCTCCTCTGCCGCAAAGAAGCACGGCCTCAAGGTGCGCCGGCTCGGCCCCTACCACCCGTCGGTCGAGGGTGGCCTCCTCGCGGGTGAGGCCGCACTGGCCGACGGCGCCACGGCCGTCATCGCGCACAACGACCTCATGGCCATCGGAGCCCTCAAGCGGATGAAGGCCCGCGGCGTCTCGGTGCCGGGCGACGTCAGCATCGTCGGCTTCGACGACATCTTCGGCGCCGACTTCTGCGACCCGCCGCTCACCACCCTGAGCGACCGCACCGAGCAGGCCGGACGTTCTGCCGTCGACCTGCTCGTCTCTCTCGTGCGTGAGCAGTCCCGGCAGGAGAACGAGGCACCTGCCGACATCGTCGCGCCGACGCAGCTCGTCGTCCGGGGCTCCACCGGTCCGGCACCCACCACTGCCCCACCCGCCCCGAACGAAGGACCTGTGTCATGACCTCACGCCAGTGCATCGCCGTGCTCAACGGCCCGAACCTCAACCTGCTCGGCGAGCGGCAACCCGAGGTCTACGGCCACGAGACGCTCGACGACGTCCGCGACATGTGCCGGCGCGCAACCGAGGCAGCCGGGTTCGAGCTCGACTTCCGACAGAGCAACCACGAGGGCGAGCTCGTCGACGCCATCCAGGAGCTGCGGCACTCCACCACGGGCCTCGTCGTCAACGCCGCGGCCTACACGCACACGTCGGTGGCGATCCGTGACGCGCTGGCCACCGTGACCGCCCCGGTGATCGAGGTGCACATCAGCAACGTCCACCGCCGCGAGTCCTTCCGCGGGCACTCCTACCTCTCCGACGTCGTGGACGGCGTCATCGTGGGCTGTGGCACGCAGGGCTACGAGCTGGCGATCGCCCGCCTCACACACCTGGCCGGTCAAGCCTGACCAACCCCGGGTCCGATGGCTCCGGCGGGGGCGGGGGAGCGGGGGCGCCACCGCGCGGG
>CBHRRQ010000036.1:0-22359 GCA_966081555.1 uncultured Terrabacter sp.
AGAAGTGGCCTTTCGACTTCCGTCAGGCGGCCAGGTGTGGCCTTTCGACGGTGGGAGAGGGGTGGGTCAGTGACCGGCGGGGACGGCGGCGGCGTCGTCCTGCTTCGCGGCACCCGGCTGGCCCGGCTTCGGGCCGAGGTCGACGTGCGGCAGGAAGAACGTCGCGATGACCGCGAGCACCATCACCGCGGCAGCCGCGAGGAAGACGACCGACATCGAGTCGGCGAAGCCCACGAGGAACGGCCGGGCCAGGCGCGGGTCGAGCTGCTGGATGAACGAGCTGTCCTGCAGCGCCGAGCTGCCCGCCCCGCTGCCGCCCGCCTGGGCCTGCGCCTGCAGGCCCTCGATGAACGACTTGTTCGTCGCGGGGTCGCCGCCGGTCGGGTTGCGCAGGGCCGCGCGGAAGTCGGGCGTGGAGGCGGCCCGCTGGAACGCCTCGCCGATCTTCGTGCCGGCCTGCGAGAAGAGGATCGACAGGAAGACGGCCGTGCCGAGCGTGCCGCCGATCTGGCGGGTGAAGGTCGCCGACGACGTGGCGACCCCCATGTCGCGGCGGTCGACGGCGTTCTGCACGGCGAGCGTCAGCGGCTGGAAGTTGAAGCCGAGGCCCAGGCCGAAGACGTACATGCCGACCATGACGAGCCACAGCGCCGTGTCGACGGTGATGTAGTGGAACCCGAAGAGCGAGAGCACGAGCAGGAACGCGCCGATGATCGGGAAGTGGCGGTAGCGGCCGGTGCGCGAGATGAGCTGGCCCGAGATGATCGAGCCGCTCATGATGCCGAGCGTCATCGGCAGCAGCATCAGGCCGGCCTCGGTGGGCGTCGCGCCCTGGACGATCTGCAGGTAGAGCGGGAGCGCGGCGAGACCGCCGAACATGCCCATGCCGATGAAGATCGAGGCCACCGAGGCGGCGCCCACGGTGCGGTTGCGGAAGAGGCGCAGCGGCAGCAGGGCCTCCTCGCCCATGGCCCGCTCGACGAGGAAGAACGCGACGAGCCCGACGACCCCGATGACGTAGCAGAGGATCGAGGTGCCGGAGCCCCAGCCCCACTCGCGGCCCTGCTCGGCGACGATGAGGAGCGGCACGACGGCGACGCTGAGCGAGATGGCGCCCCAGTAGTCGATGCGGTGGTCGAGGCGGTGGTGGCGCAGGTGCAGCGTGCGCGTCACGACGATGAGCGCCGCGATGGCGATCGGCACGTTGACGAGGAAGACCCAGCGCCAGCCGGTGACGCCGAGGAGGGTGTCCTGGCCGGCGAAGAAGCCGCCGATGACCGGGCCGAGCACGCTCGAGGTGCCGAAGACGGCGAGGAAGTAGCCCTGGTACTTCGCGCGCTCGCGCGGCGGCACGATGTCGCCGATGATCGCGAGCGACAGCGAGAAGAGACCGCCGGCCCCGATGCCCTGCACCGCGCGGAAGGCGGCGAGGGAGGGGATCGACCAGGCGAGCGTGCAGAGCATCGAGCCGATCGTGAAGATCGAGATGGCGAAGAGGAAGAACTTCTTGCGCCCGTAGATGTCGGAGAGCTTGCCGTAGAGCGGCGTCGCGATGGTGCTCGTGATCAGGTATGCCGTAGTGACCCACGCCTGCCCGGCGAGGTCCTTGAGGTCGTCGGCGATGACACGCATCGCGCTCGCGACGATGGTCTGGTCGAGCGCCGCGAGGAACATCCCCATCATGAGCCCGACGAGGATCGTGACGATCTCGCGGTGCGACAACGGCGGGTGTTCGGCTGCCGGTGCCCCCGGCGCTGCGCTTCGCGCGCCGTTCGGCTCGGCCGTGGTGTCGGACATGTCAGTCCTCTTTCTGGGTCTGGCCCTGATGGAGCCTGCTGGTGTGGAAGGGCATCGGGGGCGGCGCTGCACCCCGTGCCCGGAGGTTGGCGTCGAGCACGTCGCCGAGCTCGCGCAGTCGTTCGACGAACGCCCCGGTCTCGGGGCTCTCCCAGTCGCAGAGCAGTCCCTGGAACCACTCGGAACGGGAGTCCTGGATGCGGTCGAGGGCCTCGCGACCCCGTTCGGTCAGCGCCACCACGGACGCGCGCCCGTCGTTCGGGTCGGCGCTCTTCTCGAGCAGCTCGAGGCCGACGAGGGAGCTGACCTGGCGGCTGACCGTCGACACGTCGTTGTGGAGCGTCGTCGCGATGTCGGAGATGCGTGCCGTCCCCGCTCCGGCGACGACGAACAGAACGGGGTATGCCGTGACGTCGACGCCGTCCTCGAGGCGCGGGGCGGTGTTGCGGGCGGCCACGAGCAGCTTCTGGACGCGCAGCAGCGCGTGGAAGACGTCGTTCGCCTCGTCCTTGCTGACGGCCACCGGCCACCCTCTCTCGCCCAACTACTTGCTTGCAGCATGCAAGTATTTGTCGCCGCTCGCTCGGTGTCAATCGAACTGTCCAACGTTGCCGGCGCGTTGCCGACGCGTTGCCGACGCCAAGCGGGACGCAACGTGCACGTCTGGGCCCGTCGGGACGACGCCGGAGACGTTGGTGGCCGGCCTCGGGTGCCGCCTCGTCTCGTCGTGTGGTTTTCTGTGGTCCTCGCACCTCCTGCAGGTGTGAGAATGACTGACGCGCAGCACCGTCCACCAGAGGGCGGCAGGGCGCACGTCCGTGGAGGGAGTGCCATGAGCAGCGACGTGCCCGTCGACCCGGCGATCAACGACGCCTTCCGACAGATGTCGGCGCTCATCTACGCCGGAGCGGACTCCGGCTCGATCCACCAGGCGCTCGTCGACGCGGCCGCCCGCCTCGTGGAGGGCTGCAGGCGGGCGTCCCTGCTCGTGCGCACCCGGGACCGTTTCGTCACTGCCGCCAGCACCGACGACGTCGCGCGCCGCATCGACCAGATCGAGATCGAGGTCGGTGAGGGCCCGTGCGTCGACGCGATCGTGGAGGAGGCCTACCAGCACGACGCCGACCTCACCGACGGCACGACGCCGTGGCCGCGGTTCGCCGAGCGCATCGTGGCCGAGACGACGGTGCGCTCCGCGATCGGCTACCGGCTGCTCCTCGACGGCGACAAGGTCGGCGCCCTCAACCTCTTCTCCGACGTGCCCGGGGGCCTGACCGAGCGGTCGGCCGACACGGGCGCCGTCATCGCGTCGTTCGCGTCGGTGGCCCTGATGGCCATCCGCGCCCGCGAGGAGGCGGCGACGCTGCGGCAGGGGCTCAGCAGCAACCGCGAGATCGGCAAGGCGGTCGGGCTGCTCATGGCTGCGCACCACATCAACGGCCAGGAGGCCTTCGAGCTGCTGCGCAACACCTCGCAGGAGCTCAACATGAAGCTCGCCCAGGTGGCCTCTCAGGTCATCGAGGGCCAGGAGTCGCAGTTCACCGGCAACAGCCGCGCGTAGGTCACCTCGGTCGGGGTGAAGCGGGCAGGTCGATCACGACCGGGTGAAGGGGCGTGAAGAGAGCGGTCCCGACGCGCCTGGGGGGTGCACGTCGGGACCGCCGGGGTCGCCTGCTGGTCAGGCGGACGCCATGCCCTCCGAGGTGAGCTGTCGACGCAGCTCGTCGAGGGTGCGCCGCAGGAGGCGGCTGACCTGCATCGCGCTGAGCCCCATGGACTCCGCGATCTCGGCCTGGGTCATGTCGCTGCCGTAGCGCAGCTCGACGAGCTGCTGGTCGCGAGCGGGCAGTCGCTCGAGGGCGCTGCGCACGACGATGCCGTCGTCGAGGGCCGGGTCGCCACCCGGGTCGCCTCGCGCGTCGAGCAGGTCGAGCACCGGTCGGGCGCCGTCACCGGTCGTCGAGTCCAGCGATGCGGGGCGCAGGTTCGTCGCGGCGACCTGGGCCTCCTTGACGGACTCGAGGCTGAGGTCGAGCTCGTGGGCGAGCTCGCCGGCGTCGGGGTCGTGGCCCAGACGCTGCTCGAGCCGGCCCCTGGTCTCGGTGACGAGCTGGCGACGTTCCTGCAGCTCGCGCGGCGGACGGACGAGCCAGCCGTGGTCGCGGAAGTGTCGGCGCAGCTCCCCGGTGATGGTCGGCGTCGCGTAGGCGCCGAACTCGGTCGGCTTGTCGAGGTCGAAGCGCTGGATGGCCTTGAGCAGAGCAAGGAAGGCGACCTGCTCGAGGTCCTCGCGGTCGAGGCCCTTGCCGGAGTAGCGGTGGGCGAGGGAGCGGGCGAGCGGCATGTGCAGCAGCGTCACTGCCTCGAGGGCGTTGGCACGGTCGGTCTCTGAGGCCGCCGTGCGTAGTGCGTGAATGAGGTCTCTGGTTCGCGCATCCCTGCGCGGACCCGCGGACGGGTCGGTCATTGTTTCTCCGATGATCGGAAATCCCCGATGCGGCACTGGCTTGACCGACTACCTATGACGCTAGGCCGTTGCCCACACATACACAAGGTGGGCGTACTTACCGTGGGGGTGCCTCGAGGTGTATAAGGGTGGGCGATCCCGCGGCTGCGAGAAGGTTCCGCGAACGTCAGTGGGTGACGACGACGAGGGCCTCGAGCACCCGTCGCGCGATCTCCTCGTCGCCCGTCACGGTGAAGCGGATCTCGTCGACCGGGCGGCGGCCGGCGGCCCGCCGGGTGAGGGCCTCGGTGGTGAGGTGGATCGACGTGACGTCGAGCTGCTCCTCGCCCTGGGGCCGATCGTGGCCGCTGAAAAGCGTTTCACCGTAAGGTCGCCCGTCCTCACCGGTGACGACGCGCACGCCGTCGCGGGCGACCACCGGGCCGGTCACGTCGATGACGACGGCGTGCCCGGCGCCGACACCGGCGGCCCGCGCGGCGATGCGGGGGAGCGCGGCGAGGACGTCGGCGGTGAAGAGGGCCGCGCTCGGCGAGTCGAGGTTGCCGGGGCGGTCGAGGGCCGACCGGAGGTCCTGCTCGTGCACCCAGACGTCGACGATGCGGCGGTGCAGGTGCTGCCCGAACGTCGTGTCGGGGCCGAAGAACCCGCCGACGACCGTGTCGACGTCGGCGTCGGTCTCGCGCAGCTCGGCCATGCGTCTCGGGTGGAACTCGGCCAGCTCGGCGACGACCTCACGGCCGGTGAGCCCGCGCCGGGCCTCGACGTCGACCTCGACGAAGCGGGCGAAGTCGCTGCGCAGGTGCGGGTAGTCGGGCACCAGGACCTCCTCCCGCGGCAGGTCGGCGAAGGACTTCTCCGAGCCGACGACGTGCGCGATCTGGTCTTTCACCGTCCAGCCCGGGCACTCCGTCTGCACGTCGAAGTCCTCGTCGCGGCACGAGAACCCGAGGTCGATGATCGACTTGACGGAGTGGTCGAACGCGTCGATCAGACCGTTGCGGTCATCGGGGGCGGACGGGTGCATGGGCATGTCATCAGACTACTTACCCTTGACGCATGCCAACCCAGCAGCGAGCCGGTCTCGCCGACCCTCGCGCGGGTGCCCAGCCCGCCCCCTCCTGGGGCCCCGCGGCCGCCGTCGCAGGGGTCGTCGTCGTGGGCCTGCTCGCGACCCTCGTCGCCGCGCGCTACTCGGGCGCGGTCGACGCGCCGCCGGGCGGCATCACCGACGCGGGCCCGGTCGTGCGCTGGTCGCTGCCGCTCGTGCGGGTCGTGCACGACATCGCCGCGTCGCTGACGATCGGTTCGCTGCTCCTGGCCGCCACGATGGTCCCCGGGCGCACCCGCCAGGAGAGCGGGTCGCTGGACGAGCCGCGTCGGGCGGCGGCCTTCAGGGTGGCCACGTCCGCGGCGTTCGTCTGGGCGATCGCGGGCGCGGTCGGGGTCGTGCTCACGTACGCCGACGCTGCCGGGCTCCCGCTCAGCGACCCCACGTTCGGTTCCAGCCTCACGGGCAACGTCTGGGGCATCGAGACGCTCCGGGTCGGCCTGCTCAGCGCGGTGGCGGCCTTCGCCGTCGCCTCGGTGGCCTCCGTCGCCCGCGCGCGGTCCGTCGCCGTCGCGCTCACCGCGGTGGCGGCGTTCGGCCTGCTCGTGCTGGGTCTCGCGGGCCACGCCGGCGGCTCGTCCGACCACGAGACCGCGGTCAACGCCATCGCCGCGCACGTGCTCGGGGCGGGCGTGTGGGTCGGCGGCCTGCTCTCGCTCGTCGTCCTGCGCCGGCGGCTCGGCGACGCGCTCGGGACCGTGGCCCGCCGCTACTCCACGGTGGCGCTGTGGTGCTTCGTCACGCTCGGCGTCTCCGGGGTCATGTCGGCCACGACGCGGCTCGCGGGATGGTCCGACCTCGCGACGGCATACGGCGTGCTCGTGCTCGTCAAGGTGCTCGCCTTCGTCGCCCTCGGGGTGGCCGGCGTGTGGCACCGCCGCATCACCCTCGACCGCATCGACGACGCCACCGCGACTGGCGACCCCGCCGGGCGGGGCCGGTTGTTCGCCCGGCTCGCCGTCGTCGAGACGCTCGTCATGGGCCTCGCCTTCGGGGTCGCCGCAGCCCTCTCGCGCACGGCGCCTCCCGTTCCCGAGACCGTGTCCGACCCCTCTCCGGCGCTGGCGCTCACCGGCTTCCCCGCGCCGCCGGCACCCACCGCGCTGTCGTGGCTCACCGCCTGGCGGGTCGAGTGGCTCTTCCTCGCGACCGGGCTCCTGGCGATCGGCGCCTACGCCGTCGGGGTCGTGCGGCTGCGTCGCCGTGGCGACCGGTGGCCCGTGATGCGCACCCTCGCCTGGGTGTCCGGGTGGCTGCTCTTCCTCTACGCCACCAACGGGGTGCTCGGCATCTACGGCCGGGTCGCCTTCTCGTGGCACATGATGCTGCACATGACCGAGGCGATGGTCATCCCGATCCTGCTCGTCCTCGGGGCGCCGGTCACGTTGGCGCTGCGCACCCTGCGTCCCCGGCGCGACGGCACGCTCGGCCCGCGCGAGCTGCTGCTGGGTCTGGTCCACTCGCGCTTCCTCGCGGTGCTCGGCAACCCGGCGGTGGCAGCGACGCTCTTCTTCTCGAGCCTCGTCGTCTTCTACTGGACCGGTCTCTTCCAGCTCGCGCTGCAGACCCACACCGGTCACCTGCTCATGACGGCTCACTTCGTGCTGACCGGCTACCTCTTCGCGTGGGTGCTCATCGGGGTCGACCCGGGCCCGAAGAAGTGGAGCCCCGCCCTGCGCCTCGTGGTGCTCTTCGCGACGATCGCCTTCCACGCGTTCTTCGGCGTCGCGATGATCAGCGGCACGGCCCTGCTCGGCGGCGACTTCTTCCCGACGATCCAGATCCCGTGGGTCGGCACCACCGAGGCCGCGCTGCTCGCCGACCAGCGCTACGGCGGTGGGGTGGCATGGGCCATCGGCGAGCTGCCGGCCCTCGTTCTGGCCCTCATCGTCGCGCTCCAGTGGTCGCGCAGCGACGGGGCCGAGTCGAAGCGGGCTGACCGCCGGGCCGACCGCGACGGCGACGCCGAGCTGACCGCGTACAACGAGCGCCTCGCCGCGCTGGCCCGGCGCGACGAGGGCGCGCAGCGCTGAGCCGCCACGACTACTACGTGAGGTAGTATTCGGGTCAGGAGGTTTCCATGTCCCGCAGGCCACCCACCCCGATGTGCCCGATCCGTCTCGGCGAGCCGTGCACGCTGTGCGTCCCCGGCGCCACCGGGCCCCAGGACTGCGGACTCGTCTACCTCGTCCAGAGCGACCCTGAGCTGCGCGAGCAGCTCGCCGCCCGGCGCAGCGCGCACTCCGCCACGCGTGGCCGCGCCACGCGAGGCGGCGAGCTCAGCGCACCGGCTGCTGCAGCTCGGTGACCCAGGCGTCCTGGTCGTCCATCGGCGTCTCGAGGTAGACCTCGCGGCACGGCCCGTACGCCGTGAGCCCCTGCGCGTATGCCGTCCGCCCGCCCGGGTGCCGAACGCGCCCGTCCGGCGCCCGGTGGGTCGTGTGAGCATGGGGGCATGAAGGTTGCCCTCATCCAGCTGGCCTACGGCGACGACGAGTCGGTCGCCGATCGCACCGCCCGGGTCGCGGACCTCGTGCGTGCCCAGGCCGGGCACGACCTCGTCGTCCTGCCTGAGCTGTGGTCGGCCGGCGGGTTCGACTACAAGCACTGGGACGAGCGCGCCGAGCCGCTGGACGGCCCTGTGGCGCAGGCTCTCTCGGCTGCGGCGCGCGATGCCGGCGTCACGCTCCACGGAGGCTCGATCGTCGAGCGCGGCGCTCCGGTGGCCGAGGGTGGCCATGGTGTGTGGAACACGAGTCTCGTCTTCTCACCGTCGGGCGACCTCGTCGCGACATACCGCAAGGTGCACCGCTTCGGTTTCGGCGAGGGGGAGCCGAGCCTCATGGACGCCGGCGAGGAGCTCGTCGTCGTCGACGTGCCGGTGGCCGACGGTGACCCGGTGCCCGTGGGCCTCTCCACCTGCTATGACCTGCGCTTCCCCGAGCTCTACCGGCGGCTGCTCGACCGCGGCGCCGAGGTCTTCGTCGTCCCGGCGGCGTGGCCGGCCCGGCGGGTCGGGCACTGGACGCTGCTGGGGCAGGCCCGCGCCGTCGAGGACCAGTGCGTGGTGCTGCAGTGCAACACCGCCGGCACCCACGCCCGCCACGAGATGGGTGGCCACTCCCAGGTCGTCGACGCCACCGGAAAGGTTCTCGCCTCGGCGGGCCTTGACGAAGAGGTGCTGAGCATCGACATCGACACCGCCGCGACGCTGCAGTGGCGGCGCGACTTCCCCGTGCTGCCCGACCGGAGGCTCTCGTGAGCGCCGACACCGCGACGCTGCGCTCGCGCGTCAGGGTGCGGGCCGCCGAGCTCGTCGGGCGCGGCTGGCTCAACACGGGCGGCCGGTCCCTGTCGCTCGGCGACCTGCGCGGCCGCGTGGTCGTGCTCGACTTCTGGACCTTCTGCTGCGTCAACTGCCTCCACGTGCTCGACGAGCTGCGGCCGGTCGAGGAGCAGTTCCCCGACGCCCTGACGATCATCGGCGTGCACTCGCCGAAGTTCGAGCACGAGGCAGACGCCGATGCGCTCGCCGCCGCCGTCGAGCGGTACGCCGTGCACCACCCCGTGCTCGACGACCCCGAGCTCGTCACGTGGCGCGCGTATGCCGCCCGCGCCTGGCCCACGCTCGTCGTCATCGACCCCGAGGGCTATGTCGTCGCCTCGATGTCGGGGGAGGGGCACGGACCCGGACTCGCCTCTCTCGTCGCCGAGCTCATCGAGGAGCACCGCGCCAAGGGCACGCTGCAGCCGGGCGACGACCCCTACGTGCCACCACCCGCCCCGGAGACCGCGCTGCGCTTCCCCGGCAAGGCCGTGGCGCTGCCGGACGGCTCCTTCGTCGTCTCCGACACCGCGAACCACCAGGTCGTCCACCTCGAGGACGACCTCGAGAACGAGCGCGCCCGCTGGGGCGGCGCCGGAGAGCTCAACGAGCCGCAGGGGCTCCTGCTCGTGCAGCCCGAGGTGGCCGAGCGCCTGGGCGTCGACCTGCTCGTCGCCGACTCGGTCAACCACCAGCTCAAGGGAATCCGCTTCTCCAACGGGTCGGTCCGCGCGGTCGCCGGCACCGGCCGGCAGCTGCGCGAGCGCACCGGCGGCGGCCCAGCCCTCGAGCAGGCGCTGTCGACCCCGTGGGACCTCGCCTGGCTCGGCGACCGGGTCGTCATCGCCATGGCCGGCACCCACCAGCTGTGGGCCTGGACCCCGGGCGCGAGCCTCGAGGACGGTCGCGTGGAGGTCATCGGCGGCACGTCCAACGAGGGGCTCGTCGACGGGCCCGCCCCCGAGGCGTGGTTCGCCCAGCCGTCGGGACTGGCCACCTCGGCGTCGGGCAACCGGATCTGGGTCGCCGACTCGGAGACGTCGGCGCTGCGATCCGTCGTCGCGGGCGTCGACGGGAACCTGGTGGTCGAGACCCATGTCGGCACCGGTCTCTTCGACTTCGGCCACCGCGACGGCGACGCCGCCGAGGCGCTGCTCCAGCACCCTCTCGGCGTCACCGAGCTGCCCGACGGCTCCGTCGCGGTCAGCGACACGTACAACGGCGCGATCCGACGGTTCGACCCCGTGACGCGCCAGGTGACCACCGTGGCCCAGGGGCTCGCAGAGCCCAGCGACGCCGTCGTCGAGGCCGACCCCGAGACGGGCGAGACCCGCCTCGTCGTCGTCGAGTCCGCGGCCCACCGGCTGACCCGCGTGGCCCTCCCGCGCGACGCCCAGCGGGTCGACGGACCGGCGCACCGCACGCAGCGCCCCTCGACGCCGCTCCCGGCGGGCGAGGTCGCCCTCGAGGTGACCTTCGTGCCGCCCGCGGGCCAGAAGCTCGACCACCGCTGGGGCGACCCGACCCGGCTCGACATCTCGGCCACCCCGGACGCGCTGCTCGTCGAGGGCGCGGGTCGCGCGGAGGGTCTGACCCGCCGTCTCGTGCTGCGCGGCGACGTCGGCACCGGCACGCTGCACATCTCGGTCCAGGCCGCTTCGTGCGACGGCGACCCGGTCACCGGCGAGGTGCCCGAGCACGCCGCCTGCCACCTCTTCCAGCAGGACTGGGGCATCCCCGTCGTCATCGACCCGGACGCCCCTGCGAGACTGGCTCTCGACCTTCGGGGGGTCTAGCGGAGTGTGCAGCGCGGCCGGGAGCCTCCCGGACGCCGACGATCGACAGGTGGCAGGCGTGGCACGACAGCGATCCGGACGCACCGGACCCTCCTTCCTCTCCGGCGTCTGCGGCCTGCTCGCCGTGGTGCTGCTGCCCGTCGCCCTCGTGGGCTTCTGGGCGTCGGTGATGCTGACGCGCACCGACGTCTTCGTCGACGAGCTGCGACCCGTCGTGAGCAAGCCGCAGGTCCAGGAGGCGCTCACCGACGGCATCGTCGACGGCGTGCTCGGCGCCGTGCAGCTCGCCCCCGCGGTCGAGAAGACGCTCGAGGCGCCGATCCGCACCGAGGCGGCGACCATCGTCGCGAGCCCGCAGGTGGCGTCCGCCTGGGCCACCGGCATCCGGGCCGTGCACACCCAGTTCATCGCGGTCATGACGGGCCGTGGCGACACCGAGCTGGACTCGCAGGGACGCGTCGCGGTCCGCCTCACCATCCCCGTCCCGGCCCTCACCTCGACGCTCGAGCAGGCGGGGGTGAAGGGCGCGAGCTCGTTCGCCCCGGTGGTGACGATCCCGCTCGCCAAGGCCAGCGACCTGCAGAAGGCGCAGCAGGCGTACCGGGTCGCCGACGCGTGGGGGCCGTGGGCGCCGGTCGTCGTTGCCGCGCTGGGGCTGCTCGCGATCTTCCTCGCCCGCCGGTGGCGTACGGCGACGACCCTCGTGGCGCTCGGGTGGATCGTGACGTCGCTCGCGCTCGCACTCGTCATCATGGTCGCGCGCGAGCCGCTGCTGCGACGCGTCGACCCCGCCGTCGCGCGCACGGTCGCCGACGCGGCGTACGGGCTCGCAGCCCGGAACCTCTACTACGAGATCGCGATCGCGGTCGGCGTCGGTCTCGTGATGCTCGTGGTCTCGGCCGTCACGCTCGCGTTCGGACGCCGCCGCACCGCCTGACGGAGGGCTTCGCCGGGTATGTCCTGGTCAGGCACGCGCTGTGGCGTGCCCCAGACCAAGGAGACCTCATGGGTATCGGACTCGGGATCGTGCTGCTCGTGGTCGGTGCGATCTTCTACTTCACGACCGTCGACTCGAGCGTGCTCAACATGAGCAGCGGCACGGGCAACACCATCGGGATCATCCTCATGGCGGCGGGGGCGCTCGCCATCATCCTCGCGCTGGTCCTGAACGCGCAGCGCACGCGCACCCAGCACACCACGGTGACCGAGCGGCGCGGTGAGCCCGACGTCGTCGAGCGCCGCACCACCACGCGCCGCGACGCCGTCGTCTGGCGCGCCGCACCGCCACACCCCGACGGCGGCCTGAGCAGGAGAACTCACCTGCGCAGGCCGCCGTCCGTGCTTCGATGAGACGTGAGCCAGCCGCAGCCCCCGGCGTACGCGTCCGACGACGTCCCGTTGCCTCCTGACCCGCGCGCCCACGACCGCAGCGCGGCAGCCATCGACGCCGCTACCCCCGCCGACCGCGACCGCTGGGTCGACACGCTGCGCGTCGGCTCGCTGCTCGTCGTCGTGCTCGGCCACTGGCTCATGGTCGCGATCACGCCCGACGGCCGCATCACCAACGCGCTCGCGGTCGTGCCGGCCCTGCAGCCGCTCACGTGGCTGCTCCAGGTGATGCCGCTCTTCTTCCTCGTCGGCGGGGTCGCCCACGCCCACACGCTGGCCTCCCTCGAGCGCCGCCTCCCGAACGGCCCCGGCCGGTATGCCGCCTTCTTCCGGGCGAGAGCCCGTCGCCTCCTGCGCCCGACCCTCGCCTTCCTGCTGGCCTGGGTGATGCTCGGCGTGGTGGCCCACCTCAGCGGGCTGACCGCGCGACCGGGCGACGCCGGCCGACTCGGCCGCGACGCCCTCGTCATGGTGCCGCAGCTGCTGTGGTTCGTCGGGATCTACCTGGGGGCCTGCGCGTTCGCGCCGCTCATGCGGGGCCTGCACGAGCGATTCGGGCTTCGGGTGGTCGGGGTGCTCGTCCTCCTGGCCGTTCTCGTCGACGTGGTGCGGTTCTCCGGAGGTCCGGACCTCGTGGGCAACCTCAACTTCGCCCTCGTGTGGCTGGCGCTGCACCAGCTCGGATTCGCTTGGCGTGACGGGCTGCTCACCACCTCGCGCGGCTGGTTGATGGCGGTCGTGGGTTTCGGTGCCATGGGCATCGCGGTCGCTGCCGGTCCCTACCCGGTGTCGATGGTGGGGCTGCCCGGCGAGGCGGTCTCGAACATGGCGCCCCCGACAGCAGCCTTGCTGGCGCAGGGCATCGGCATCTGCGGCCTCGCCGTGGTGCTGCGTCAGGTCATGGCGCGCGTGCTCGCGCGCCCGCGGCTGTGGCGCGTCGTCGTCGGGGTCGCGCCGTTCGCGATGACGGCGTTCCTCTGGCACCTCACGGCGCTCATGACGGTGCTGCTCGGGCTCCGCGGGCTCGGGGTGCAGCAGCCGGCGATCGGGTCATGGGCCTGGTGGGTCACGCGTCCGGTGCTCTTCGCCGTGCTCGCGGTCGTCACGGCGGGCCTCGTGGCGGTCTTCGTGCGGTTCGACCGGGGCACGCGGCAGGCCGAGCCGGTCTCGACGGGTCGCCGGCGGTGGGTCGACCCCGTCGCCGCCGTCTCTGCCGGCGTGCTCTTCTTCGGCATCCTCATCGTCTCGATCGTGGGCGTCGACGTGCTCGGCAACCGGCCCGTCTTCTTCCTCGTCGGCGACGTGGTGCCGGCCGTCGGCTTCGCCGTTCTCGCCCTCGGCCTGCTCATGCTCCGAGCCACCCGCCCCCGCCGCCCCTGACCCACCGCTCCCTGCCCCGATCGAGGGAACGCTCCGTCACGACGACACGGCCACACGGCATACGTCCTCGAGATGCTCGGAAACTCGATGGCACGGCACGGACGCGCGCCCCTACGTTCGACGCATGGAGACCAGGCGCATCGACGTGCACGACGACGAGGTGTGCGCCAAGGCGTACGAGGTCATCGTCGCCAGCAAGGGCCACGAACGGCCGTGGGACCAGCCGCCCTCTCTCGCAGAGACGCTCGTCGAGTGGCGCCATGACGACAAGGCTGAGCCCATGGAGATGTGGGGGACCTGGGACGGCGACGCGCTCGTCGGTGTCGCGACGATCTGGCTGCCGATGAGCGACAACACCTCGATGGTCTGGCACGACGTCCAGGTCGACCCTCCTCACCGGAGGCGGGGCCTCGGATCGGCGCTCGTCGAGCGCATCGTCGAGCGGGCTCGTGAGGAGGGGCGTCCGACGCTGGTCACCGATCTGCACGTGCCGCCCGACTCCCGCGACCATCCCTACCGACGTTTTGCCGAGAAGCACGGCTTCCACCTGAGCAACACCGAGATCATGCGGCACCTGTCGCTGCCGGTGCCGGAGGACGTGCTCGGCAGGCACGCCGAGCAGGCCCGGGCCCGGTGGGAGGGGGACTACCGCCTCGAGACCCACGTGGGCGGCGTGCCGCCCGAGCTCCAGCCGTCGCTGTGCGCCGTCATGAACCAGCTCGCCGTCGACGCCCCCACGGGCGACATCGACTTCGAGGAGGAGACCCTGACACCGGAGCGGTACGAGGAGTACCTCGAGCTGTTCCGTCAGCAGGGGCGGGTGCGCCTGACGACGGTCGCGGTCCACGAGGCCACCGGCGACGTCGTCGCCTACACCGACCTCATGCTGCCGTCAGGGGCTCCATCGGTCGCGTGGCAGTGGGGAACGTTGGTGCACAAGGCCCACCGCGGGCGGCGGCTCGGCATGGCGGTCAAGGTCGAGAACCTGCGGCGGCTGCAGACCGACCACCCGGAGCGGCAGCGGGTCATCACCGGCAACGACGACACGAACGCGTGGATGGTCTCGATCAACGAGGACCTGGGCTTCCGCAGGGTCGAGCTGTGCCCCGCCTACCAGCGCAGGCTCTGACCTCCTCCGTCCGGAAGCCCCTCAGATCGAAAGAACAGTTCGTCCCACCCACACGTGGGACGAACTGTTCTCTCGATCGGTCACCGGGGTGACGGAGTCTTCTCTCGATCGGGTCAGAAGGCGGACTCGGGGACGTCCATGAGGTCGTTGTCGGTCGCCTCGGCGATGGCGCGCTCGGCCGCGATCTTGGGCAGCACGTTCTTGGCGTAGAACGAGGCCGCCGCCACCTTGCCGCGGTAGAAGTCGGCGTCCTTGCCGCTGGCGCCGCGGTCGAGGGCAGCCTGCGCGACCTCGGCCTGGCGCAGCAGCAGCCAGCCGACGACGAGGTCACCGGCCGAGAGCAGCAGGCGCGTCGTGTTCTGGCCGACCTTGTAGAGGTTGGCGACGTCGCCGCCCATGCGCGGGTCGCTCTGCATCAGCGTGCCGATCATCGAGCCGACGATGCCCTGGATGTCCTCGAGCGCCTTGCCGAGCAGCTCGCGCTCGGTGTCGAGCGAGCCGCCGAGGTCCTTGGCGAACTCCTGGATCTGACCGGCGACGTGCTGCAGGGCCTGGCCCTTGTCGCGGACGATCTTGCGGAAGAAGAAGTCGAGGCCCTGGATGGCGGTCGTGCCCTCGTAGAGCGTGTCGATCTTCGCATCGCGCACGTACTGCTCGATCGGGTAGTCCTGCAGGAAGCCCGAGCCGCCGTAGGTCTGCAGCGACTCGGTGCCGAGCAGCACCCAGGCGCGCTCGGAGCCCAGACCCTTGACGATCGGCAGCATGAGGTCGCTGATCTTGTTGGCGAGCTCGGCGTCGGAGCCCTTCTCGAGCGGTGCGGCCGGGTTGCCCGCCTGGGCCTGGTTGACGGCGTCCTGCTGGCTCGCGGTGTAGACGACGAGGGCGCGCAGACCCTCGGCGTACGCCTTCTGCAGCATGAGCGAGCGGCGCACGTCGGGGTGGTGGGTGATGGTGACGCGCGGGGCCGACTTGTCGGTCATCTGCGTGAGGTCGGCGCCCTGGACGCGCTCCTTGGCGTACTCGAGCGCGTTGAGGTAGCCGGTGGACAGCGTGGCGATCGCCTTGGTGCCCACGAACATCCGCGCGTTCTCGATGACCTTGAACATCTGCGCGATGCCGTCGTGGACGTCGCCGAGGAGGGTGCCGACGGCCGGCTCGTGCTCGCCGAAGGTGACCTCGCACGTCGTGCTGACCTTGAGGCCCATCTTGTGCTCGACGTTGGTGACGTAGGCGCCGTTGCGCTCGCCGAGCTCGCCGGTCTCGAGGTCGACGTGGAACTTCGGCACGATGAAGAGCGAGAGTCCCTTGGTGCCCGGTCCGGCGCCCTCGGGGCGGGCCAGCACGTAGTGGACGACGTTGTCGACCATGTCGGACTCGGCCGAGGTGATGAAGCGCTTGACGCCGGTGATGTGCCACGTGCCGTCGGGCTGCTGCACGGCCTTGGTGCGGCCGGCGCCGACGTCGGAGCCGGCGTCGGGCTCGGTGAGCACCATCGTGGTGTGCCAGGCCTTGTCGACGATGTGCTTCGCGAGCTTCTTCTGGTCGTCGGTGCCGAGGTGCCAGAGCAGGTTGGCGAAGGAGTAGCTCGCCGTGAACATGTGGATGGCCGGGTTGGCGCCGCAGACCATCTCGGCGACGGACCAGCGCAGCGAGGCCGGCACGACCATGCCGCCGAGCTCGGCCGGGACGTCGAGGTTGCCCCAGTCGCCGTCGACGTACGCCTTGAACGACTTCTTGAACGAGTCGGGCATCGTCACGGTCTGCGAGGCGGGGTCGTAGACCGGCGGGTTGCGGTCGCTGTCGAGGAGGCTGTCGGCGAGCTCGTTCTCGGCGAGGCGCGAGACCTCACGGAGGATGTCCTTCGCCGCCTCGACGTCGACGTCGGCGTAGATGCCCTGTCCGAGGACGTCCTGACGGTTGAACACCTCGAAGAGGTTGAACTCGAGGTCGCGCACATTGCTCTTGTAGTGGCCCATCGGGACCCTCCACGTTCTGTCGCTCGTCGTGCGTCCGCGTCGGCGGGCGCGCCAAGTTACTGGCCGGTCACTTCCATGATGCTACTGACCGGTAATGAATGGCAAGGGGGTCAGGTCACGGTTGCGCCACGTCGGCACCCTCCACGATCGCCACTCGCGCGCTTCCTCGTGCCGGGACAGCAGAAGGGCCCGGTCGGTGACCGGGCCCTTCGTGTTGGAGCAGGCGGTACGAATTGCACGTACGTCTTCCCTCTGGAAGAGGGCTGTTCTGCTACTGAACTACGCCTGCGAGGCGTCGCAACCGTAGCAACAGTCGGGTGCCGTCGTCCAAACGGCCACGCCGACCGGGCGCACCCGAGGGCACCCGAGCGCAGCCGAGCGCAGCCGAGCGCACCGAGTGCACCCGGTCGCAGCCGACTCCCAGCCGACGCGCAGGGCGTCGTCGGCAACGCGCGCCTATCGTCGTGCGTGACCAGACGGCGGGGTGAGCTCGGACGGGCGGCTCGGACGTTGTGCGCGTTCGTCGCCGCCGCCGTGGCAGTCGGGCTGCTCGCCGCCGGGCTCTGGACGCCTGCGGTCGCTGCCCTCGGTGGCCTCGCGAACGCCGGCAGCGACGCCTTCCTCGCCCTGCCGAGCACCTTCACGATGGCGCAGCTCGAGCAGGGTTCGCGCATCCTCGCGGCCGACGGGTCGGTCATCGCGACTCCGCAGGACGAGGACCGCGTCGTCGTCCCCCTCTCCCAGGTGGCGCCGGTCATGCGCACCGCCCAGGTGGCCATCGAGGACAGCCGCTTCTACGACCACGGCGCCATCGACCCCCAGGGCTTCACGCGAGCCGTCCTCGAGGACCTGCGGTCCGGGCAGGCGACCGAAGGGGCGTCGACGCTGACCCAGCAGTTCGTCAAGCTCTCCCTCCAGGCGCAGGCGCTGCGCGAGGGGCAGACGGCAGCCGCGCGGGCAGCCATCGCCAAGACGATCCCTCGCAAGCTCGAAGACCTGCGCTACGCCGTCGCGCTCGAACGATCGTGGAGCAAGGACGAGATCCTGCAGGGCTACCTCAACCTCGCCTACTACGGTGATGGCGCGTACGGCGTCGAGGCGGCCGCGCGCCACTACTTCGGGGTGCGCGCAGGCGCGCTGACCCTCACCGAGGCGGCCACCCTCGCCGGGCTCGTGCAGAGCCCGAGCACGACCGATCCCGTGCACCACCCCGAGGCGGCCCAGGCGCGCCGCAACGTCGTGCTGGCGCGGATGAGGGCGCTCGACGAGCTGACCCCCCGGCAGTATGCCGCCGCGGTGGCACGGCCGCTCGCGCGTGACCTCCACGTCACCCACCCGCCCGCGCCGTGTGGCGCGTCGCCCGACCCGTACGTCTGCTCGTTCGTCATCGCCTGGCTGGAGGAGCAGCCCGCCCTCGGCCCGACGCGCGAAGCGCGACGCGACAGGATCTTCCAGGGCGGGCTGACGATCCGCACGACCCTGGACCCGTCGGTGCAGCAGGTCGTCGACACGTCGCTGCGCCAGGTCGCGCCCGAGCGCAACAGTCTCGGGGTCGCCGCGGCCGCCTACGTCACCGAGCCCGGCACCGGCGCGGTGCTCGGCCTCGGCCAGGACACGGCATACGGCTCGGGACCCGGCGCGACGGAGGTGGACTACGCGGTCGACCGACGATATGGCGGCTCGGGCGGCTTCCAGTTCGGGTCGACGGCCAAGGCCTTCGCGCTCGTCACCGCGATGAAGCAGGGGCTGGGCACCCACGCCTCCGTCGTCGCGCCCGCAGCCGACAACCACCACCCGGCGACCTTCAGCGCCAAGCAGTTTCCCCAGCCGTGCGGCGTCGGCGGCACGTGGTCGGTCTACAACGACGAGCCGTGGAAGGGTGGCTCCATGTCGCTGAGGCAGGCGACCGCGCAGTCGACGAACACCGCGTTCGTCGCCCTCGCGAGCCGTATCGGCGTCTGCGCGATCCACTCGACGATGACGGCCTTCGGCATCCACGGCGGCGACGGGCAGCCACTCGGCACCTACCCGCCGCAGGTGGTGCTGGGCGCGCAGGCCGTGTCGCCGCAGACCATGGCCGAGGCGTACGCCGGGCTCGCCGACCACGGCACCCTCTGCGACGTGCACCCGGTGACGAGCGTCGTCCAGGGCGGGCGCACCCTCTGGGCCCCGCCGCCGGCCTGCCGGCGGGTCGCCGACCCGCACGCCGTCGACGAGGCGACGCAGTACCTGGAGTACAACATGACCCACGGCTCGGGCATCCTCAACCAGCTGCCCGCGCGGCCCTCGGCCGGCAAGACCGGCACATCCGACGGCAACGCGCAGTCGTGGTTCGTGGGCTACACCCCGCAGCTGTCCACGGCGGTGTGGGTGGGCAACCCGGTGAACCCGACCCGCCGCATGTTCGACGTGTCGATGGCGGGGAAGTCCTGCACGTCCATGACCGGCGCCTGCTACGCGGCGCCGATCTGGCGCCGGATCATGGACGGCGTGCTGTCGGGTGAGCCCGTCGAACCGATGCCCTGACGGCTACGACCCGTCGCGGACCCGTCGCGCGAACGCCATTGAGCGCGAACGCAGCTCGTCGATGCGCCGCTCGACCAGGGACGCCGGGTCGAGCCCGCCCTCCATCGCGTTCGGCAGCCGGCGCACGTGCTGCGAGCAGCTGAACTCGGCGTGCACGAGCGTGCCGAGGCTGTTGCCCTCGCGTCCGGCGGCGCCGGCTCGCCTCGCGACCCACAGCCTAACGTCGGCGGTCGCGAAGACGTCCTCGCACCAGGCGCACATCGCGCTCGCCTTGCGCGTCCGCTCGGACGCCCGCAGCGCGAACGCCACGGGCTCGTCGTCGACGGGCACGACGGCATACGCCCTCTGGGGGTTGCTGCGGTCGACCCAGCCCAGGTAGTCGAGCTGCTCCCAGGGCAGGGTGTCGAGGTCGCTGGGCAGGCTGGCCTGCTTCGCCTCACGGCGCGAGCAGTTCACGAGGGCAGCACGAATCTCTTTGTCTGTCAGTGGTTTCACGGTCTTCCTGTCGGTCGGGCAGGACCGGGTGGCCCAGTCAGCCGGGGTGGGGGAGGTGGTGCGGGACCGTGACCGCTGAGCAGGCCATGCCGGCCACCCACCTCTCCGCGGGCACTCCCGCTGGCTCCTGACGTCCGACAACCCGGCGACTGACGGCTCCGGGGACGGAGCAGCGTCCATGATGTGTCAGGCGGCGGCGACCGTCCACTCCTTTTCAGAGGTTTCGTGCGTCACCGCCCCAAAACCCGGCTTCGGGACGGTTTGTCTCGGCAACATCTGCCGATATCGAGCCGTGACCTACACGGTTCAACGCTTCGTCTGCGACCGTCGATGCAGTTCATCGGCCGGGGTCCTCCCCGGCCGGCCCGCCGGTACGCCGAGTCCTGTCCGCCGGCTGGGGCAGCTGCGCTTCACACGGACAGGAGCGGGGGACCCACTTTCTGGGCCGGCTAGGACCGGCCCTCGGGGTGAAGCCGCGACATGCGGCCGGGCCACTTCTGCCCGAACCCGACAGCTCACCTCTATGGCGTGGGAAGGAAAACCGACCATGCCCGCTACGAGTCCTGCACGCCCCGGGCGCCACCGGCGCCCCGCACGTCGACTGCCGCTCCAGTCCCTCGCCATCACCCCCCTTCTCGGCGCCGCGCTCGTCCTCGGGACCGGGGGAGCACCCCCGGCCTCCACGACGGCCTCGCCCTCCGCAGCCGCGCCGGCCCAGAGCGCGAAGGCCGCGACGAACAAGGCCGTCGACGTCGCCACCGCCCCCATCGCGACGGTCCCGCGCCGCCTCCAGGCGCTACGCATCGCCGCCGCCCAGCGGGGCAAGCCCTACCGCTGGGGAGCGGCAGGCCCGTACGCGTTCGACTGCTCCGGCCTCATCTACTACGTCTACCGGACCAAGCTCCACGTCGCGCTGCCCCGCACGGCGAACGCGCAGCGACTGAGGACGGTCCGCGTCGCCAAGTCCAACATCCTGGCCGGTGACCTCGTCTTCTTCATGCGCGGCGGACGGGCCTACCACGTCGGCGTGTATGCCGGTAACGGCAAGGTCTGGCACTCGCCGCGGCCGGGCCAGCGGGTGCAGCTCTCGAAGCTGTGGACCAGCGCGTGGGTGGCAGGCCGCGTGCGCTAGACGATCGTCCCTGCAGAGACGTCTTCGGCCGGCAGGTCGTCCGGTCCGCCGTCGCGCCGGGCATCGCCCCGCGCCCAGGTGGCGGCAGTCAGGGACCCCGACGGGTCAGCCCCCCCTCATGGCCCGTCCGGGCTCGCAGTGCCGCCACGTCGCCCCTTCGCGCGGTCATCCTCCCCGGGCCGACCGCGGCGACGAGGGCGGCGACAAGGGCTGCGACGTACGCAGGACCGGAAAGAAAGGAGCCGCAGGCCAGGAACGAGTCCTGACCTGCGGCTCCGCCGCGGAGCGGAGGCCCCGACGTGCCGCACCCGCGTATCGGAGTGCAGAAGTCGGCCCGGCTCGCCACACCCTGCGGTTCGGAGCGCTACGGTGCGAGCAGGAGGCGCGTCCAGCGCCTCACCTGAAGGGGGCTCGCATGTTCTGGATCTGGGTCGGACTCGTCCTCGCCGTCGTGCTTGCCCTCGCGGGCTGGGGCTCTCACCGCAGCAAGCAGGTACGCGGCGACTCCTCGATCCGCTCGGGAGGAGCCTTCAACGCCCCGCGCGACGGTCTCACCGAGTCGGACGTGGCCGAGGCGCGGGCCGAGGTGAACACGAACCGTCCGGACCACTACCCCGGCGGCAGCTCCTGACCGAGAGCCAAGGCGCGATGGTCGCCACGCGCGCCAGCTGCGCGCGGCATGTGGGGACGTGTTGCCCCTGGGATCGCGGCCTCCGGCCCTAGGTTGTGCAGCATGACCAAAAGGCTGGTGGCGGTGCTTGCGCTCGTCTGCTCCGAGTTGCTGGCCGGTTGTGGATCGGGAGCCAATCACCTCACAGGGATCGTCACCACCACCACCCCGCGCCTCTGCGTCGGGGCCGCCGACGCGGCCGGTGAGTGCTTCCTCGGTGACCCGTCGCTCGTGTCCAACCTTCGCCTCGACGACTGCGTGGTCGTGACGTACCGCCCGAGCACGGACCCAGCGCCTGGCCCGCGCGGCACCGCCACATCTGTCGAGCCCTCGGCGGAGTGCTAGCCGCGACGCCACTCGTCGGACTCGGCCCTCCCGTCCCTAAGATCGGCGCGGTGAAGGCCTTCGATGTGCAGCAGGCGTACTCCTCTCTGTCTCAGCAGTACATCGATCTCTTCGGATCTGGGCGGCATGAGCACCCGGACGACCTGCGATTGATCGATCAGCATCTGGGGCGCCTGGCCGGCCCGGTCCTCGACCTCGGCTGCGGCCCAGGGCATCTGACGGGCTACCTGCATGCTCGCTGCCCGGACGTCACAGGGGTCGACATGGTTCCTGAGTTCATCGCCCACGCCCGCGAGGCGCACCCGACCGTCAGATTCGAGCTCGGCTCGATCGACAGCTCGACCCGGGCGGACGGCTCGGTCGCGGGCGCGCTGGCGTGGTACTCGCTCATCCATTTCGAACCCGCGCAGTTGAACGATGCGCTGGTCGAGATCCGGCGAGTGATGGAGCCCGGTGGCGTTCTGGTGGCCGGTTTCTTCGAAGGTCCGCGGTGCGAGTCGTTCGCGCACAAGGTCGTCACGGCATATCGGTGGCCCGTGGACGAGGTCGCGCGCCGACTGGCCGAAGCAGGCTTCCTCGAGATCGAGCGGCTGCAACGGCCCGGGGGCGACGAGCGACGAGCGCATGCTGCGATCGTCGCGGTAGCGGTCTAGCCAGGTTGTCACTCGTTGGGCGGCCTCTGGAGACCCGCTCCGGCTCCCTCCAGGGTGTGGATGACCGGAGGGCCCCCACCCGTTAGGGGTGAGGGCCCTCGACGCGTCCGGATCGGGCGAGTCCGGCTCAGCCGACCGACAGGTACGTCAGGTCGTCGGCGCCGCTGTAGG
>CBHRRQ010000037.1:0-22197 GCA_966081555.1 uncultured Terrabacter sp.
TCACGACCGAGCCCAAGCTCGTCGACAAGCAGGTGGAGAAGCAGGTCGTGCCCGCGTCGGTGCGCCAGATGCAGATGTCCAACCCGTTCCTCGCCCCGGACTTCAGTGCCGTCGCGGCCAAGCCCGCGACGGGCAACCCGCTCGCCAACAGGGAGCTGATCGAGCCCCGGTTCCGCTCCGTCGAGTACGGCGCGGGTGGGGGGGCCGCCCCCAGCGCCGTTGTGCGGCAAGGCTGGACAAGATGCGGCGGGCGACGCGCGCGACCACCTAGGCTCACGCCTGTGACGAGGACGCAGATCGGGCGGCACTGGCACGTCGCGACGTTCGTCGTCGCGGTGACGGCCCTGGTGCTGCAGACGGCCCTGGTGCTGCACGGCGAGACCATCCTCGACTCGAGCGGCGTCACGACCCCGCGGCCCGAGCAGGTGCGACGGCTCTTCAGCTACTTCACGATCCAGTCGAACCTCCTTGTCGCAGTGACGATGTGGCTCATCCTCCGCGAACGCACCGACACCCGGGTCTTCCGCGTCGTGCGCCTCGCGTGGCTGATCGGCATCACGGTGACGGGGATCGTGGCGTTCGTCGCGCTGCCGCCGTCACCGAGCTACACGCCGCTCAACCTGCTCTGCGACCGGCTGCTCCACCTCGCCGTGCCGCTGCTGACCTTCACCGGGTGGGTCGCGTTCGGCCCGCGCGGGCGCGCCATGCGCGGCGACGTGCTGCCATCGCTCGCGTGGCCGGTCGCCTGGCTGCTCGCGACGCTGGCCCTCGGCCCGCTCGTCGAGTGGTACCCCTACCCGTTCCTCGCCGTCGACCGCATCGGCTACGGCGCCGCCCTCTTCAACTGCCTCGGGATCGCCGTGCTCTTCCTCGCTCTCGCGGCCCTTGCGCTGTGGGCAGATCGACGGTTGTCGCGAGACCGTGCCACGATGACCGTGTGACCCTCGAGATCACCACCGCGCGACCCGAGTCCGCCCTGCTCGACCTGCCCTGGTCGACCCCGCTCGAGGAGTGGCCCGAGTCGTTCCTGGCCGCCCTCCCCCGCGGCATCTCCCGCCACGTCGTGCGCTTCGTCAAGCTCGGGCCGCGGGTGCTGGCGGTCAAGGAGATCAAGGACGACATCGCCGACCGCGAGTACGCCATGCTGCGCAACCTGCGCCGGCTCGACGTGCCGAGCGTCGAGCCGTTCGGCGTCGTGCACGGGCGCACCACCGCCGACGGCGAGCCGCTCGACGCCTGTCTCATCACCCACCACCTGCAGTTCTCCCTGCCCTACCGGGCGCTCTACAGCCAGAACCTGCGGCCCGACACGGCGGTGCGCCTCATGGACGCGCTCGCGCTGCTGCTCGTGCGCCTGCACCTCGAGGGCTTCTGGTGGGGCGACGTCTCGCTCTCGAACACCCTGTTCCGGCGCGACGCCGGCGCGTTCGCGGCCTACCTCGTCGACGCCGAGACCGGTGAGCTGCACGCGCGTCTGTCAGACGGCCAGCGCGAGCACGACCTCGACATCGCGCAGGTCAACATCGCCGGCGAGCTGATGGACCTCGACGCCGGCGGCTTCCTGGAGGAGGCGGCCGACCCGTTCGAGGTGGCCGCCTCCATCATCGAGCGCTACCACACCCTCTGGGACGCCCTCACCGGCACCGAGCGCTTCGAGGTCGGCGACCGCTGGCGCGTCGACGAGCGCATCCGCCGGCTCAACGAGCTCGGTTTCGACGTCGACGAGCTGTCGATCACCACCGACATCGGCGGCACCGAGATCGTCATCACCCCGAAGGTCGTCGACGCCGGGCACCACTCGCGGCGCCTGCTGCGCCTCACTGGCCTCGACGTCGGCGAGAACCAGGCACGCCGCCTGCTCAACGACCTCGACGCGTACGCCGCCGCCACCGACCGTCAGGGGGAGGACGAGGAGATCGTCGCCCACGACTGGCTCTCCCGGTGCTACGAGCCCGTGGTGCGGGCGGTTCCCCGCGACCTCAAGACGCGCCTCGAGCCTGCCGAGATCTTCCACGAGGTGCTCGAGCACCGGTGGTACATGAGCGAGCGGGCCGGTCACGACACCCCCATCGAGGAGGCCCTGCAGGACTACCTCGCGACCGTGCTGCCGGCCAAGCCCGAGGAGAAGTCGGTGCTCGGCGTCGACACCGAGGAGATGCCGGTCATCAGTCGGTTCGACTGAGCCGCACGCTCACTCGTCGGCGGGCCCCGACAGGATCTGCCCGAAGAGCACGGCGACCCAGAGCACGAAGGTCAGCACGTGCACGACCGTGCACCACAGGCAGATCGCGTGGATGCGGAAGAGCTCGGCCCACACGAGGTAGAGCACCATGCCCAGGCCGACCGTCAGCCAGGCGAGCCGCGCCGGGTCGAGCCAGCCCTGCGTGCGGCGCCACGTGCCGGGCAGGCAGAGCCACAGCGTGACGGCGAAGAAGACGAGCCCCAGCAGCGCGACCGGCACACCCAGGAAGGTGCTCCACGGCGAGCTCGTCACCTTGGCGCAGTCGACGACGCCGCCGATGCTGCAGGCGAGGGTCGAGTTCGCGGTGAAGTGCTCGAAGGTGAGGTACGCCGAGACGACCAGGCCGACGAAGCTCAGCGTCACGGTCACGGGCGCGAGCCACACCGGCCGCACGCGTACGGCCGTGGCGGGCGCCTGGCCCCTCACGTCACCACGCAGCGAGCCCATCGAGGTCACCGCTTGAGCAGCACGGACGCGTTGACCACGCCGCTGCTCTTGCAGACGTTCGCCGGCTGGTTGTCGGTCTGCGCGCAGATCTGGGCCGAGAGCATGTTGATGGCCGGCAGCACCGTCTTGCCGATGTCGGACTTCGGGTCGGAGATGCCGGCGATGATCTGGTCGTAGGTCTTGCCGTCGAAGACGTTGGCGTCGACCGTCGCGCCGTTCGTCGCGTGGGTGCCGCCGTAGCTGACCCACGGGATGCCGCCCTCGGGGTTGAACTTCTGGAAGAGCGCGAGGTTCTCGCCCTCCAGCGTCTGCAGCGGCTTGTTGTTGCGGTCCTGGGTCTCGACGGCGTCGAAGCTCACGTAGTCGCTCGTGTACTTCGCGTCCTTGAACGAGAAGGTCGGCGTGTCGGGGTGCACGTCGCTGCTCGAGCTCGTCGTGTCGGTGAGCCCGCTGAAGGTGCCGAAGCGCGAGAGCGCGCCGATCATGGCCCAGCGCTCCATGGCGCAGAACGGGCAGAACTCGGCACCGACGTAGAGCACCTTGGTCTTGGCGCCGTCCTTGAGCGGCGTGCCGCCGCTCAGCTTGGCCGGCGCCTGCGACGGGGCGGGCGCGGGCGCGGAGTCGAGAAGGGTCGCCGGCAGGGTCTCGAGCTTCTGCAGGGCGGCCGCTCCCCCGGAGGCCGCCGGGGCCGGCGCGGGCCGGTTCGCGATCGTGATGCCGACGACGACGGCGATGACGACGACGACCACCGCGACGACCGCCGCGATGACCTGCGTGCGCTGGCGCTCCTTGCGGGCCGCCTCGGCACGCAGCCGCGCTGCCCGGGCCGCCGTCTCTGCGCGGTTGCTCTTCGCCACGGGTTCCGTCCTCCGTCTGTCTGCTGCCGTCCCGGCACTTGTACTACGCGCTGTAGTTGACACCGCCAACTCTACCGAGGTCACCCTGACCAGCGTCGGGCGGTCCGGTGGAGTTCCCGGGAGTCCCCCGTCACACGCCCCGCGACGTCGGTGCGACGGCCACGTATGCCGTCCGGCCCGCCGGACGGCATACGTCAGCCGCGTCGCTGGCGCGCGATCTCGTAGAGGGTGACGCCCGTGGCGATGCCGGCGTTCAGCGACTCGACCGCCGAGCTCATCGGGATCGAGACGATCTGGTCGCACGTCTCGCTGACGAGGCGCGAGAGGCCCTTGCCCTCGGAGCCGGTGACGATGACGAGCGGCTCGGAGGCCAGCGTCAGGTCGGGCAGCTCGACGTCGCCGTCCATGTCGAGGCCGAGGATGAAGAAGCCCGCCTTCTTGAACTCCTCGAGGGCCCGGTTGAGGTTGCTCGCCTTGGCGACCGGCACGCGTGCGGCGGCGCCGGCAGAGGTCTTCCACGCCGAGGCGGTCATGCCGACCGAGCGACGCTCGGGCACGACGACGCCGTGGCCGCCGAAGGCCGCGACCGACCGGATGATCGCGCCGAGGTTGCGCGGGTCGGTGATGCCGTCGAGCGCGACGACGAGCGGGATGCCGGGCATCTCGGGGTCGATGAGGTCGCTCGGGTGCGCGTAGTCGTAGGGCGGCACCTGCAGGGCGAGGCCCTGGTGCACGGCTCCGTCGGTGAGCCGGTCGAGCTCGCCGCGCGGGGTCTCGAGGATCGGCAGACCGCGCTCGGTCGCGATCTTCAGGGCCTCGCGCACGCGGTCGTCGGAGTCGATGCGGCCGGCGACGTACATCGTCGACACGGGGATGTCGGCGCGCAGGGCCTCGACGACCGAGTTGCGCCCGGCGACGATCTCGCTGGAGCCCTTGGTGCGTCGCTGCGGACGTGCCGGCCCGCGGGAGGACCCGCCGCCCGGACCGCCCTGGCGCTTGGCCACGGATTTCGCCCGCTTGTGCGCCGGGTGGTACTCGCGGTCGGCGGCCTTGGGCGTCGGGCCCTTGCCCTCGAGTCCGCGACGGCGCTGGCCGCCGGAGCCCACGGTCGCGCCCTTGCCGCCCTTGCGGACGGCGCCGCGCCGCTGGGAGTTGCCTGGCATGTCAGCCCTGTGCCTTCTCGGCCCCGGGGGCCGCGTTCGTGGAGTCGGTGGCGTCGGCCGCTGCACGCGTCGGGCGCGCGAGCGACCACTGGGCCCCCGACGGGGTGTCGGTGATCTCGATGCCGACGGCGGTCAGCTGGTCGCGGATCTCGTCGGCGCGCTCGAAGTCGCGCTCCTGCCGGGCGACCTGGCGCGCGTCGAGCTGCGCACGCACCAGCGCGTCGAGCGCCAGCTCGACGGCAGCCTCCTCGCGCGCGTCACCCGAGCCCCAGTGGGCCGCGAGCGGGTTGACGCCGAGAACGTCGGTCATCGCCACGACGGCTGCCGCCGCCTCGAGCGCCGCCTCGTCGTCGTCCTCGTCGAGGGCGGTGTTGCCGGCCCGCACCGTGTCGTGCACGACGGCGAGCGCCCCACTGACACCGAGGTCGTCGTCCATCGACGCGACGAACGCCTCGGGCAGCGATGCGATGTCGAGCGGCACGATGGCGCCCCGCCGCGACGCCCGCTCGAGGAAGCCCTCGATGCGGTCGACCGCTGCCGACGCCTCGTCGAGCGACCCGGGGTGGTACTCGATCATCGACCGGTAGTGCGCGGCCGTGAGGTAGTAGCGCAGCACGATCGGCCGGGTGTCCTCGAGCAGGTGTCGCACCTCGAGCGCGTTGCCGAGAGACTTGCCCATCTTCTGGCCCTTCACCGTCACCCACGCGTTGTGCAGCCAGTAGCGGGCGAAGCCGAGGCCGGCCGCGCGCGACTGCGCGAGCTCGTTCTCGTGGTGGGGGAAGCGCAGGTCGATGCCGCCGCCGTGGATGTCGAACTCGTCGCCGAGCCAGCGCCGCGCCATGGCCGAGCACTCGAGGTGCCAGCCGGGGCGGCCGGTGCCGAACGGCGTCGGCCACGAGGCGCTCTCGGGCTCGTCGGTCTTGCGGCCCTTCCAGAGCGCGAAGTCGCGCGGGTCGCGCTTGCCGCGCGGGTCGGCGTCGTCGGCGCTCGCCATGTCGTCGATGGACTGCCCCGTGAGCGAGCCGTACTCGGGCCACGAGCGCACGTCGAAGTACACGTCGCCGCTGCCGTCGGGGGCGGCATACGCGTGCCCCTTCTCGATGAGCGTCTCCATCAGCGTCACCATGTCGGGCACGTGGCCCGTGGCGCGCGGTTCGTAGGTGGCCGGCTCGACGCCGAGGGCGTCGAGCGCCTGCGCGGTGAGGCGCTCGTTGCGGTAGGTCAGGGCGAACCAGTCCTCGCCCGCCTCGGCCGCCTTGCGCAACACCTTGTCGTCGATGTCGGTGACGTTGCGCACGAGCGTGACGTCGTAGCCGTGACCGGTCTCGAGCCAGCGGCGCAGCACGTCGAACGCGACGGCGAACCGGATGTGCCCGATGTGTGGCGCACCCTGCGTCGTGAGACCACAGATGTACATGCCGACCTTGCCCGCCTCGCGCGGCGTGAAGTCGCGCAGCTCCCGGGTTGCGGTGTCGAACAGTCGTAGGGTCACCCGCCGAAGTCTATCGGCGCGTCGCGTCGCACCCGACCACGCGCACCCGAGCACGTATGCCGCCCGGCCGGCATACGCTCACGGCCTCCTCGCGCGTCCCCGGGGCTACGCTCGCGCCATGGCGGAACCGCGGCTCACGAGCTACGAACGGCTCGACGGCGCCGAGGTGCGGGCCGTCATCACCTACCTCGGCGAGCGCATCGACACCTACCTGCCGCGGCACCCGGGGCTGCGCGCGGCCACCGACGAGCTCGGCAGGGTCGTCGACGGCCTGCAGGAGCGGGCCCGGCGCGCGCCCCGGCAGCGAGCCGCCCTCGTGCTCGTCGCGCGCACGCTCATCGTCGTCGTCGCAGCCGTGTCGGTCGTCGCGGTCGTGACGGCCGCGCGCGACGCCCTGGCGCGGGTCGGCACGCTCGCCGCGTTCGAGTGGCTGCCCGTGCTCGAGAGCCTCATCAACGACCTCGTCTTCGCCGGCATCGCCATCTGGTTCCTGCTCTCGCTGGCCGACCGGGTGGTGCGCAACGACCTGATCCGGCGGCTGCACCGGCTGCGGTCGCTCGCGCACATCATCGACATGCACCAGATGAGCAAGGACCCCGCGCCGGTGCTCGGCCGTTCCGGCTCCGGCGAACCCGAGGACGCAGAGCGGGTCAGCCCGCGCACCATGACGGCTCGTGACTACGGCCTCTACCTCGAGTACTGCTCCGAGCTGCTGTCGCTGACCTCGAAGGCGGCCGCCCTGTGCGCCGAGGAGTCCACCGACGCGCTCGTGCTCGACACGGTGAGCGAGATCGAGAACCTCACGACCGGCATGAGCCGCAAGATCTGGCAGAAGATCAGCCTCCTTCGCGAGACCCCCCGCACCTGACCCGTCCTCCCCCGTCTTTCCCAATCGAGAGAACGCTCCGTAACCCCCTCCCCAACACTCGAGAGACCGCTCCGTCACGTGACGGAGCGTTCTCTCGATTGTTGTCTGAGTGGGGTCAGTGGCCGCGGCGGAGCCACTCGTCGAGGTCGGGCTGCTCGGCGCTGATCGTCGTCGAGTCGCCGTGGCCCGTCAGCACCACGGTCTCGGACGGCAGGCTCAGGAGCTTCTCGCGGATGGAGTCGACGATGGTCGGGAAGTCGGAGTACGACCGGCCCGTCGCCCCGGGGCCACCTTGGAAGAGGGTGTCGCCGGTGAACACGAGTCCGAGCGCCGGAGCGTGGAAGCAGCAGGCGCCCGGGGCGTGACCCGGCGTGTGGAGCACCCGCAGCTCGACGTCGCCGACCTGCACGACGTCGCCGTCGGCGAGGAGCCCGGTCGGCTCGAGGTCCGGGTGGCTCTGCTGCCACAGCACCCGGTCGTCCGGGTGGAGCGCCACCGTCGCGTCGGGGTGGGCCGCGAGCAGCTCGGGGACGACGGTGACGTGGTCGTCGTGCGCGTGCGTGAGCAGCACGTGCGTCAGGCGCCGGTCACCGACGAGCTCGAGGATCGGCCCGGCGTCGTGCGGCGCGTCGACGACCACGCAGGTCTCGTCGTCGCCGACCACCCACACGTTGTTCTCGACGTCCCACGTGCCGCCGTCGAGGCTGAAGGTGCCCGACGTCGTCGTGTGGTCGACGTGCACGCCGCCCGCGGACCGAGCGATGTCGTGAGTCGTCACAGCTCGACCACCGAGCGCAGCACCTCGCCGGCGTGCATCTTGTCGAAGGCCGCCTCGATGTCGCCGAGGCCGATGCGCTCGGTGACGAAGGCGTCGAGGTCGAACCGGCCCTGCTTGTAGAGCTCGACGAGCATCGGGAAGTCGCGGCTCGGCAGGCAGTCGCCGTACCAGCTCGACTTGAGGGCGCCTCCGCGGCCGAAGATCTCGATCATCGGCAGGGTCACCTGCTTGTCGGGCGTCGGCACCCCGACGAGGACGACGGTGCCGGCGAGGTCCCGGGCGTAGAACGCCTGCTCGTACGTCTCGGGGCGCCCGACCGCCTCGACCACGACGTCCGCGCCGTTGCCGCCCGTGAGGCCGCGGATGGCCTCGACCGGGTCGGTGTTCGCGCTGTTGACCGTGTGCGTGGCGCCGAAGTGCTTGGCCTGCTCGAGCTTCCGGTCGTCGATGTCGACGGCGATGATCGTCGTCGCGCCGGCAACCTGCGCCCCCGCGATGGCGGCGTTGCCCACCCCGCCGCAGCCGATGACGGCGACCGAGTCGCCACGGGTCACGCCGCCGGTGTTGACGGCCGCGCCGAAGCCGGCCATGACGCCGCAGCCGAGCAGTCCGACGGCTGCCGCGTCGGCCTCGGGCACCTTCGTGCACTGGCCGGCCGCCACCAGGGTCTTCTCGATGAACGCGCCGATGCCGAGCGCCGGCGAGAGCTCGGTGCCGTCGGCCAGCGTTATCTTCTGCTTCGCGTTGTGGGTGTTGAAGCAGTACCAGGGCTTGCCCTTGGCGCAGGCGCGGCACTGGCCGCAGACGGCGCGCCAGTTGAGGATGACGAAGTCGCCGGGGGCCACCTCGGTGACGCCCTCACCGACGGCCTCGACGGTTCCGGCCGCCTCGTGGCCGAGCAGGAACGGGTAGTCGTCGTTGATGCCGCCCTCGCGGTAGTGCAGGTCGGTGTGGCACACGCCGCACGTCTTGATCGCGACGACGGCCTCCCCCGGCCCCGGGTCGGGCACGACGACGTCGACGACCTCCACGTCGGCCCCCTTCGCCCGGCTGATGACACCCTTGACGGTCTGCGGCATGACGGCTCCTTCTGCCTCGTCGGTACGGTCCGCTCGATCCTGCCAAACGCCGAGATCGTCCCGTTGAGCGCCCAGCACAGTGCCCACTCGACCTCTTCTGGAGTCGAGTGGGCACGTGCCGCGTCGAGTGGGCAGTCTCCGCCGCCTCAGGTCAGCGTCCGCGGCTCTCGCGCGTCGTGTCGTCGCCGTCGACCACGTCGCGGTCCGTCCGGTCGCGGTCGAGCGGGTCTCGGTCGTCCCAGTCGCGGTCGTTGCGCTCGGCCACGTTCGGGTCGCGGTCGCTCGTGCCACGGTCGGCCCAGTCGCGGTCCGTCCGGTCGCGGTCCGTCGGGTCGAGGCGGTGGCCGTCCTTGTCGGTGCCGATGTCGGGGTCGTGCAGGTCCGCCTCGCGCAGCCGCTCGTCGCGCTCCCGACGCACCTCCTCGGCGCCGCCGGTCCGGTCGCGCGCCTCGGCCTCGAGCCGCTCGGCCTCGACCTGCGCGCGCTGGGCCTGGGCCCGAGCCATCTGGGAGCGGGCCTGGGCCTCGGTCGCAGCAGCCTCTCGTTCGCGCAGGTCCTGGTCGTGCTCCCGTGCCTGCTCGCGGATACCGGCAGCCCGTTCGCGCTGGGCCTCGACCCGGTGCCCGCGTCCGCGCGCGGTGAGGACGGCGATGACGACGAGAACGACGACCACCGCCACGACGATCCAGATGATGGTGCTGACTTGCATGCCGAACCTCCTCGGCGGGCGACGCGCCGATGCGTCGCCCTACACCGATCGCGTACCCGCCGTGGCAGCCGTCAAGCGCCGACCGTCTCGCTCAGGACCCCTGGCCCACCGCGACGACGAGGGCGGTCGCGATCGCTGCGACGCCCTCCCCTCGGCCCGTGAGACCCAGACCGTCGGTCGTCGTGCCGCTCACCGCGACGGGGGCGCCGGCGGCCTCCGACAGCGCGGACTCGGCCGCGCCTCGCCGGCTGCCGATCTTGGGCCGGTTGCCGACGACCTGCACGGCGATGTTGCCGATCTCGAAGCCGGCCTCGCGCACGAGCCGGGCCGCTTCGGCGAGCAGGGTCGCGCCCGATGCGCCGGCGAGCTCGGGCCGGGCTGTGCCGAAGTGCGCCCCGAGGTCGCCGATACCCGCCGCGGAGAAGATCGCGTCGCACGCCGCGTGCGCGGCGACGTCGGCGTCGGAGTGCCCGTCGAGGCCCCGCTCTCCCGGCCAGTGCAGCCCGGCGACCCACAGCTCGCGGTCGGAGCCCTCCGGGGCGTACGCGTGCACGTCCACCCCGACGCCGACTCGCGGCAGCGCGGTCACCGGTCCTGCTTCCAGTCGATGGGTCCGCGGTGCACCTTGTGCGGGGCGGCCTGGGCCACCGGCTTGATCACCATGGTGTCGATGTTGACGTGCTGCGGCAGGCCCACGACGAAGCCGACGCACTCCGCCACGTCGTCGGCGACGAGCGGCCGGTCGACGCCCTCGTAGACCTTGGCGGCAGCGGCCTGGTCGCCGTGCAGCCGGGTGAGGGAGAACTCCTCGGTGCGCACCATGCCGGGCCGGATGTCGATGACGCGGATGTTCTCGCCGTTGAGCTCGAGACGGAGGGTCTCGGAGACCACCGACGTGCCGTGCTTGGCCGCGACGTAGCCGGCGCCGCCCTCGTAGACGCGCTCGCCGGCGATCGAGCTGATGTCGACGATCGTCGCGCGGGCCGACTGCCGCAGCAGGGGCAGAATGGCCTGGGTGACGCGCAGCGTGCCGACGACGTTGCTCGAGTACATGCGCTCCCACTCGTCGGGGTCGCCGTCCTCGACGCGGTTCACGCCGAGGGCGCCTCCGGCGTTGTTGACGAGCACGTCGCAGCGGCTCAGGCTCTCGACCCCGCTCGCGACGGAGGCCGCGTCGGTGACGTCCATGACGACGGCACGCGCGTGTCCACCCGCAGCCTCGACGGCGGCGACGACCTCGTCGAGCTTCTCCCGCCGGCGACCGGCGACGACGACCTCGAAGCCGTCTGCGGCCAGGCGGCGCGCGATGGCCGCGCCGATGCCGGTGCCGCCACCGGTGACGAGGGCGAGGGGTCGGGACTGCTCGGTCATCTGCTCGGTCACGCTGCCGAGGATAGGCAACTCCCCCGTTCGATGTGTTGCGCGGTCACCGGTGACCACGGCACGCCTCGAATCGGGCAGGTGCCGGGAGGGATCGGGTCAGGCGCTCTCGGCGAGCAGGCGCGCGGCCGTCTCGAGGTCAGCCGGCGTCGTCACCTTGAGCGCGCGGGGGTCGCCGTCGACGACGAGCACCGGCTCACCCAGCCGCTCGACGAGACCGGCGTCGTCGGTGGCATCGCTGGACGCAGCGTGCGCCCGCGTGAGCACGTCGCGGCGGAAGCCCTGCGGCGTCTGGACGGCCCGCAACGTCGAACGGTCGGGCGTCGCGACCACGAGGCCGTCTGCGTCGACCTGCTTGATCGTGTCGACCACCGCCGTGCCGGGCACGACCGCCACGGCGCCGGCCACGACTGCTGCCACGACCCGGTCGAACACCTCGGCCGGGGTGAGGCACCGCGCCGCGTCGTGCACGAGCACCACGTCGACGCCCTCGGACAGGGCACGAAGCCCCTCCGCCACGGAGTCACCCCGCTCGTCGCCGCCCACGACGACCGTCACGACGCCCGCCGACCCGGCCTCACGGCATACGGCCTCGGCGATCGCCTCCGCGACGTCGACGTGCGACGCCGGGACGACGAGCACGACCTCCGAGACGGCGGTACATGACAGCACCCCCCGCAGGGCGTGCCCCAGGAGGGGCACCCCGGCGAGGGGCACGAACGCCTTGGGGACCGAAGCCCCCAGACGTGAACCGGAGCCGGCCGCGACGACGATGACGCCGACGCGACCGGCTCCGGTCATGTGGTGTGAGCTGCTCAGGACGCGAGGACCTCGTCGAGGATGGTCTCGGCCTTCTCCTCGTCGGTCTTCTCTGCGAGCGCGAGCTCGGAGACGAGGATCTGGCGGGCCTTGGCGAGCATCCGCTTCTCACCAGCGGACAGGCCGCGGTCCTGGTCACGACGCCACAGGTCGCGCACGACCTCGGCGACCTTGATGACGTCACCCGACGCGAGCTTCTCGAGGTTCGCCTTGTAGCGGCGCGACCAGTTGGTCGGCTCCTCCGTGTGCGGGGTGCGCAGCACCTCGAACACGCGGTCCAGACCCTCCTGGCCCACGACGTCCCGAACGCCTACGAGGTCGCAGTTCTCGGCTGGCACTTCGATCGTCAGGTCACCCTGAGCGACCTTGAGCTTGAGGTAGAGCTTGTCCTCTCCCTTGATCGTGCGTGTGTTGATCTCTTCGATGAGTGCAGCCCCGTGGTGGGGGTACACGACCGTCTCGCCGACCTTGAAAACCATCTGCTGTTTTCCCCTTTCGCGACCTCCAGATTATCACGATCCAGCGCCCATCGCGATTTCAGGATCCGGCATCATCGCAGGTCAGAGCCACAGTCCGACCCCAGGACGTCATCCCGGACGTCTTGACAGAGAGCTGGTTCTCGTGCATCGAGCAGGCCTTCTCGCAGCCCCACTGCAGCCCGTCGACCCCCTCCCGCCCCCCTCCCGTGACACAGCGGGACCCCGACCGGGGCGGTCGCCGACGCCCGTGCGGCACGTCAAGGCGGGTGCGCGACGTTCCCCACGCGCCCGCCGGTAGGCTGTCGCCCGTGAAGCGTCGAATCCTCGCCCAGGCCCCCGCGCGTCGCCCGTCCACCCGTCGGGTGTCGACGGTGCTGGCCGGCGTGGCCCTCGCCGCCGTGACGGCCGGCTGCCAGGTCAACTCCCCCGTGCAGACCGACGTCCAGTACGTCCCCGCCGACGGCGTGCCGGCCGACGTGGGCCAGCTCGCCGTGCGCGACCTCGCGCTCATCGGCGACGGCAAGGGCACCGTCGTGGTCTCGGGCTCGGCCGTCAACCTCGGCGAGCAGGACATGACCGTCCAGATCGCCGCCCAGGCGGACCCCAACGCGACGACGCAGCCCACCGGCTCCGAGGTGCGGCTCGGCCCGCGCGAGCAGGTCAGCCTGGCGACGAAGGGCCTGCAGCTGACCGGCGTCACGGCCAAGCCCGGCGCCGTCGTGCCGGTCACGGTCACGTCCAGCAGCGGCGGCACAACGGTCGTCAAGGTCCCGGTCCTCCCGGCCACCGGTTACTACGCCACCGTCACCCCGGCTCCGACCGGCGCCTGACCACCGCCCCTGGCCCCCGTGCGGGCCGGGCGCAGCACGCACGCGAGGAGCGGGCCACCCCCCCGGGGGGCGCGCCACGCGCCGGCCGGGGGTCCCCGGGGGGGGCCGCTCCTCGCGCGTCCGGGTCGTCCGGGCCGTGGGGGGGTCGCGAGGGGTCGCGCGGTCAGCTCGCCTCGAACTTGTACCCGAGTCCGCGCACGGTGACGATGTGCACCGGGTTACTCGGGTCGGGCTCGATCTTGGCCCGGAGGCGCTTGACGTGGACGTCGAGGGTCTTGGTGTCGCCGACGTAGTCGCTGCCCCACACCCGGTCGATGAGCTGCATCCGCGTGAGCACGCGGCCCGAGTTGCGCAGCAGCATCTCGAGCAGCTCGAACTCCTTGAGCGGGAGCGAGGCCGAGCGGCCGTCGACGCTCACGGTGTGACGCTCGACGTCCATGCGCACGGGACCCGACTCGAGCGTCGAGGGCAGCAGGTCCTCGGGCTCGGCCAGGCGTCGCAGCACCGCCTTGACGCGCGCGAGCAGCTCGCGGCTCGAGTAGGGCTTGGTGACGTAGTCGTCGGCACCGATCTCGAGCCCCACGACCTTGTCGATCTCGCTGTCCTTGGCCGTCAGCATGATGACCGGCACCGAGGAGCGCTGGCGCAGGGCCCGGCACACGTCCACGCCCGAGAGCCCGGGCAGCATGAGGTCGAGCAGCACGAGGTCGGCGCCGTTCTTGTCGAACTCCGCCAGGCCGTCGGGCCCGGTCTCGGCGACGGCAACATCGTAGCCCTCCTTCTTGAGCAGGTACGACAGCGGGTCGGAGAACGACACCTCGTCCTCGACGATCAGGATGCGACTCAAGACGGGCCTCTCAGGGTCAGGCGGGCTGGCCGGCGGGGTGGTTCGGTTTCGCGTTTCAGGCGTTGACGGTCGGTCCGGGCCCGGTCCGGCGGGCGTCGGTCCCGGGCCGAGTCTCGTTCCCGGCGCTCTCGGCCCCGGCCCTGGAGCCGGCCGAGGGCAACGGGTCGGCAGGCGCGGCGACCGGCCCGGCGGCATACGCCCCGGGTGGGGCTGTGGACCGGGGAGCAGGCGTGGGCTCGGCGGCCGACGGCTGGATGGAGCCCGACGCGTTCGCGGCCGGCAGCTCGATGGTGAACGTCGAGCCACGGCCGACCTCCGACCACACCGACACGTTGCCGCCGTGGTTGTCGGCGACGTGCTTGACGATGGCCAGGCCCAGCCCGGTGCCGCCGGTCGCGCGAGAGCGGGCCGTGTCGACGCGGTAGAAGCGCTCGAAGATGCGCTGCTGCTCGTCGGCGGGGATGCCGAGGCCTTGGTCGGTCACCGAGACCTCGATGACTCCGGGCCGGCCGCGACGCACCTGCACACCGACGCGCGTGCCGTTCTCGGAGTACGCGATGGCGTTGCCGATGAGGTTGCTGATGGCTGTCGTGACGAGCTCGGCGTCGCCCCACACCTCGCAGCCCTCGTCGATGGCCGCGGCGAGCTCGATCCGGTTCTCCTCGGCGAGCAGGCGGCTGCGGTCGGCGGCGTCACGCGCGCACGCGCCGACGTCGATGATGGCGGGGTCCTTGACGACGTCGGCGCCCTGCAGGCGCGACAGCTCGACGATCTCCTTGACGAGTCGCGTGAGCCGCGTGGACTCGACGCTGATGCGCTTGGCGAAGCGGGCCACGGCCTCGGGGTCGTCGTGCGCGTCGAGCACGGCCTCGGCGAGCAGCGAGATCCCGCCCACCGGCGTCTTCAGCTCGTGGGAGACGTTGGCGAGGAAGTCGCGGCGGATCTCCTCGACCCGGGCCGCCTTCGACCGGTCCTCGACGAGCAGCAGCACGTGGTCGCCGCGCAGGGGCGCCACGCGGGCCGCGACCACGAGGCGGCCGTCACCGAGACCCTTGCGCAGCACCATCTCCGCCTCGCGGATGACGCCGTCACGCCGGACCGCGCGGGCGAGGTGCAGCAGCTCCGGGTGAACGAGCTCCTGGCCGCGCACGAGGCCCTGCGCCACGGCGGCCGGCGAGTTGTTCACGACGCGGTCGGAGGAGTCGACGACGATGCCGCTCGAGCGCAAGACCGCGATGACCTCGCCGACGCCCGGGGGCAGTGGCGGGTCGGGAGGGGTCGGGTCGTCGGCGGCGGAGGAGCGGTCCGACAGGCGTACGGCGACCATCGCCAGGCCGCCGAGGGCGAGGCCGGCGATGCCACCGAGCGTTGCCGCGGTCGTCGGGTCCACGACACTCAGCGTACGCATCCGTCGGGGAGGCTCCGACCACGCACGTACGCGTCGTGCGCGGTACGAACCCAGTGTTCACCTGAGCGTCCCCACGCATTCACGAAGCCCTGCGAACCTCTGCACCAGCGGGGCCCGTGTGTCCCCGCGCGGTGTGCCTCCCGCGCGCCCGCGTGGTGGCAGGCTGGAGGGCGACGAAGCCAGACACGACCAGCGCCGCGACCGCACCACGACCAGGCAGGACCAGCCACGACGGCGCGACGACCGCGCCGCCACCGGCACCATCGGCACGACCGGCAACTGACAGGAAGACCATGCGCGACCAGTTCCACGAGGACCTCGACACGATCTCGGACCAGCTCGTCGAGCTGACCCGCCTCGCCGGGTCCGCCATCTCCCGCGCCACGACCGCGCTGCTCGACGCCGACGTCCACCTCGCCGAGTCCGTCATCGAGGCCGACCGCAAGCTCGACGACATCCGCATCGAGCTCGACGAGATGTCCATCGACCTGCTCGCCCGCCAGCAGCCGGTCGCGACTGACCTGCGCATCGTCGTCACGGCCATGCACATGAGCTCGGACCTCGAGCGGATGGGCGACCTCGCGCGCCACGTCGCCAAGGTCGCGCGCCTGCGCACTCCCGACTCCGCGGTGCCGCCCGAGCTGCGCTCGCACATCCTGCAGATGGGTCAGGTCGCCGAGGCGATCGTCGCCAAGTGCGGCTCGATCATCGCCAGCAAGGACGTCGCCGCCGCCATCACGCTGGAGAAGGACGACGACGCGATGGACGAGCTGCACCGCCAGCTCTTCGCCGCGCTGCTCGACGAGAACACGACGTGGTCGCGCAGTGCGCTCCTCGACCTGACGCTCGTCGGCCGCTACTACGAGCGGTTCGCCGACCACGCGGTCTCGGTGGCCCGCCGGGTCGTCTACCTCGTCACGGGCGAGTACGACTCCGAGGTGAGCTACGACCACGAGGACGCCGAGGACGCCGACGTGCTCGAGTCCATCGAGCACGACACCCGCGCCTGAGCCCACCGAGGGCCCCGTGGAGGGTTGACGTCGCCTGGGCAGCGTCAACCCTCCACGCATACGGCGGTATGCACTGTGGCTGGGGACGACGACAGCGGTGACCCTGCCGACGGCGGCAGGCTCCACTCATGCGTCGAGACCTACGCGCCGTCGCCGAGTCGCAGCTCGGGCTCGTCACGCGCGCCCAGGCGCTCGAGTCGGGCCTCAGCGACGCCGCGGTCCGTTGGAGGGTCGAGTCGGGTCGTTGGGTCCTGGTCCAGCGCGGCGTCTACTCGACGACACCCGGCCGCGACGACTGGCAGGCCCGGGCGCTCGCCGCGCTGCTCCGGGTCGGTGTGCCGTCAGCACTGTGCGGGCCGAGCGCCGGGTTCCTGTGGGGGCTGGTGCCGCACCCCGGGCCCGACGTCCACGTCGTCGTCCCCGTCGACCGCCGGCCCGACACGACTCCGGGCCTCGTCATCACTCGCAGCCGCCACGCCTACGACCGCACCGACGAGCGTGCCTGGCCACACCGGATCGGCATCGACCACACGGTCTTCGACCTCGCACAGGGCCAGGTGCTCGACAGCGCCGTGGCGCTCGTGGCGAAGGCCGTCGGGACGCGCCGGACCACCGTGCGCAACCTGCGCCACGCCCTCGAGCAGCGGCCGAACCAGTCGCACCGCACGCTGCTGCTCGAGGTTCTCGCCGATGTGGCGGCCGGCACCGAGAGCCCGGCCGAGCTCCGCTTCACACGCGACGTGGAGCAGGCCCACGGCCTGCCCGCAGCGGTGCGCCAGGCCGACGGACCGGGTGGCACCCGGTGCGACAACGACTATCCGGCGTTGCGGGTCAAGGTCGAGGTGGACGGCCACCTAGGCCATGCCGGCTGGGCGAACCAGCAGCGCGACGGCCGACGCGACCGCCGTAACGCGGCGAGCCTCTGGCTGACGGTCCGGGTCTACTGGACCGATGTGGCCGTCACGCCGTGCCAGACCGCGCTCGAGCTCGAGGCGATCTTCCGAGGACGCGGCTGGCGGGGGTCGGCCCGCCGCTGCCGGCGCCGCGGCTGCCCGGTCGGCCGGGGTGTGGCGGGTGGACGTCGCCAGGGCAGCGTCAACCCTCCACGGGCCAGACGCGGAAGAGTCAGCGGCCTTGGTTGGCGACGGCCTCGGCGGCGGCCTTGGCGGCCTCGGGGTCGAGGTAGCGCCCGCCCCGGGTGACGGGGCGGAACTGCTCGTCGAGCTCGTAGACGAGCGGCATGCCGGTGGGGATGTTGAGGCCGGCGATGTCGTCGTCGGAGATCTCGTCGAGCGTCTTCACGAGCGCCCGCAGCGAGTTGCCGTGGGCGGCGACCATGACGGTGAGCCCGTCGGCGAGGTCGTTCTGGATCTCGTTCTCCCAGTAGGGCATGAGGCGCGCGACGACGTCCTTGAGGCACTCGGTCGCGGGCATGGCCGGGCCGAGGCCGGCGTAGCGGGCGTCGCCGTGCTGCGAGAACTCGTCGTCCTGCTCGATGGGGGGCGGCGGCACGTCGTAGGAGCGGCGCCACAGCATGAACTGCTCCTCGCCGAACTGCTCGAGGGTCTGCTTCTTGTCCTTGCCCTGGAGCGCGCCGTAGTGGCGCTCGTTGAGGCGCCAGTCGCGCTTGACCGGGATCCAGTGCCGGTCGGCGGCGTCGAGCGAGAGGTTCGCGGTGGTGATGGCCCGGCGCAGCAGCGAGGTGTGCACGATGTCGGGCAGGATGCCGGCCGCCTTGAGCTGCTCGCCGGCTGCCACGCCCTCGGCGCGGCCCTTGTCGGTGAGGTCGACGTCGACCCACCCGGTGAAGAGGTTCTTGGCGTTCCAGTCGCTTTCGCCGTGGCGGACGAGGACGAGCGTGTAGGTCATGCCGGCCAGCCTAGCGACGGCCGGTCAGCCGCCCGAGCCGTCGTCCAGCAGGTGACGGAAGGCGTCGAGGTTGCGGGTGGACTCGCCGCGCGAGACGCGCCAGGCCCACTCCTTCTTCATCGACCCGAGGAAGCCGAGGGCGAGCAGCTCGTTGAAGACGTCGTCGCTCGCGGCGAGGACGATGCCGAAGAGCTGGTCGAGGTGCTCGGCGTCGAGAGCGACCGTCGGCACCTCGCCGCGCAGGTAGACGTCGCCGTCGTTGTCGATCGCGTAGGAGACCCCCTGCAGCCGCAGGTTCTTGCGCAGCAGCGTGCGGTAGAACGCCTCGTGGTTCTCGTCGGGGTTGCGGATGACGAAGGCGCTGAGGCTCGTGGTGCGGTCGCGCACGAGCACCGACAGCACCGTCTTCAGCTTCTTCTCGCCGGGCAGCGTCACGACGTACTCCCCCGGCCGCCCGCCGAGCTCCCACTCGAGCCCGACCGAGCCGAGGTATGCCGTCAGGCGGGCTTCGGCGTCGGCGCCCGGTCCGCGACGGTCGACGTCGGGGCGGCTGCCGTTGCTGCCGTTGGTGCTCGGGACGCTCACGGGATCACCGCCGTGGGGACACCGACGAGGCTCTGGCCCTCGTCGATCGGCGACTCGGCGGACCCGGTGGCGCGCTCACGGATCGCTTGGCGGTAGACCTCCAGCAGCCGGTCGGTCGTGGCCGACCATCCGAACTGGGCGGCGTGCCGGACAGCGGCCGCGCCGAGCTCGAGGCGCCGGCTGTCGTCGCGCAGCAGCGCCTCGACGGCGTCGGTCCAGTCGGGGATGCCGTGGCCGTCGACGAGGACGCCGGCCTCCCCGACCGCGGTGGGCAGCCCACCGACGCGCGCGGCGACGACAGGGGTGCCGCACGCCTGCGCCTCGATGGCGACGAGCCCGAACGACTCGGAGTGGCTGGGCACCAGCACGAGGTCGGCGGCGCGGTACCACTGCGCGAGCACGGGGCGGACGACCGGACGGACGAACCGCACCACGTCGTCGATGCCGAGCGTGCGGGCCAGCTCCTCCAGCTCGTGCGGCCGTGTGAGCCCGGTGCCGCTGGGGCCGCCGAGCACGGCGACGGCGAGGCGTTCGCGGCGGGACGGGTCGCGGCGCAGCAGCTCGTCGGTGACCCGCAGCAGCACGTCGGGGGCCTTGAGCGGCTGGATGCGCCCCACGAAGAGGAGCAGCTGCCCGTCGAGCGGCAGCCCGAGCTCTCGGCGGGCGGTGAGCCGGTCGCCGGGGGTGAACGTCGACAGGTCGACACCGGGCGGGACCACGGACACCTTCGCCGGCGGCGCGGCATACAGCTCGACGAGCTCGCGGGCCTCGTCGTCGGTGTTGGCGATGAGGCGGTCGGCGGCCTCGACGACCTGGACCTCGCCGATCTCGCGGCCGCGCGGCTCGGGACGGTCACCGTCGGCGAGGTGGAGGTTCTTGACGCGGGCCATGGTGTGCATCGTGTGGACGAGCGCGACGCGCCAGCGGTCGGCGGCGAGCCACCCGACCTGACCCGAGAGCCAGTAGTGGGAGTGGACGAGGTCGTAGTGGTCCTCGGGCACCGAGAGCCCGGCCTGCATGATGCCGGCCGAGAAGGCGCACAGCTGGCCCGGCAGGTCCTCCTTGGCGAGGCCCTCGTAGGGGCCCGAGGTGACGTGGCGCACGGTGACACCCGGCGTCAGCTCGACCTCGACCGGGGTCTGTCCCGTGGTGCGGCGGGTGAAGATGTCGACCTCGACGCCGCGAGCGGCGAGCTCCTTCGCGGTCTCGGCGACGTAGACGTTGAGACCGCCCGCGTCACCGGTGCCGGGCTGCTCGAGCGGCGAGGTGTGGACGCTGATCATCGCCACCCGTCTCGGATCGGCCACCGTCGGCATCCCTTCGTCGTGCACACGTGCTCTCCCCGACTCAACCACACCCGCGATTCGATGTATTCCTGGGTCGCGACGGGTCGAGGGTGACCGCGGAATACATCGAAGCAGGGTCCACGCGTACGCTCGCGGCGTGGCCCGCCCAGCACGCCCCGTGGGGACCATCACACGCGGGACGACCAACCCGAACCGGCTGCGCCGCTGCGACCGGTGGATCGCCGGGCCGCAGGCGTGGCGTCTGCGCCGCTCCCCCACCGCGCCGGTCGTGGTCGACCTCGGCTACGGCGCTTCACCCATCACCGCCGTCGAGCTGCACGACCGGCTGCGCCGGGTCCGCCCCGACGTGCAGGTCGTCGGCATCGAGATCGACCCGCAACGCGTGGCAGCCGGACGGCCACTCGAGCGCGACGGGCTGACGTTCCGGCTCGGCGGCTTCGAGGTGCCCCTCGACGGCGGCGCACGCCCGACCGTCGTGCGGGCCTTCAACGTGCTGCGCCAGTACGCCGAGCACGAGGTCGCGGGCGCATGGGCCCTCGTGCAGGCGCGCCTCGCCCCCGACGGCCTCCTCGTCGACGGCACGTGCGACGAGATCGGCCGGCGTGCCTCGTGGGTCGCCGTCGACGCCTCCGGACCGCTCAGCCTGACCCTCTCGCTGCGGATGGGAGGCCTCGAACGTCCCTCGGACGTCGCGGAGCGGCTGCCGAAGTCGCTGATCCACCGCAACGTGCCCGGCGAGCCGGTGCACGCCTTCCTCGCCGACCTCGACGGCGCGTGGGACCGCAGCGCGCCGCAGTCCTCCTGGGGCGCGCGGCAGCGCTTCCTGGCGATGTGCGACGACGTACGCCGACGCTGGCCGCTGCTCGACGGGCCCTCGCGCTGGCGGCTCGGTGAGGTGACCGTCGACTGGGCGGCCGTCGCCCCGACCGGCTGAGCGGGCCGGAACTCACAGCAGAAACCCTCGACACTCCGACAAGGCGACCCGCCGTCGGCGTACCATCGGCACCATGTCGCTCGACGGCATGACCGCCTGGGGGCGAGGCCATGCAGTGAGTTTCTACGCACTCGACAGTGAGGGTATCGACGCCGTCGCGCGATTCGTCGCGGACGGGTGGGACCGCGGCGAGTGCGTCGTCGTCGTTGCCACCGAGCCGCATCGCAGCGCGGTCGACGCGCTGCTCGGCCAGCGTGGCTACGACCCGGCCGCCCGCACCCGGCATGGCCGCTACCTCGCGCTCGACGCCGAGACGACCCTGCAGCAGATCATGCTCGACGGGCGCATCGACCCCGTCCGCTTCATGGCCCGCGCCGGCGAGGTCATCGCGCAGGCCTCGACGGCGGGGGTCCCGATCCGGGCCTTCGGCGAGATGGTGTCGCAGCTCTGGCAGAACGGCTTGGTGGAGGCCGCCATCGAGCTCGAGCTGCTGTGGAACCAGCTCCTGCGCGCGCACGACTTCACGCTGCTGTGCGCCTACCCCACCGGCGCGTTCGAGCACGCGGAGCTCGTCGACGTGCGCCGGGTGTGCGAGCTGCACACCGACCTGCTCCCGCCGCGCGAGGCCCGCGACGGGGGCGGCGTCGTGGAGGCAGGCCACGCCTGTTCCCGGGTCTACCTGCCCACCCGCGAGTCGGTGCCGGCAGCCCGGCACTTCGTCGTCGAAGTGCTCCGGGCCTGGGGCCACACCGACCTCGCTCCCGACGCGGCCCTCATCGTCTCCGAGCTCGCCACGAACGCCCTGCACCACGCCGGGTCGCCCTTCCGTGCCGTCGTCGACCGGCGGCGCGGCGGCCTGCGCGTCGGCGTCGAGGACGCCACCGAGACCCAGCTGCAGCGGCGCGAGATCACGATCGACGACGTCAACGGCCGCGGCGTGCACATCGTCGAGGCCCTGGCCGAGCGCTGGGGATCCAGCCCCCTGCCCGGCGGCAAGGTCGTCTGGGCCGAGCTGGCGCTGCGCCCGAGCAGCTCGCGCGCCGGCTGATCCGCAGTTCGCGACAGGGTCGGCCCCCGGGCGTGCGTATGCCGCC
>CBHRRQ010000038.1:0-21334 GCA_966081555.1 uncultured Terrabacter sp.
GCCCCGTCCCACCTCGGTGGGACGGGGCGACGTCGTCGCGGCGCCGCCCGCGGTCGTCAACGTGCCGGACCCGGCCACGACGACGACCACGGCGAAGCCGGCCTCGCCGGTCGCGGGCGAGCCCGGGGTCGCCCGCAGCACCTGCGCCCGGAAGAACTCGGTGGCCTGCTCGGGCAGGGCGTGGCCCGTTCCCGTGACGTCGGTCCAGCGCCGCCGCAGGCCGGCCAGCGCTTCCTGCGTGAGCGGGCCGCGGTCGACGCTCTCCAGGGCGCGTGCCACGGTGAGGCCGAGGAACGCGTGCGCCTCCTCGAGGCCGAAGCGGCGGTGCTCGAGCATGACCGACAGGTCGGTGGGCTCCTGCAGCTCGAGCACGAAGACGCCCTCACCGATGGCATGCGGTTGCCCACCCGGCACGAGCACGGTGTCGCCCGCCTGCACCTCGATGCGGTTGAGAGCCTCGAGCAGCCGATCGTCCTGGGCCTGCACGAGGGTGGCCAGCTCGTCGGCCGGCAGCCCGTCGCGGAAACCGAGCCAGACGCTGGCGCCGGGCTCGGCGTCGAGCACGATCCACGCCTCGGTCTTGCCGTGCTCGCAGTCGAGGTGGGCGGCGGCGAACGCGCGGTCGGGGTGGGAGTGCACGGGGAGGCGCTCGCCGGCATCGAGCAGCTTGGTCAGCAGCCCCGGCTCGACGCCGTGCGCAGCGACGTGGTCGGGCCCGAGCCAGTGGTCCGGGTCGGCGGCCAGGGCCTCGGGCAGCGTCGTGCCGTCGGGCAGCACGGTCACCCCGTCGCCGCCCTCGGCGAACAGCCTCGTCGTCGAGGCGAGCCAGTCCTCGGGCCGGTGACCGTCGAAGTCCGTGGGGCTCTCCATCCCGCGGAACGCGAGGATCCGCTCCCCGCCGCGGTAGAAGCGGCGCGGGGTGTTGAGCGGAAGGCGGGTCGGTGCGGACACGTTCGGGGTGCTCCTCGACGGATCGGTGGGTGGGGCGGGTCGGTCGCGTTGCAGCGTCATCGCGAGACCGGGCTCCGTCGCAGTCCGGAGCCGCGCACGACGAGTCGAGTCGGCATGACGACGGTCTGCGCGGGTGACTCGTCACCAAGCAGCCGGGCGAAGAGCTGCTGGGCGGCCTTCTGCCCCATGGCTGCCGGGTCCTGGTGCACGACGGTGACCGGCGGGTCGACGAGGTCGGCGAGCTCGAAGTCGTCGTAGCCGACGAGCGACAGAGGCAGGCGCAGGTCGCGAAGGGCGAGCAGCAGCGCGATGGTGATGCGGTTGTTGCCGGTGATGACCGCCGTCGTGGGGTCGGCCGTCTGGGTCCAGCGGGTCAGGGTCTCGCGCACGGACGTGGGCGAGTGGGGTCCCATCGAGACGCGCGCGCTGCCCGGCAGGCCGAGCGACTGGTGGGTCGCGACGAAGGCCTCGCGGCGCTGGCGCGCCGTCCAGAACGCGGGGTCGTCGCCGAAGAGGGCGATGCTGCGGTGGCCGTGCGCGACGAGGTGCTCGACGGCGCTGCGGATGCCGCCGTGGTTGTCGCTCAGCACCGTGTCGCGCGGTGTGCCGCGCACGGGGCGGTCCATGTAGACGATGGGCGTCTGGCTGGCCTCGACCGCGGCGTCCGACGAGGCGCTCTCGTCGGCCGGCACGACGACGATGCCGTCGACCCGGCGGTTGATGAGGGCCTCGATGACGGCCCGCTCGCGGGTGGGAGAGCCCTCGGCCGACGCGGTGATGAGCTGGTGCTGGCGGATGCGTGCCTCGCGCTCGACCGCGGCGCCGATCTGCGAGTAGAAGGGGTTGGCGAGGTCCTCTACGACGAGGGCGATGGTGAAGGTGCGACCCTGCCGCATCATCCGCGCCCCGTCGTGGCGGCGGAAGCCGAGACGCTCGATGACGGCCCGGACCCGCTCGGCGGTGTCCGGCCGCACGCCCGGCTCGTGGTTGACCACGCGCGAGACGGTCTTCACCGAGACGTGCGCCTCGGCCGCGACGTCGGCCATCGTCGGGCGGATGGCTGTCCGGTGGTCAGACAACGCTGTCATGCCTGCCATCCGACCAGCGGGCGCCCGAAAAGGCAACGCGTGGTGCGTGCCCGGCTGCCCGTAGCGGCTGTTCTGTCCGATTCGATGTCTCGACCGGACAAGATCACTTCGCCCTGTTGACGCCCTTTGTCGTCGGCGGCGAGTCTCGCCGGGTTGACAGCACGGCTCAACGACGAGCACGGAGGAACCCCATGCCCCACAGATCCGGGATCCGCAGAGGCGTCATCGCCCTGGCAGTCCTGGCCACCTCGACCGCGGGAGTGGTCGCAGGTCCGTCCCAGGCGGGAGCGCTCGACGCATCCGCCTCACCCTCTCTCATCACACCTGCCGCGGACGCCGGGGCGGGCGACTTCTCGACGTCGTTCGAGTCCGGCCAGCCGCAGCCCGAGCTCTCGACCGTGGAGACCGGCGCCGACGGCCCGCGACAGCAGAACGTCTCCGGCACCGCGAGCACCGACGGCAGCCTCCTCGGCGCGGTCACCGGCGTCACCGCGAGCGCGGAGAACGGCCCGGGCGAGGTGGCGGCGAACCTCGCCGACGCCAACCCCGACTCGAAGTGGCTCGCCTTCGCCTCGAGCGCGTGGGTGCGCTACCAGCTCAGCACCCCGGCCAAGGCGGTGCGCTACTCGCTCACGTCGGCCAACGACGCGCCCGAGCGCGACCCCAGGGACTTCACCCTCCAGGGCTCGACCGACGGCACCACGTGGACCGACCTCGACCGCCAGACCGGCATCGACTTCTCCGGCCGCTTCGCCACGCGCACCTTCACGGTGACGACACCCGGGACCTACGCGTACTACCGGCTCAACGTCACGGCGGTGCACTCGGGTGGCATCGTGCAGCTCGCCGACTGGGACCTCTCCGACGGCTCCACCGGCTCGGGCCCGGCGTCGCCGATGAAGACGGTCGTCGGCTCCGGCCCGATCTCGGGCTTCAACATCAAGCCGCTCGTCGGCTGGTCCGGCGTCAAGGCGCTGCGCTACTCGGGCGGTCACACGGCCGACGGCCGCGGGTACGCGTGGAACCGGCTCTTCGACGTCGACCTGCCGGTCACCGCGAAGACGCAGCTGAGCTACAAGATCTTCCCCGACATGGTCGCCGGTGACCTCGAGTACCCGTCGACGTACGCGTCGCTCGACCTCCGGTTCACCGACGGCACCTACCTCTCCGACCTCGGCGCCGACGACCAGCACGGCGTCGCCGCGAGCCCGAGCGGGCAGGGCAAGGGCAAGATCCTCTACGCCAACCAGTGGAACGCGGTCTCGCTCGACGTCGGAAGGGTCGCCGCGGGCAAGACCATCGACCGCGTGCTCGTCGGCTACGACAACACCGGCGGCGCGACGAAGGACACCCGCTTCGGCGGCTGGATCGACGACATCTCCGTCCAGGGCGACCCGGCCGTCGTCGACGGCTCGGACCTCACCAACTACGTCGACGTGCGACGCGGCACCAACGCGTCGGGCGGCTTCTCGCGCGGCAACAACCTGCCGATCAGCGCGGTCCCGAACGGCTTCACGTTCTTCACGCCGGTGACCGACGCGAACTCGCAGTCGTGGGAGTACAACTACCAGTCGCAGAACAACTCGGCGAACCTGCCTGTGCTGCAAGGGCTTGCGATCTCGCACGAGCCCAGCCCGTGGATGGGTGACCGCAACCAGATGTCGGTGATGCCGTCTGCCACGACGGGCACGCCCACCGGCAGCGCATCCAGCCGGGGCCTCGCCTTCGACCACGCGACCGAGGTGGCACGCCCCGACTACTACAAGGCGGTCCTCGCCGGCGGCCTCACCGCCGAGACGGCTCCCGCCGACCACGGCGGCGTCTACCGGTTCACGTTCCCCGCTTCCGCGGCCAAGGGCAGCCTCGTCGTCGACACCCGTGACGACAACGGCACCTTCACCGTCGACGCCGCCACCGGCACGATGACGGGCTGGGTCGACAACGGCAGCGGGCTCTCCGCCGGCCGCAGCCGGATGTTCGTCTACGGCACATTCGACCGGCCGGCCTCGGCCGTCGGCACCGCGCCCAACGGGCACGCCGGCACCCGCTACGCGAGCTTCGACACGAGCAGCAAGAAGCAGGTCGTGCTCAAGCTCTCGACGTCGTTCATCTCCCTCGAACAGGCGAAGAAGAACCACGCGCTCGAGCTCGCCGACCGCGACTTCGACGCCGTGCGCAGCGCCGCCAAGCAGGCGTGGAACGCCCGCCTCGGTGTCGTCGGGGTCAAGGGAGCCAACGACTCCGACCGCACGATCCTCTACTCGAACCTCTACCGCCTGAACCTCTATCCGAACAGCCAGTTCGAGAACACCGGCACCGCCGGGGCGCCGCGCTACCAGTACGCGAGCCCCGTTGCAGCCAAGTCGGGTTCGGCCACGGCCACGACGACGAACGCCGCCGTCAAGGACGGCAAGATCTACGTCAACAACGGCTTCTGGGACACCTACCGGACCGTGTGGCCGGCCTACAGCCTCCTCTACCCGGAGGTGGCCGCCGAGATCGCCGACGGCTTCGTCCAGCAGTACCGCGACGGTGGCTGGGTGGCACGGTGGAGCTCGCCGGGCTACGCCGACCTCATGACGGGCACGAGCTCCGACGTGGCGTTCGCCGACGCCTACGTCAAGGGCGTCAAGCTGCCCGACCCGCTCGCCGCGTACGACGCCGCCGTCAAGAACGCGACGGTGCTGCCGACGTCGAGCGCCGTGGGCCGCAAGGGCCTCGACACCTCGACCTTCCTCGGCTACACGAGCACCAACACCGGTGAGAGCGTGTCGTGGGGCCTCGAGGGGCTCATCAACGACTTCGGCATCGGCACCATGGCGGCCACGCTCGCGAAGGACCCGGCGACCCCGGCGAACCGTCGCGCCCAGCTCGCCGAGGAGTCGAAGTACTTCCTCGAGCGCTCGACCCACTACGGCAACCTCTTCAACCCGAAGGTCGGCTTCTTCCAGGGCCGCGCCGCCGACGGCAGCTACCCGACGGACTTCGACCCGGAGGACTGGGGCGGCGACTACACCGAGACGAACGCATGGAACTTCGCCTTCCACGCACCGCACGACGGCAACGGCCTGGCGAACCTCTACGGCGGCCGCGATGCGCTCGCGAAGAAGCTCGACACGTTCTTCTCGACGCCCGAGACCGCGACGAAGCCCGGCGGCTACGGCGGTGTCATCCACGAGATGCTCGAGGCGCGCGACGTGCGCATGGGGCAGCTCGGCCAGAGCAACCAGGTCTCGCACCACATCGCGTACATGTACGACTGGACCGGCCAGCAGTGGAAGACGGCCGAGAAGGTGCGCGAGATCATGCGCCGTCTCTACGTCGGCTCCGAGATCGGCCAGGGCTACCCGGGCGACGAGGACAACGGCGAGATGTCGGCGTGGTACGTCCTCTCCTCGCTCGGCATCTACCCGCTGCAGGTCGGCTCGCCGAACTGGGCCATCGGGTCGCCGAAGTTCGAGCAGGTGACGGTCAAGCGCACGCAGGGCGACCTCGTCGTCAACGCGCCGGGCAACTCGGAGCAGAACATCTACGTCCAGGGCGTGACCGTCAACGGTCAGAAGCACAAGAGCGTCTCGATCAGCCAGAGCGAGATGGCCGGCCCGACCACGGTCGACTTCGCGATGGGCGCCAAGCCGTCCGACTTCGGCTCGCGGGCCCAGGACGCCCCGCCGTCCCTCACCCAGGGCACCGAGGCCCCGAAGCCACTCAAGGACGCGACCGGCCCCGGCCGCGGCACCGCGACGGCGACCGACCTCGCGTCGGGCCAGGACGCCAAGGCGCTCTTCGACAACACCTCGCGCACGGCGGCGACGTTCACGTCGGCCACGCCGACCGTCGGCTTCACGCTCTCGGGCGTCGGCCAGCGGGCGACCTGGTACACGCTCACCTCGGGCCCGAAGGCCGGCGACCCGTCGGCGTGGCGCCTCGAGGGCAGCAAGGACGGCGGCGCCACGTGGCAGACGCTGGACACGCGTACGGGTCAGGTCTTCCCGTGGCGCCAGCAGACGCGTCCGTTCGAGATCGCGCACACGAACACGTTCACGACCTACCGCCTCGTCGTCACCGCGACGGTCGGCGGGGAGGCGGCGAACCTGTCGGAGGTCGAGCTGCTCACCGACGGCTCCAAGGCGCAGAACACCGGCATCACGGTGTCGGCGGCCGAGGCGTTCGAGACGTCGGAGGACACGGCCTGGACCGGGACCGTCGCGACCTTCTCGGGTGGCGTCGGCCAGGGCCAGGACCCGTCGGCCACGGCCACGGCGACGATCGCCTGGGGCGACGGCTCGACGTCGGAGGGCACGATCGCGGCCGGTGACCTCGGCTCGTTCACGGTCCGTGGCACCCACACGTGGAGCAAGCCGGGCCCCTACCGGCCGAAGGTCACCGTCACGACCGCCAACGACAGCGGATCGGCGCTCGGCTCCGCGACCGTGCACCAGGCGTCCGTGCCGGCGTATGCCGCCGGGTTCGACTCCGTGTGCTTCGGCAACGTGGGCGACTCCGTCCCCTGTGACGGCGACCGTGCGGGCCTGTCCCGTGAGGCGCTCGCCGCAGCGGGTGGGGTGCCGGGCAAGCTGCTCACCGTCCCGGGCACCGACCTGCGGTTCTCGATGCCGGGCATCCCGGTCGGCCAGAAGGACAACGCCACCGGCGCGGGCCAGACCCTGCCCGTGACGCTGGCCCCGGGTGCGACGCAGCTCTCGCTCATCGGCACGGCGACGCAGAAGAACCAGGACACGACCGCCACGGTCCGCTTCACCGACGGCTCGACCACGAGCTACAAGGTGCAGTACGGCGACTGGTGCGGCTCGCCCCAGTTCGGCAACGTCGTCGCCCTCGAGATGGCCTACCGCCTCAACGGCACCGGCACCGACAGCTGTCGCGCCAAGCTCTTCGCGACCGCGCCGCTCACGGTGCCGGCCGGGAAGACGGTCGAGTCCATCACGCTCCCGACCCAGACGGGCGACCCGAAGTCAGCCGGCCGGATCCACGTCTTCGCGGTGGCCGACAACGGCTCGGCGCTCGGCGTCACGGCCGGTGACGACGCCACGGCGACGGCAGGCCAGGCCACCGACGTCACGCTCGGCGCCGCCAAGGGCGGCGTCCCGGCGGCCGGCGGCTACACCGCTCGGGTCGAGTGGGGCGACGGCACCGTCACGGAGGACGCCACGGTTGCCACCGGGGCCGACGGCACGGCGACGGTCAAGGGCTCGCACACGTGGGCCACGGCCGGCGCCTACCCGGTGCGGGTCCTCGTCTCCGACTCGCGGTCCGACGTGCTCAGCACGCTGACGGTCATGGTCGGGTAGCCCGGCAGCGACAGGAGCGGCGCGGGGGACACGCCTCCCCGCGCCGCTCTGTCGTTCCGGCGTCGTCGCCAGCGTGCTCAGCCGAGGTTGTGCTCGAAGTCCATGCGGTGCGTGCCGTCCTCGTCGATGTGCAGCCGCACCGTGCCCTCGATGCCGGCCAGCTCGTCGGTGCCGCTGCCGGGGACGATGAGGCCGTACTCGTTCGCACGGTCCGCGCCGCTCGTCGAGGCCGCGTGCACGAAGTTGAAGGCGCCTCGTCGGCCGGCGATGGTCCCCTCGAACGACTCCATCGCGACGTAGGTGCCGACGCCCGTCGTCTGGTCGAACGCCGACGTGAACTGGGTGACGCTGCGTCCGGCCACGTCGCCGGCGTACGTCTTGCGCATCCGCAGGTGCCCGGTCGGCAGCGCGGTGGTGACGTCGGGTGCGTAGTCGGTGACGTCGAAGTCTGACGTCGTGAAGGTCGAGGTGCTGAGCATGCGCTCGACGCTACCGAGCCGGATCGCGCTGGGATAGAACGTTCCCGACGTCCTCGACGACCATGGCGACGGTACGCCTCGCCATCGCCGAGAAGTGGGGGTTGGTGTGCTCGTAGTAGGGCACGATGAGCGCCGCCTGGGTGAGGGCGTAGCCGCGCGCGCGCTCCCACGTCGCGTCGTCGACGCCGAGTGCCTCGCGGTATGCCGTGCGGCCGGCTCGCGTGAACATCGTCCACGCGGCGATCGTGTCGGCCGCCGGGTCGCCGGCGCCGAGACTCCCGAAGTCCAGCACGGCCGTGAGCTCGTGCCCGTCGACGAGGACGTTCGGCGGCAGCAGGTCGCCGTGCAGCCAGACACGGTGGGCGGACCCGGCATCGAAGGCCGGGGCAACCAGCGCACGGTCCCACGCCGCGAGGGCGGCGTCAGTGTCGACGAGGTGGCGGGACTGCTCGAGGGCCTCGCGGGTCGCGGCGTCGAGCTGCTCGAGCGGCGCGCGGCCACCGGGCGGGGCATCCTCCGGGACGGGCACGCCGCGCAGGGCGGAGACGAACCCGGCCAGGCGGCGAGCCGCGCGCACCTCGTCGACCGACCCCACGGCATACGGCGACCCGGGCACCCAGCGGAAGACCGCCCAGGCGAGCGGGAAGGTGTCGCTCGGCCGACCGACCGCGACGGGCTCGGGCACGGCGAGCGGCAGCGACGGGGCGAGGCGGGGGAGCCACTCGAGCTCCTTGACGAGGTCGTCGGCCCAGTGGGGCACGCGCGGCAACCGCACGTAGAGGTCGTCACCGAGGCGGACGATCGCGTTGACCGTGCCGGTGGACGCGAAGCGACGCACGGGCAGGTGGGCGAGGTGCGGCAGCTGTTCGCGGAGGAGCGCGCGCACGAGGTCCTCGTCGACGACGAGCTCGTCGTCGTGCATCCGGGTGTGGGACATGCCGGCCTTTCTGTCCGAGCCGGAGACACGAAAGCCGCGGCCCGCCACCGAGGAGGTGATGGCGGGACGCGGCACGCTTCACAGGAGAACGCGCGGACCGGCGTCATTGACGGACCGCGCGCAACCCTTGAAGAACTTAGGGGGCAGAACGCGTCCGTGGGGTAAAGAGTCGGTCAGAAATCAGTCGACCTGTGACCGCAGCCACGTGATGTCGCTCGACTGACCCTCGAGACCGCCCGGGGTCTCGCAGACGACGGGCGCCTTGGCCGCGCGGATGACACCGGCGAGCGCCTCGCCGGCGATGTGGCCCGAGCCGAAGTTCGTGTGCCGGTCGGCGCCGGAGTCGAACTCGTCGCGCGAGTCGTTGGCGTGCACGAGGTCGATGCGCCCCGTGATGGCGAGCACCTCGTCGACGACGGTGCCGAGATCGTTGCCGCCCGCGTGAGCGTGGCACGTGTCGAGGCAGAAGCCGACCTGGTCGCTGCCCGACGCCGAGCCGATGGCGTCCCACAACCGGGCGATGGCCTCGAGGCGGCGAGCCATCGCGTTGTCGCCGCCGGCGGTGTTCTCGATGAGCAGCGGCACCGGCAGGTCGAGGCCGTCGATGCATTTGCGCCAGTTGTCGAAGCCCTTGGCGGCGTCCTCGTCGACCCCGAGGTGGCCACCGTGCACGATGACGCCCTTGGCGCCGATCTCGCCGGCTGCCGTGAGGTGCTGCTGGAGCAGCTTGCGGCCGGGGATGCGGATGCGGTTGTTGAGGCTCGCGACGTTGATGGGGTAGGGCGCGTGGACGTAGAGGTCGATGCCGGCCGCCTCGGCGTCGGCCTTGAGGCCCTCGGCCCCGCCGGCGTAGCGGACGACCGGACCCTTGTAGCTCTGCGGGTCGCCGAGGAAGAACTGCGAGAGCGAGGCCCCGCGCGCCTTCGCCTCGGCGATGGGGTCCTCCTGGTCGACGTGCGCACCGATGTGTAGAGCCATGCCCCGAGCGTAGGCCGTGGCGCCGACACGAATTCCCGCGACCGCTGTCGAGACGGTCGCGTGCCGTTCGACGTAGGGGCATGACGACGATCACCGAGCCCCAGGCCAACCTCACCACCCCCGACAGCACCGCCAGCACGCCGTCGCGTCGCCAGTGGCTCGCCCTCGGCGTCCTCGCCCTGACCGCACTGCTGCTGTCGCTCGACGTCAGCGTGCTCTACCTCGCGCTCCCCGAGCTGTCCGCCGACCTCGGCGCCAGCACGACGCAGCAGCTGTGGATGCTCGACATCTACAGCTTCGTGCTCGCCGGCTTCCTCGTGACGATGGGCGCGGTCGGCGACCGCATCGGTCGCAAGCGGCTGCTCCTCGCCGGCGCCGTCGCGTTCGGTGTCGCGAGCGCTGCCGCGGCATACGCGAGCAGCCCCGGCCAGCTCATCTTCTGGCGGGCCGTCCTCGGCATCGCCGGCGCGACGCTGATGCCCTCGACGATGGGTCTCATCCGCACGATCTTCAGCGACGAGAAGCAGATGATGACCGCGATCGGGGTCTGGTACTCGTGCTTCATGGGCGGCATGGCCGTCGGCCCGCTCGTCGGCGGCGTCCTGCTTGCTCACTTCTGGTGGGGCTCGGCCTTCCTCCTGGGCGTGCCGTTCATGGTGCTGCTCGTGGTCGTCGGCCGGCGCGTGCTGCCCGAGTCGGAGCGCCACGCCGGCACGAAGGTCGACGTCGCCAGCTCGGTGCTGTCGCTCGCCACGACCCTGCCCGTCATCTACGGCTTCAAGGAGATCGCGCGCGGCGGCAACACGACGGTCGCGCTCACCACGGCGAGCGTCGGTCTCGCCATGGGCCTGGTCTTCGTGCGCCGCCAGCGCCGCATCGCCAACCCGCTCGTCGACCTGGCGCTCTTCCGCAGCCGCGCCTTCTCGACGGCGCTCGCGATCATGCTCGTCGGTGGCGTCGTCATGGCCGGTGTCTCGTTCCTCGGCTCGCAGTGGCTGCAGCTCGTGGCGGGTCTCACGCCCCTCGGCGCCGGGCTGTGGATGCTCCCGGCCAACATCGCCCTCCTGCTCGGCTCGTCGACGTCGGCGCGCATCGCCGCCCGTCTCGGCACCGCCCGCAGCATGGCCTCGGGCCTGCTCGTCTGCGCCGCCGGCCTCACGCTCTACACGCAGGTCGGCGCGGCTGCCGGGCTCGGCCTGCTCGTCTTCGGGATGTGCCTGACCTCGTTCGGGATCATGGTCCCCTCGACCCTGACGATGGGCGTCATGATGCAGTCCGCTCCGCCGGAGCGCGCCGGCTCGGTCGCCTCGATGTCGGAGACGTCCGCGGAGTTCGGGATCGCCGTGGGTGTCGCGGGCCTCGGCTCCCTCGCGACCTTCGTCTACCGCGGCCGGCTCGAGCCGTATGCCGCCGCGCACGCCGGCGACGCGACGACCTCCGCGCTCGACTCCCTCGCCGGTGCCGTGCAGGCCTCGGCGACGCTGCCGGCGACGGCCGCCCGCGAGCTCGTCGCCGCCGCCCAGGCCGCGTTCTCGACGAGCCTCAACGTCGTCGCCGGCGTCGGCGCCGTGATGTTCCTCGTGTGCGCGCTGGCCGCCCTGCGGGTGCTGCGCAGCAGCTGAGCAGCCACCTCCCGGCAGGACGGGCGCCCCGTGCTCTGGCACGATGGGCGCCCGTGACTGCCCTCCTGCGCATCCTCGGCGTCGAGCTCATGGCCCAGCTGGGTCGACGGCTCCCGGCGCCGGCGGCCCGTCTCGTCAGCGGGCTCATGCTCGTCGGCGCCAACCTGCTGCCCGTCTGGGCCGTGCTCGAGGGCCGGCTCGGGATGGGCGACGTGCTGCTCGTCTACTGGTTCGAGAACGTCGTCATCTGGTTCGCGACGACGATGCGCATCCTCACCGCCCGACGGCCCGCCCGGCGTCCGTTCCTGCGCGGCCCGGCCGGGCGCCGAGGCGACTTCGGCCGGCTCGAGACGACCCTGGCGGCGAAGACGTGGGTGACCGGCGACCCGGCGCTCGCACTCTTCTTCGCGCTGCACTTCGGCCTCTTCACCCTCGTGCACGGCGTCTTCGCGGCGGTGCTCGCCGGCCTGTCGGGGGTGCGCGGTGGCCTGCTCGACTGGGTCGCGGCCGGCGGGGCGATCCTGCTGAGCCACATGCTCTCGCTGGGCCTGCACTGGCTCGGCGGTGGCGAGCGCCGCGCCGTGAGCCCCGGCTGGGCCATGGCGGCGCCGTACCCGCGGATGATCGCGCTGCACGTCACGGTCATCGCCGGCTTCTTCCTGCTCGGCGGTCCGGACGGTCGCACCGCGAACGACCTCGGCGTGGTGGCCCTCCTCATGGGCCTCAAGACCGCGCTCGACCTGCTCTTCCACATGGGCGAGCACCTCGTCTACGCGCGGCGCACGCGGGCGGTGGAGCTCCGTCCGGATGGTGGAGCACTTGCATAAGCAACCCTTATGCAGTCAATAATGTCTGCATGAGTTCCTCGCGCTTCCCCGCAGTCGTCGACGACGTCACCGTGCGGCTCATCGCGGCCGTCGTGCTCGTCGTCGGCGTGATCGCCCTGGCCACCTCGCAGTGGTGGCTGTACGCGGTGCTCGCCGTCGACTTCTCGCTGCGGGCAGCGCTCGGACCGCAGGCCAGCCCGGTCGCCCGGCTCGTGCAGCGGTGGATCCGACCCGCCGTCGCCGCGCCGAAGCGCCCCACGGCGGGCCCGCCCAAGCGGTTCGCGGCGACCATCGGGGCCGTCATGACGGTCGCCGCGACCGTGCTCTGGCTCGTGAGCCTCGGCACCGGCTCGTCGGCCGCCGCCGGCTGGGTCATCGGCATCGGCGCCGTCATGGTCGTGTTCCCGGCGCTCGAGTCGGTCTTCGGCATCTGCGTCGGGTGCCTGCTCTTCTCCGCGCTGATGCGCGTCGGGCTCGTGCCCGAGGAGGTCTGCCTCGAGTGCGCCGACATCACGAAGCGGCGCGAACGGCTGCTGGCCGAGCGGGCTGCCGCGGCCTGACGGCGCCTCAGCCCGCCGCTGCGCGCAGCTTCTGCAGCAGCGGCCCCGCCGCCTCGTCGAGGAACCGCTCCTGGGCGTCGCCGCCGATCTGGACCAGCGCGACGTCGGTGAACCCGGCCTCCCACCACGGGCGTACGGCCTCGACGATCGCGTCGAGATCGGGCCCGCACGGGATCGAGGACGCGACGTCCTCGGGGCGCACGAACTGCGTGGCGCCGGCGAAGCCCTTGGGCGTCGGCAGGTCGGCGTTCACCGACCAGCCGCCGCCGAACCACCGGAACTGCGCGTGCGCGCGCTCGACCGCCGCGCTCTCGTCGGGGTCCCAGCAGATCGGGATCTGACCGACCGCGCGAGCGTCCGCGCCGACGCGCGGCGCGCCGTCGGTGCGGTTCCACTCCGACACGAGGTCGGCCGAGGGCTCGACGGCGATCATGTGGTCGGCGAGCGGTGCGAGCCGCTCGATGGACGCGTCGCCGCTCACGGCGACCGCGATGGGGACGGTGAGGTCGGGCAGGTCCCAGATGCGCGCCGAGTCGACGTCGAAGTAGTCGCCGTGGTGGGTCACGAGGTCGCCCGAGTGCAGCCGGCGGATGACCTCGATCGCCTCGCGCAGCATCTCCTGGCGCGTGTCGACGCCCGGCCAGCCATCGCCGACGACGTGCTCGTTGAGGCTCTCGCCGCTGCCGAGCCCGAGCGTGAAGCGCCCGTCGGCGAGCAGCTGCATCGTCGCGGCCTTCTGGGCCACGACGGCCGGGTGGTAGCGCATCGTCGGGCACGTCACGTAGGTCATGAGCTCGACGCGGTCGGTGGCCTGGGCGACGGCTCCGAGCACGGCCCACGCGTACGGGGCGTGGCCCTGCTCGGTCAGCCAGGGCGAGAAGTGGTCGCTGCTCACCTCGAAGTCGAAGCCCGCCTGCTCGGCGCCCACGGCCCAGCGGACGAGGTCCTTGGGCCCGCTCTGCTCGGTCATCAGGGTGTATCCGAAGTTCGTCACGCTCCCGACGTACCCGCTCGGCGGTCCCTGTCCCGTCCAACCTTTGTCCACAGTTGTGGAAGAGCCTGTGGATCTCAGTCCGGCCGGTGGCGGGCGAGGAAACCGCGGATCGCCTCGCGGGGCCGGTCGCGCAGCTCGGGCCCGTGCGTGAACGCGGCGACGTCGTAGTCGAGCTCGCCGAGCACGTGAGCCGTGCGCTGGGTCATCCGGAAGTCGGTGCAGAACGCCTTGACCGGCCAGCGCAGCCCGCGCACGTTGAAGATCGCGTCGCCCGTGATGAGCAGCCGGGAGTCCTCGTGCAGCAGCGAGACGTGCCCGGGGGAGTGACCCGGCGTGTGCACGACGCGCAGGCCACCCGCGACGGGCAGGACCTCACCGTCGGTGAGCTCGCGCTCGACCGGCACCGGCTCGAAGTCGCGGCCGGGTGGCGAGAAGCGGTCGACGAGCCGCCCCAGCAGGAAGCTGCGGTCACGCGGAGGCGAGGACCCCTCGCTCGCGTAGGCCGCGTCGTCGTGGTGCAGCGTGAAGGCGCGGCCCGTCTCGCGCGCCACGTGCGCCGCCCCGCCTGCGTGGTCGGGGTGGGCGTGCGTCAGCAGCAGGCGCGTCACGTCGGACGGGGCCGAGCCGATGAGCGCCAGCGCCGCCATCACCTTCGGCCCCGAGCTCTTGACGCCCATGTCGACGAGCGTCACCTGGCCGTCGTCATCACGCAGGACGAAGCCGTTGACGAAGTCGCGCACGAGCGGGATGCGCCACACGTTCGGCGCGAGCTGGACGACCGCGGCCCTGGCCATGGGCCGACGATAGCCCGCCCGTCGGCGGTCGCGGGGCTCACGACACGTGAGAGAACCGGGGTGCTCCGGGTAGGGGCCGAAGGTGGCGGCGACATCGTCGCCACGACCCGAACGCCCGCCGACCAGGCGGCACAGGAGGACGACGTGAGCAAGCGAGTGGCATTCCTCGTCGCGAGCGAGGGCATCGAGCAGATCGAGCTGACCGACCCGTGGAAGGCCGTGACCGACGCCGGTCACGAAGCGGTCCTCGTCAGCCCCGAGTCGGGCGAGGTGCAGATGTTCAACCACCTCGACAAGGGCGACACGAAGGCTGTCGACGTGACGGTCGCGGACGCCAAGGCCGACGACTTCGACGCGCTGGTGCTGCCCGGTGGCGTCGCGAACCCCGACAACCTGCGGACGCAGCCCGACGCGGTCGCGTTCGCGCGTGACTTCGTGGCGTCGGGCAAGCCGGTCGCCGCGATCTGCCACGCGCCGTGGACGCTCGTCGAGGCCGACGTGCTCAAGGGGCGCCGGCTCACGTCGTGGCCGAGCCTGCAGACCGACATCCGCAACGCGGGGGGCGACTGGGTCGACGAGTCGCTCGTCGTCGACGGCAACCTCATCACGAGCCGCAAGCCCGACGACCTGCCGGACTTCTGCGGCGCCGTCGTCGAGGCCCTCGAGCACGGCGCGGCTGCCCGGTCCGCCTGACCCGGCTCAGCCGAAACCGTTGCGCGCCAGAGGGTGCAGCAGCTCCCGCTCCTCGTACGCCAGGTGTGACAGGAGCGTGTCGGTGAGCAGGTCGAGGGCGCGTTCGATCTCGTCGAGCGCGCCCGCGCCCGCGTGTCCGTAGCCGTCGGTGCCGACGAGACCCACCAGGGCCTCGGCGACCTGCTCGAGCACGTCGGCGATGACGTGGTGCTCCTGCTCGAGCCGGTCGATGACCGGCCCCAGGTCGGGCTGGGCCCGGCGCAGGTGCACGAAGATGCTGCGGTCCTCGAGGGTGTGGTGACCGGTGACGAGACGGCAGTACGTCTCGCAGTAGGCGCCGAGCGTCCAGTTGTTCTGGCGCATGGCCATCGTGTTGAGCACCGAGCGCGCCGCGCCGGTGGACAGCGCGCCGCGACGCACCTGCCCGACGACGTCGCGCAGCTGGGCGAGCTCGCCGCGGAGGTGGTCGTGCACGTCGACGAGGTGCTGGGGCACCGCCTGCTCGGCGGCCGTGTAGGTCGCGTCGTCGGGCCTGGCGGCGACGGGGCGGTCGTCCTCGCGCCAGGGCAGGTGCGCACCGAGGCGGGGGCTGTCGGGCGTGGCGCGCACCTCGAGGGGCCGGCGGTCGACACCGGCTGGCGCGACGGCGGGCGCACCGACCGGCATACGTGGTGCGAGGGCGCCGGCGCGCCGGGCCCGCTCGGTGTCGACGAGCTCGCGCGCGGCCGGGGCGACCTCGCCCGCGAAGCGTCGCAGCACGTCGGCGTCGTCGGTGCCGAGGACGTACGTGCTCATCCCTGCCGTGAGGCTCAGCTCAGCGAGCTGCTCGGCCCACGCGTCGGGCGTGCCGCGCAGGAAGCCGCCGCCGCTGCCGAAACGGCCGGAGACGTTGTACATGCGCCGGATCGCCTGCGGGCCGCGGCCTGCTGCGACGGCAGCCTCGTCGATGACGTCGTTGAGTGCCGGCAGCGCCTCCGGCTCGGCGTAGCCCTGGCTCGGCAGCCAGCCGTCGGCGAGCCGCCCGGTGATGCGGAGCATGCGGGGCTTGTAGGCGCCGAGCCAGATCTCGACCGGGTGCACCGGGAGCGGCCCGGCGCGCAGGCCTCGCACCGAGTAGTGCTCACCCTCCACGGTGACCGAGCGGGCGCCCGGGTGCTCGGGGTCCTGGCCCCAGACGCCTCTGACGACGTGGATCGCCTCGACGAGCGCGTCGACGGCCTCCTGGGGCGATCGGCGCTCGCCGCCGGCCGCGACGATGGCGTCCCAGAAGGCGCCGGTCCCGAGACCCAGCTCGGCCCGGCCGCCGCTGATGACGTCGAGCGTCGCCACCTGCTTGGCGAGACCGACCGGGGAGCGCAGCGGCAGGTTGGCGACGTTCGCCGCGACGCGGATCGACGACGTGCGCGCGGCCACGGCCGTCAGCAGGGTCGGGGTGTCGAGGTGCCCGGCGTTGTACGGGTGGTCCTGGACGGTGAACAGGTCGAGCCCCAGCACGTCGGCGAGCTGGGCCAGCTCGAGCGTCTCGTGCACTCGTGACGCGTCCGGGCTCGCGAACACCCCGAACTGCAGCTCGTGCCCGTAGTCCATGCCGTCAGCGTGGCATACGCTCCGGTCCATGACCGGGGACGACGCCGACGACGCTGCCGTCGAGGCGCTGCGCGCCCTCATCCGCATCCCGACGGTGTCCGCGTGGAACCGTGCCGAGGAGGACCGCGCGGCCTTCGAGTCCCTGCTGGTCGAGCTGCGCGAGCGCTTCCCGCGGCTGCACGCGGAGTGTGAGGTCGAGCGGATCAGTGGTGACGCGCTGCTCGTGCGGTGGCCCGGCCGCACGCGCGAGGCGCCCGTGGTGCTCATGGCGCACCTCGACGTCGTGCCGGTCGACGACGCGTCGGCGTGGTCGCACCCGCCCTTCGCGGCCGAGCTCGTCGACGGGTTCGTCTGGGGCCGTGGGGCGCTCGACTGCAAGGGGTCCCTGGTCGCGACGTGCGCCGCGGTCGAGGCGCTCCTCGCCGAGGACGTCGTGCCAGGGCGCGACGTGTGGTTGTCGTTCGGCTGCAACGAGGAGGTGTCGGGGCGGGCGGCCAAGGACGCTGTTGCGCTGCTGCGCGAGCGGGGCGTCGAGCCGTGGTTCGTCGTCGACGAGGGCGGCGCCATCGTGCAGGGTGCGCTCCCGGGCATCGACGCCCCGATGGCGGTCATCGGGGTGTCGGAGAAGGGCACGGTCGACGTCGACCTCGTCGCCCGCGGCGACGGTGGTCACGCGTCCGCGCCGCGCCGGATGGGCGCGACCGCCCGCTTGGCCCGGGCCATCCTGCGCCTCGAGCGCAAGCCGTTCCCCAGCCACCTCCCGGACGCCACCGTCGACATGCTCGAGCGCGCCGGCGCCCACGCCCGTATGCCGTACGCCGCGGTCTTCGGCAACGCGCGCCGCCTGCGCCCGCTGCTCTCGCGGGTGCTGCCGCGACTCGGGCACGAGACCGCCGCCCTGACCCGCACGACCGTCGCGGTGACGCAGCTGAGCGGGTCGCCGGGGGCCAACGTCATCGCCGCCACCGCCCGGGCCCACGTCAACATGCGCGTCATGGTGGGAGAGACGGTCGACGGGGCCATCGAGCGGATCCGGCGGACCGTCGGCGACGACCACGTCGAGGTGTCCCTCGTCAGCGGCGACGAACCGAGCCCGGTGTCGCCCACGGACGACGCGGCATACGCCCTGCTCGAGTCGACGACCGCCGACGTCTTCCCCGGCACGGTCGCGGTGCCCTACGTGATGCTCGCCGCGACGGACTCTCGTCACTTCCACCGGGTGTGGCCGCGCGTCTACCGGTTCACGCCGTTCCGGATGAGCGATGCTCAGCGGGCGTCGATCCACGGGGTCGACGAGCGCATCGGCGTGCGTGACCTCCTCGACGGGGTCGCGTGGTACCGCCGCCTCATCGAGCAGCTCTGATCCTCGAAAACGTTGACCGAGAACAGGATCCGTATGTCCGACAACACGGTCGTCTCCGACGCCGCCCGGGCCGTCGCCCGCAGCCCGATCACCAAGGTCGTCGGCTTCCTCATCTGCGTCGAGCTCGCGAGCGGGGTGCTGCAGGGCTACTACACACCGATCTTCACCGACATCGCGCGACACCTCTCGATCAAGGACGCCGACGTCAACTGGTTCGAGGCGGCACAGCTGATCGTGTCGGCGCTCGTCGTGCCGCTGCTCGCCCGCCTCGGTGACCTCATCGGGCACCGCCAGGTGCTGCCGGGCTCCTCGTCGCAGGTCTGGAGCTGGGGGTCATCGCCGGCGCGCTCACCAGCGGCGCGCTGTCCGAGTCGCTCGGCATGACAGGGCTGCTCGCTCTTCCGGCAGTCGTCGTCACGCTGGCCCTGCTCGCCATCTGGTTCGGGGTGGAGGACACGCCTGCCCTCGGTGAGGGGCGCGTGCACTGGCGGGCCTTCGCGCTGCTGACGCTCGCCCTGGGGCTGGTCATGACCGGTCTCGTCATGGTGCGGGTCCAAGGGCCGGGCAGCGTGTGGCCGTGGCTCGTCATGGTGCTCGGCGCGGTGACCTTCGTGCCGTACGCACGTCTCGAGCTCGCCTGCGCCTGGCCGCTCGTCGACCTGCGGATCCTCGCTGCCCGGGGGCAGTGGCCGGTGCAGGCGACGGCGTTCCTCTTCGGCGTCTCGGTGCTGGGGGCGCAGATCCCGCTGTCGACGTTCGCCCGCACCGACCCGGCGGTGACCGGCTACGGCCTTGGCGCGAGCGCCGGCCGGGTGTCGGTCATCATCGGCGGCTACGTGCTCTCCCTCGCCGTCGGCGCGCTGCTGCTGCACGTGCTGGGCCGCCGGGTCGGCACCCGCATCGCGATGGTCGTCGCCGCGCTGCTCGTGGCGGTCGGCTACCTGCTCTTCCTGCCCTTCCACGACACGCTTGCGCAGACCCTGACGAACATGGTGGTCGCCGGCCTCGGTTCGGGAGCGCTCGTGGCGGGACTGCCCACGGCCGCTGCGGCCCAGGCGCCACCGACGCACACGGGCCTGACGACGGGCATGACGAACACGACGAAGACGATCGGCGGCGCGTTCGCGTCGAGCGTCTTCGCCATCGCCCTGGCGTCGGCCGGCTCGGTCGACGCCGAGGCGACGGCGCACGCGTCGCTGTCGGGCTACATGACGGTGTGGGCGATCTGTGGGGTCACGGCCCTGGTGGCGGCCGTCTTCCTCCTCGTCGTGCACGCCGCCGAGCGGCCGGACAGCGCCTGACAGGTCCCGCGTCGCGCCGGAAGTGGTGTGATGGGGTCATGCAGATGCCGAAGCACAGCGACGAGGCCAAGGCGCACTTCCGCTCGCTCGTGAAGGACGCTCCAGGCGTCGAGGTGAAGCCGATGTTCGGCAGCCTCGGTGCGTTCGTCAACGGCAACATGTTCGCCGGGCTCTTCGGCGAGAACGTCGGCGTCAAGCTCGACCCCTCAGGTCTCGACGAGCTGCGCGCGCTGCCGGGGAGCGGCCCCTTCGGCCCGGAGGAGCGACCGATGGGCGGCTACCTGTCGCTGCCGGCCGACCTCGACGACGACGCCCGCACCGCTTGGGTCGACCGGGCGCGTGACCACGTCGCCACGTTGCCGCCCAAGGTCAAGAAGCCGAAGAAGTAGGGCTCCGTGACGGTCCCGGAGGAGGATGCGGCGCGCGGCGAGCTGCGTGCGCTCGTCGGTGACGACGGCGCTGTCGAGCTGCGGCCGATGTTCGGCACCCTCGCCGCGCTCGTCGACGGTCACGTGTTCGCGGTCGTCATGGGCGACCGCATCGGCGTGAAGCTGGGGGCCGACGCGCTGTCGGAGCTCGACGCGATGCCGGGATCGGAAGTGCTCACGATGGGCACCCGGCGGATGAAGGCGTACCGCAGCCTGCCCCCGGGGATGCCGGACGGCGAGCGTCGGACGTGGCTCGCCCGGGCGCGCGAGCACGTCGCGAGCCGGCACCGCTGACGGGAGGGTTGACGCCGGCGCCTGCGGGCATGGACGAAATCCGCTGGCGCGCAGACGGGCCGAGCCGTCAGTCTGGTGACGCACGGGGTGGGCAAGCAGCCGCGGTGGCGTGCCACCAGCGGTCCTGCGCGTCGGACCCACCCACGGATGCAGCGCTCTGTCCAAGCGCCCACTCCAGGTAACGGTGCCCAGCACCAGGGGTTCGAATCCCCAGGGCGTCGTCGCCCGTGAAGAGCCCTGTGCCGCCTTGCGGCTCGGGTCCGTGTCGTTCCGTCGCGGCGCCCGGTCCCCGCGGCCCACGTGGCACGGTCGGCGGCGCTCACCCACCGATCCATCCACCGATCTGTCCCGCCGAGTCGACCCGTGAAGGAGGTCGCCCGAATGTCGATGTCCCTGACGAAGTTCACGATCGAGCCGCGTCACTGCGCGCTGCGCTACCGCTACGGCGTCCTCGATGAGGTGCTGCCCGCGGGGCGGCACCGTCGCCTGCGCGGTCAGCGGCTCGTCGTGCTCGACCTGCGCCAGCGGCTGCTCCAGCTGGCACCCCAGGAGGTGCTGACGTCCGACGGCGTATCGGTGCGCGTGTCCGCGGTGGTGCGCTGGTCGGTCGGAGACCCGGTCGCCTTCGCCGAGGTGTCCGACGACCCGGCCGCCACGGTCTACCTCGCCGCGCAGGTCGCCCTGCGCGACGCGCTCGCCACGCTGACCGCCGACGAGGTGGTCGGTCGCGGCGCCGCGCTGCCGGCTGTGACCATCACCGCTGCGACCGCGGAGGTCTCGCGACGGGTCGGCGCCGACGTGGCGGAGGTCGTGGTCAAGGACGTCATCGTGCCGGTCGAGCTGCGGGCCGCTGCGGCCGAGCTCGCGACCGCACGGCGTCGCGGCGAGGCCCAGCTCGAGGCGGCTCGGGCGGAGACGGCTGCCCTGCGTTCGCTGGCCAACGGTGCCAAGCTGCTCGATGCCCACCCGGCCCTCGCGCGGCTGCGGCTCGTGCAGTCGGCCCCGCCCGGCACGCGCATCGTCCTCGGTGTGCCCGACGCGGTCGCCTCGATCGAGGGCGACTGAGGCGCCGCCCCGCGCCCCCCCCGGGGGTGCGGGGGGGGGCGGGGCGGGGGCCCCAGGGGAA
>CBHRRQ010000039.1:0-21251 GCA_966081555.1 uncultured Terrabacter sp.
AGCGGCGTCATGACGTGGCCGAACCCCTCGATGAGGTGGTTGAGGTTGTCCATCACAGAATCCCTTGCAGCACGCCGGCGGGCAGGTTGACCCCGAGCCCGATGGCGAACACGTAGAAGGTGAGGAGCGAGATCGCGACGCCGGCCAGGACGCCACGGATGACGTGGCGGTTGCCGAGCGCGAACGCGCAGCCCGCGAAGAGGAGCGTGCCGGCGATGACCCAGCCGAGCGTCTCCATGAGGGCGGCGCTCACGCCGAAGACGAGCACGAGCAGCCCGACGGTCTTCCAGTCGGCCCTGCTCGTGAGGTCGATGTCCTCGCCCTCGTCGGCGGCGCCGACGCCGCCGCGACGGATGTCGATGGCGTAGAGGACGGAGACGATGAGCAGCAGAATCCCGAGGACGGTCGGGATGACCTTGGGTCCGAGCGAGTCGTTGGTGCTCGCCACGGGGGCGAGCGAGGCGGCGTTGACGAGCAGCAGGATGCCGAGGCCGGCGAGGGCCGCGCACATTCCGTACTGTGCGCGGTCCCCGCCCTGCGTCTCGACGTCCTGGCCCGCGGTCGTGGGGTCGGTGCGGTCAGGAGTCACGTCGGACATGTCAGCTCGTCAGCCCGAGGCCCTGGAGGATGTCGGCGACGGCCTTGTCCTGGTCCTTGAGGAAGGTGCCGAACTGGTCGCCCGTCTGGAACGCGTCGGTCCAGCCGCGCTTCTCGAGCTCGGCCTTCCACGCGTCGGTGCCGTGCATCTTGGTGAGGGCGTCGATCCAGACCTGCTTGTCGGCGGCGGAGATCTCCGGCGGGGCGACGATCCCACGCCAGTTGGTGAAGGTGAAGTCGATGCCCGACTCCTTCATCGTCGGCACGTCGGGAAGGGCGTCGACGCGCTTGTCGCTCGTGACGGCGAGGACGCGGATCGAGCCTGACTTGACCTGCTCGAGGAACTCGCCGAAGCCGCTGGCGCCGAAGGCGATCTTGTTGCCGAGCACTGCCGGGAGCAGCTCGCCGCCGCCGTCGTAGGAGATGTAGGAGACCTTGGTCGGGTCGATGCCCACGGCCTTGGCCAGCTGCATCGGCAGCAGGTGGTCGGGGCCACCCGGGCTGGACCCGCCACCGACGTTGACCTTGCTCGGGTCCTTCTTCCACGCGTCGACGAGGCTCTTGATGTCCTTGTACGGCGAGTCCTTCGGCACGACGATGGCGCCGGCCTCCTCGATCAGCTTGGCGATCGGGGTGGTGTCGTTGAGGGTGGCCTTCGACTTCTGCGTGTAGGCCGCGCCGACGACGCCGAGGCCCATCTGCATGGCGAGCTTGCCGTTGCCCTTCTCGTTGACGACGCGCTGGAGGCCCACGGTGCCGCCGGCTCCCGGGAGGTTGAAGACCTGGATAGAGTTGGTGACCTTCTGGCTCTCGAGGACCTGAGCGACGGTGCGCGCGGTCGTGTCGTAGCCACCGCCGGGGCTGTTGGGAACCATGATCTGCAGGCTCGAGGCGGGGCCGGCTGCGGCGCCGGTGGACGCGCTGTCCTTCTTGGCGGTCGCGCCGCAGGCCGAGAGGGCGAGGGCGCCGGCAGCGGCGATCGCGAGGACGGCGCTGACACGGACGGGGCGGCCACGGCCGCCGGAGGAGGTGCTGCGAGTGCTCATCGGTGAGATCTCTTTCGCGTTCATGGGCTGGAACGGCATGATCGTGCCCGCACCCGATGTGGGGTGTCCCCCTTGTGTTACCAATGAAGGTTGAGTTCGTTGTGGTCAGGCAGAGCAGCGGCCGTTGGTTCGGTCGGCTGACCCTCACCGGGCAGCTGTTCGCCGTCCAGGTGCTCATTCTCGTCGGCATCCTCGTCGCGGTCGGCTTCGTCTCGCTGGCGCAGTCGGAGGCGACGTTCACGCGCACCGAGGGGCGGCGGATGTCGGCGATCGCCGAGCAGATGGCGAGCACCCCGATCGTGCGCACCGAGATGGCGCCCGGCGGGGTCGTCAACGTCCTGCCGTCGCTGATGCAGTCGATCGTGACGCAGTACAGCGTCACGTCGATGACGGTGGCCGACGCGAACGAGATGGTACGCGTGTCGTCCGACCCGACGCTCGAGCGCGCACCGATCCCGCTCGGGTCGCCGGCCGTGGCCGACGGCGCGAGCTGGACTGGCGTCATGGACGTCCGCGGCGAGCGGATGATCGTCGCGCAGAGCCCGCTGCTCTTCGTGCCCGACCCGTCGCAGACGGGCCCGCAGCCACCTGTCGGTACGCAGCTGGGCACCGTCATGATCGCCGTGCACATGCCTTCGGCGCTCGACCGCCTGCAGGGCGCGTCGGCCTACCTGCCCACCTACCTCGGCATCGCGTTGGTGGTCGGCGGCCTCGGCTCGTGGCTGCTGTCTCGACGCATCAGGCGGCAGACGCTGGGCCTCGAGCCTGCCGAGATCACCGGTCTGGCCGAGAGCCGTGAGGCGATGCTCTTCGGGCTGGCCGAGGGTGTCGTCGCGCTGGACACGAACGAGCGGATCACATTGGTGAACAACGTCGCCCACCGTCTGCTCGACCTGCCGGAGCACGCGGTCGGGATGCGGCTCGACGACCTGCCGATCGGGCCACGCCTGCGCGACGTGCTGCGCGGGGTGGACGAGAGCGCCGGCCACGAGCAGTCGTCGGACAGTCGTGCCGACGCCCCGCGCGACCAGGTGGTGCTGCGCCGGGGACGGGTGCTCGTCATGAACCGCATGGAGGTCAGCAAGGACGGCCGGGCCCTGGGGTCGGTGACGACGTTGCGAGACCGCACGGAGCTGGCCGACCTCGAGCGCGAGCTGGGGTCGTTCCGCAGCACGACCGAGCTGCTGCGGGCGCAGGCGCACGAGTTCGCCAACCAGCTGCACACCATCTCGGGACTCATCCAGCTCGGTGAGTACGACGAGGTCGTCCGCTTCGTCGACTCCGTGAGCCAGCACCGTGCCCAGCTCGACCTCGCCGTGTCGCGACGCGTCGGTGACACCGCGCTTGCCGCCCTGCTCATGGCCAAGGCGGCGCAGGCCACCGAGCGCCGGGTCGAGCTGCGGGTGTCGGAGGAGACCTCGCTCGGGCGCCTGACGCAGCGCGACTCAGCGGACGTGTCGGTCGTCGTCGGCAACCTCGTCGACAACGCCATCGACGCAGCCGCGTCCTCCTCGGGGCCGGAGCGGTGGGTCGAGCTGACGATCCGCCAGGACGCCTCGACCGTCGAGGTGAGCGTCGTGGACTCCGGCCCCGGCGTCGCGCCGGACGTCGTCACCGAGGTGTTCACGCACGGCTTCACGACGAAGGCCGCCCAGGCAGGCGAGCGCGGCATCGGACTGGCGCTGACGCGCCTCATCTGCCAGCGTCGGGGCGGCGAGGTGGACGTCGACAACACGCCGGACGGCGCCCGCTTCGTCGCCCGCCTCACCGTCGAGGCCGGTGCACCTCACGCCAAGGAGACCGGATGATCCGCGTGCTCGTCGTCGACGACGACTTCATGGTGGCGCGCATCCACCGCGGGTTCGTCGAACGGGTCGAGGGATTCGAGGTCGTCGGCACCGCGCGGTCGGGGGCGGAGGCGCTCGAGCTCGTCGACGAGCTCCATCCGGACCTCGTGCTGCTCGACCTCTACCTGCCGGACACCTTCGGGCTCGACCTCGTCACGCAGCTGCGGTCGGCCGGCGCCACGTGCGACGTCCTCGTCATCACCGCCGCGAAGGAGGCCGAGTCCGTGCGACGGGCCGTGCGTGAGGGGGTCGTCGGCTACGTGCTCAAGCCGTTCGCCTTCCCGGACCTCGAGCAGCGGCTCCAGTCGTATGCCGCCGACCGGGTGCGCGCGCTCGCCGACGACGACCTCACCCAGGAGCAGATCGACGCCGCCTTCGTCTCGGGTCAGTCCTCGACGGGGCGTGCGCCCGCGCCCCTGCCCAAGGGCCTCAGCATCGAGACGGCCGAAGTCGTGGCCGCAGCGCTGCGCGAAGCCGCTGACACATTGTCTGCAACGGAATGCGCTGAGGCCGTTGGGATCTCGCGCGTCAGTGCGCGCCGCTACCTCGAGCACTTCGTCACTGGAGGGCAGGCAGTCGTGACGCTCCGCTACGGCGCGACCGGTCGTCCCGAGCGCCGCTACCGCAGGGCCTGAGCGACCGCACGTCCGACCACCCGGCATACGTGCTCGGGATCGAGCTGGCAGGTCAGGTGACCTTGATGGCCCGGCTGGGGCCGTAGGACGCCAGGTGGTCCCCGTCGTCCCAGAGGAACGCCCGGTAGGTCTGCGTGGCGCGGAACGTGGGCTTGACCGAGAACGAGTAGGTGCTCGACGTGCTGAGCCGCTTCGTCGTCAGCGTCGTCCACTTCCCGCTGCCGACGTAGCGCTGCAGGTAGATGGTCTGGCCGGCGTGCGACGGCGCGACCGAGCCGGACAGCGCGAACGTGCCGCCCAGCGGCACCGACGTGCGGCTGAGGTTGCTCGTGATGGCCATCCGGACACCCACGCGACGGGCAGGGCTGGGGGAGCCCATGAGCGTCGAGGAGCCGCGGTAGACCCAGATGTAGTCGACCGACGCGGTCGGCTTGTGCGCGACGGAGACGATGCCCGTCGAGCTCGTCGTCCGCGTGGCCACCAGGACGAAGTTCGACGTGCCGACCTTGCGCGCGAGCAGCTGCACCGGCACGCCCGCGACGGGCGTACCGCTGCGAGTCACCTTGCTGCTCAGGCTGACCGAGCCTCCGTAGGTGAGCGCCGTGGTGCTGGACGCGATCGTCGTGGTCGTGCCGACCAGCGTCACCGTCGCCGGGGCGCTGAGGTGCTGGGCGCTGTCCCTCGCCCAGATGCGGAAGCTGTAGGTCGTGCCGGCGGCGAGCTTCGGGACCGTCACCGAGGTGCCGGTGCCGAAGTAGACCGTGGTGCCGGACGCGGTGTTGGCCGGTGGGGTCGACCCGGCGGCCATCTTCACGATGTAGGCGTCCACGTCGTACGCCGCGGGTGCGGTCCACGAAAGGGTGGCGCTGCCCCAGGCTCCGGCCGCCTTGAACGCGCCCGGCGACGGCGGCGCCGTGTCGACCGTGCGGTAGGTCGACGTGAACGGCGTCGTCATGGTCGCGCCGGACGTGTCCTGCACGCCGGAGACAAGGACACGGTAGGGAGCGTTGTCGTAGAGCGCGGCGGTCGGTTTGACCGTCGCCACCCGCGTGGCCTGGTTGTAGGTCAAGGTCGCTGCGAGCCGGGCACCTGTGCGGCCGTTGAGGATTCCCACCGTCGAGGTGGTCACGGAGGCAGGGACGACGTCACGCTGGAAGGTCACGGTCGGTGCCGTGGCCACAGCGGGGACGGCGAAGTCCGCCGGCGCCGAGCTGCGCACCCACTCCTGGTCGCCGGTGGCAGCGGGGCCGCCGCCGTTGGCGAGGATGTCGAGACCGGTGTCGGCCGTCACGACGGCGTCGACGCGGGAGTCGCCCGTCAGGTCGGCGAGGGCCAGGCCGTTCGGGTCGTACTGCGCACCGGTCGTCGTGCTGCTCGTGCTCGGCGAGGCCAGGGAGCCGTCGGAGCGCTGCTCCACGACGCTGACGGTCTGCGTTCCGCCGTTGGCGACGACGATGTCGTTGCGGCCGTCGCCGTTGAGGTCGCGCGCTGCGAGCGTCTGCGGGGCGTCCGGCACCGTGGTCTGGGTGCCGGCGCCGAACGCGTGGTCGGTGCCTTGACGCCAGACGACGAGCTGCGCGTCGGGGGCGGTCCCGCCCGCCACGGCCGCGATGTCGGTGCGACCGTCGCCGTTGAGGTCCGCGACCTCGATGTCAGCGAGAGGAGCCGTCGTCGGCTTGAGCAGGCTCGTCGCGACCCAGCCCGAGGTGGTGTTCCTCAGCACCCGGACGGCGTCAGGGGTGTTGGCGGCGACGTCGAGACGGCCGTCGCCGTCGAGGTCGTCGAGCTCGAGCTGCGTCGCCGGGCTCGCGTCGAGGGTGGTCCGCACATAGGTGCCGTCGGGCTGCCGCGTGAGCAGCGCGAGCTCGCTCGTCGTGGACACGACGAGGTCACGCCCTCCGTCACCGGTGACGTCGGCGACGGCCACGGCGGTGGCGTCGGCCGTGTCGGGGACCACGTCGGGGGTCGTGGAGAGCGTGTGGGCGTCCGTCTGGCGGAAGACCTGGACGCCGACCGCGGTGGAGGCCACCGCGTCGTCGAGGCCGTCGCCGTCGACGTCCGTCACGACGACGTTCCGGGGCACCGAGCCGCCGGAGGTCTCGAGGGTCGCCGGGGCCGTGAGGCCGCCGGTCTGCAGCTGGCGGAACGCATGGAGCCCCGCGGCGCCGGCACCGAAGCCGGTGCCGGCCACGACGTCGGCCCGGCCGTCGCCGTCGACGTCGCCGACGCCGACGGGACCGAAGGAGGCGGCAGAGGCCACGTGGGTGGCGTTGCCGAGCAGACGGCCGGTGTTCTCAGGGGCGACGGTCAGCGTGTAGGGCCGGTCGGCCCCGACGCGCGAGCCGTTGAAGTTGCGGACGTTGACGTAGTAGATGCCGGCGCCCATACGGACGTAGGTCGACTCGGCGTCGCCCTCAGCGCCCTGGTCGACCAGGGCGACGAGCCGAAGCTGCTCGTCGTAGACCGCCAGGACGGGGTCGACGTTCTGCGGCTGGTTCACGTCCAGCAGGGGCGGCGTGACCTTGACCAGCGTGTCCCGCTGGCTGGGGGAGTCGTAGCGGTACCAGTCCGTGTCGCCCTCGACGCCGATGCTGCCCTGGATCGTGCCGGTGAGAGCCGTGGCCCGGCTCGGCACGTCGTTGGGCTCGTTGGGGCCCGGGGCCGGCTGGTCGATGTCCCAGTTGGCTCCCGCACCCAACGCGTTGCCCGCATCGAGCACGCCCGCGCCGTAGAAGGGGTCGATGCCGCGCGGACCCGCGTCGCGCGCCGTCGAGCGCAGGCGGGCCGAGATCTGGGCCGGAGTCCACGTCGGGTTCTGCGTGCGGAGCAGGACAGCCACGCCCGAGACGATCGGAGCGGCGAACGAGGTGCCGTCGCCGAAGTCGTAGTCGCCGAACCGGTCGGTCGACCAGATGCCCCAGCCGGGGGCGGCGACGTCCACCCAGTCGCCGTGGGTGCTGAAGTCCGTGACGGTGCCTTGACCGTCGGTCGCGCCGACGGCGAACGCCTCCGGGTAGGCCGCCGGGTACTCCGCTTCGTCGGAGCCGGAGTTGCCGGCCGCTACGACGACGAGTACGCCCTTACTGACCGCATTCTTCACCGCGTCGTGCAGGGCCGGGCTGTCGTCGGGACCGCCGAGCGAGAGGTTGATGATCCTGGCGCCGTGGGACACGGCCCAGTCGATGCCCTTGATGACGTTGGTGTCGCTGCCCTGACCGGACGAGTCGAGCACCTTCACCGGCATGACCTTGGCGCTCCAGGCCACACCCGCGACACCTTCGGCGTTGTTCGTCTCGGCGGCGATGATGCCAGCGACCATCGAGCCGTGGCCGTTGTCGTCGCTGTTGGCGCCGGTGGCGATCCCGACCGGCGTGGCGGGCACGAAGTTCATGCCGGACATGGTGCGACCGGTGAGGTCGATGTGCTGCCCGTTGACGCCGGTGTCGATGACGGCGACCACAGGCGTGAGCGAACCCTTCGAGCGGTCCCAGGCATCCGGCATACGCACGGTGCTCAGGTACTCCTGCTCGGGGATGCTGTCACCGTTGAGATCGCCGTAGAAGGGGTCGTTCGGGGTTGCTGTCGAGGTTCGGATGTAGTCGAGGGTGACGTCGGCGACCGCCGGGTCGGAGGCCAGCCGGCTCGCCAGCTCATCGGCCATGCCGGTCGTCGTGACCTTGACGAAGCCGGTGCCTGCGACCGCGTCGGCGGTGCGCCCTCCACGGCTGCGGGTCGCCTTGTCGCGGGCAGCCTTCGACACGTGCGTCTTGAACTTGACGAGGACCGTGTGCGGGTCGTGAGCCGGCTGGGCGTCGCGCGAGCGCTTGGGGCGCGACTGGTGCTTGGCCTTGGCGCCCGGCTTGGCGGTGGGCGCAGCGCCCGGCTTGGCAGCCGAGACGGCCGACGTGGTCGGCGCAGCGGTGGCGGGGGAGGAGGACAAGGCCGTGACGGGTGCGGCGAGCGCAAGCGTCAGGACCGCCGCGAAGGGACGGCGACTGAGCATGGAGAGCCCCTGTGAGAAGTGATCTGGCGAGCGAATCATGACAGAGCGGGACGCACTCCACACCGCATAGGTCACAAAGAGCTCCGCACGCCCGAAGGCGGGGCTTCGTGGGTGTCAGGCGTTGGGTCCACAGACGTTCGTGAACTCCTGACCCACGACGGAAGGTCCCGCCGAGACGCGCTCGGCGGGACCTCCCTTCTATGTGGAGCAGCGCGGATCCGTCCTACTTGTTCACCTTGAAGTACGCGGTGATCGCAGAGCCGTCCACCAGCTGTGCGCTGGCGGCGTAGCAGCCCACAACAGTTGGAACCTTCCAGTTCTGGATGAACTGCGTGCCGTCGTATCGCAGGCTCGTGCCGCCACTGACCAGCTGCTCGACAGGTGCGCTCGTGTCGCCGGTCACACAGGCGACGTTGGCCACCTTCATGCCAGACACCACGGCCACGTCCTTCTGCTCGGCGCCGTTCTTGTAGACGCGGAACTTGAGCGGAACCGTCGACCCGCCCTTGACGGTGTTGACCACCCGCGGCCCACCCGCTGTCGTCATGTCCACGGGGGCGAAGAAGCCGCCAGTGGTCCACACCTCTGGGATCACGCAGACGCGCTGCACCACCAGGTTTGCCGTCGACCTTCGACCGACGGCGTCGGTCGCCTCGGCCGTCACGGTGTTGGCTCCGCAGTCGACGGCCACGTCCGCTGCATAACCACCGTCGGTCACCGCGACCGGCGTGCCGTTGATGGTCACCCCCGCGAGGCCGCTGCCGATGTCCGCGGCGGTGCCCCGCACGGAGACAGTCGGCGACGTGACGCTGGCAGAGCCCTCGATCGTCACGGCCGGAGCCGACCGGTCGACGCGGACGTTGGCCGTGCGGGTGCGCTCGACATTGCCGGCTCGGTCCGCGCTGCGATAGAGCACGTCGTGGGAGCCTTCGCCCAGGAGAACGCTCGTGCCGCGAACCCAGGACGCACTGCCATCGAGGCTGTACTCGGTGTAGGCGACGCCAGAGAGGCCGTCCTGGTCCGTGGCAGAGAACGACAGCGTGACGTCATCCGTCTGCCACCCGCTCGGAGCGTTTGTCGAGGTGGACGGCGCGTCCTTGTCGACGTTGATCGGCTCCACATCGATGGAGGCATCGTTCCCGGCGGCGTCCGTCGCAGTCCCGTTGACGCTCAGGCCCGCGCCGTTGCCGAGAGTGCTCCCCGGCGAGCAGGCCTTCACACCGGACCGGTCGTCAGCACAGGCAAAGCCGACGGCAACATCGCTGGTGTACCACCCGTCGAGGCCAAGTGTCCCCGTGATGGTCCGCTCGATCGTCGGGGCCGTCTTGTCGATCCGCACCGTTCGGTCGACGGAGTTGCTGCGGCCGGCGTTGTCGATGGCAGTGCCGGTGATCGTTGAGTCACCCTCGGCAGTCACCGTCTCGGGTGTCGTGCACGAAGCGACACCAGACAGGTTGTCGCCGCAGGCGAAACTCACGGTCACGTTGGACTTGTTCCAGCCGTCTGGGTTCGCTGCCGGGTTCTGGGCTGAAGTGATGCTCGGGGCAGTGAGGTCGATGTCGACCCTGGCTAGCTGCGTCATCTCCACGTTGCCGGCCACATCCGTGCTGCGGTACGCGATCGTGTGCTTGCCCTCGGCCAGGGGGATCCCAGCCGCGGTGTACGCAGTCCAAGCACCACCGTCGAGGCCGTACTCCGTGCTGGCGACACCTGAGAGGGCATCGGCAGCGGATAGCGTCACGGTCACTTCATCCTTCTGCCAGCCGGTCGGCGCCGATGCCGTGGTGTTCGGCGGCGTGGAGTCGACAGCCACCGCGCCGACCTCGACTTCGCCGATGTTGCCCGCGACGTCGGAGATCTGGCGGGTGAATGCCGGGTGGCGCCCTTCCTCGAGCGTGACTGGCTCAGGGCAGGCGTCAGCAAGGCCAGAACCCCCCGCGTCCGCGCATGAGAACGTGAAAGTGACCGGCGCGCTGTACCAATCGTTGCTGTCCGGCCCGCGGTCAGGAACAGCCGTGATGGTCGGGTCGGTCCTGTCGACCATCACGGTCACAGTCTGTGCCTGCTCGACGTTGCCGGCAGCGTCAGCGGACCGGAACTGGACCGCATGGTTGCCCTCGCCCATTGTGACGCTCCGGGCCTTCGTCCACGAGTCTCCGCCGTCGACGCTGTACTCCGTGTAGGCAACGCCAGACAGACCCGTCTGGTCCGTGGCGTTGAACTGGAGCGTCACGTCATCCGTCTGCCAGTCGAGTGGTGCTTCGGTGGTCGTGACCGGAGCCACAGTGTCAACGTTGATCCCGTTCACGGACCGGACCTGACTATTGCCTGCGGCGTCGATGGCAGTGCCCGTCACGCCTTGTGCCGCGCCGTCGCCGAACGGTGTCGCAGCGCTGCACGAAGCGATGCCGGAGCGGTCGTCGTTGCACGCGAAGGTGACGAAAACAGCGCTCGTGAACCAGCCATTGAGACCCGGGGTACCGCTCACGGTCTCGTCGATAGTCGGAGCTGTCCTGTCGATGTCGACGTGGTGAGTGGTCTCAGCGGTGTTGCCCGCCTTGTCCGCGGCAGTGCCCTTCACCACCGTGGTGCCCTCCGCATTGACCAGCTCGTCCGCCGTGCAGGCTGCCACGCCGGAGAGGCTGTCGCTGCAGGCGAACTTCACCGTCACATCGCTCTTGTTCCAGTTGTTGGCGTTCTTGGCCGGCGTCTGCGACGACGAGATCTCTGGCTTTGTGGAGTCCACGTCGACCTGCGTGGTCTTTGCGGTTTCGACGTTCCCGGCCACGTCCGTGCTCCGGTACGACAGGGTGTGCTGGCCCTCACCGACCGTGATTCCGGTGCCGGGGTAGGCGAGCCAACCCGAGCCGTCGAGCGTGTACTCCGTGGAAGCGACGCCGGACAAGGCGTCCTGCCCCGCGAGCGTGATCGTTACTTGGTGGTTCTGCCAGCCGGTGGGAGCGACGGCCGTCGTCAGTGGGGCGTGCCGGTCGATGTTGATGCCGTCGACCTTGCCCTGGCTGATGTTCCCCACGACGTCGCTGACCTGAGCCGTGGCGGAGAGACCCGCCCCTTCACCGGTCAAGGTCTGTGCCGGGGGGCATCCCGGAGACTTGAGGCCGGTGCCACTGCGGTCCTGGCAGCTCCAGGTGACGACCACGTCACCGCGGTACCAGGCTGCTTGAGCTGCAGGAGTCTCAGGAGCCGGGGCCACTATTGCCGTGATGGCGGGAGGCGTGTTGGCCAGCGTGTAGGTCACGGTGGCCCACGTGTCCTTGTTGTCGACGCTGCCGTCCTTGCAGATGTTGCCCGTCGACTGCCCCGCTGTCCGTCGACCGTCCACCGTGTCCGTATATGGCGTCGCCCGAACGGTCCGAACGCCACTGTCGGCGCCCGCGACGAAGGAGAACGACCACTCCTGCGCGCCGTTCCCGTTCCATGCAGAGCCCACCAGCACCGGGGTGCCCGACGTGACGTCCTGGAAGAGCACGCACTTGGCGCGAGGGTTACCGCCAGGGTTGAGCGAAGTGCTGGTGTCGATCTGGAGGGTGTCCCCCGACTTCGCATAGGTGGTGCCGCTGACTTTGACACCGCCAGAGATGGTTGCGGTGGCAGCCTGTGCTGGCGTTGACGTCCAGACGACCGTCGGCACAGCCATGGTTAGAGCTACGAAGCCCCCCGCCATGCGGCGACCTCGATTGCGTGAAGCCCCCGCGGACCGCGGCCGCCGAGCGGGCGGTAGCAGCTTCGCAGATGGATTGATTCTTGACATGAACAGATGACCCCTTGTGAGTGCGTCCGGACTCGACCCCCGACCCCGGCCACGCTCACGTTAGGTGGCATTTTCGCTCTGTGTCCGACAAATGCAGAATCAGTGAGATTCTTTGTCGCACAACCGGATCCGTCTTGGACGGATATGTCCAAATAATAGCAGTATGATCCGAAATTTCGGCAGTGCTCCGACGTCGCCGAGCGGCTCGAGAGGTCTTACCCCACGCACGGTGGATGCCGTAAGAAGCATTCTGGTGGTAGACACAGGCTGCATCTTGGCGGTTTCGACCTAGAACCGTGCTTTATGTCCTTTACGCTCCGACGCGTGACTGCTCAGGAACGCGGCGTGCGTCGGCGACGCGTGCCATCACGTCGCAACCCCGTTGCCGGCGGGCTCGACGAAGCGGGTGTGAGGATCTGGCTGCTCGCCAGTGTGTGCCTCCTCACCGCCTACTTCTTCGCGATGGGTCGGTTGCCGAGGGAGCCAGCACTCGTCGTTATGGTCGCGGTCGCCGTGGTCGCCCTCCCTGTTTGTTCGAGCGCCACAGAATTCTCGGCGGCCCGAGGTGGGCTCTCGACGGCCACCCCCGCGGTGGCGGCCATTGGTGCATTCCTAAACTTCAGCTACATGGTGGGGACAGCCTGGCCGCCGTCATTGCTGATGGTGGGGGGGTGTGTGTTGTGTGTTGCCGTGGTGCTGGCGGCCAGAACTGACTTGCGAATCGCAAGGCTGCGACCGTCCATCCTGGTCATCCTCGCCGACTTCATCGCGCTCGTGTTCTATCTGAAGGGCCACGCGCCACGCATCGACGTCGAGGTCGTGCTACGCGAGGGGGTGGGCGAGTTCCTTTCTGGGCATAACCCGTATGCGATGACCTTCAGCAACCCTTACACCCCGGAGGAGTCAGCGGCCTTCTTCGCTCCCGGAGTCTTGGTCGACGGCCGGATCTCGCTGGGCTTTCCGTACCCCCCCGCAGTTCTCCTCGCCGCCGTGTCCGGATACGTCTTGGGCGACGTCCGACTTTCCGCTGCGGTCGGCTTAACGCTGCTGGCTCTGTTGGTGCACGGGCGGGGAAGTACTAGGGACCAACGGTCACAGTCACTGGCATTGGCACTGGCTCCCGGCCTCGTGTTCCTTGTGGACCAAGCCTGGACCGAGTCGCTGAGCGTTGTGCTCTTGGGTGTGGGCCTGCTGGTGATCCGGCGTGGTCACGTCGTCGCAGGAGCCGCCATCCTCGCCGCCTTCGTGGTCTCTAAGCAGTACCTCGTCGTGATCGCGCCTTGCGTGCTGCTGCTCCGACCGTGGATCACACCACGAGCAGTCTTCGTTTTCCTGACCACCGGTGTCGCGCTGGTGTTCCCGTGGGCCTTTGCAGATCTGACCGCCTTCTGGAAGGCGCTCTCGGGGGCCCACGTCGGTGGATTGGTCCGATCGGACTCGATTTCCATCTTGGTTCAGGGCATCACGTCCTGGGGTTGGGCCGACTCGACTGCCTTCAGGTGGTTGCCCGTTGCGACCGGCCTGGCAGTCGCCGCCGTTGCCACGGCTCTCTTTGCGCGGAGTCTCGGTGGATTCGCGATGGCGGTTGGGGTGAGTGTGCTTGCCGCAGTCCTTTTTTCCAAGCAGTCGTTCTTCAACTACTTCTTCCTGGTGTCGATCGCACTCGCCCTTGGCGCCGTCTTGCAGTCCTTTGAGCCGCTAAGCGCCCGGTCTGAGGCCGATGTGATGCCGGACCAAAATGTGGTTCTCGGAGAATCGCACCGTGAACCGGTCGCGCGCGGTACTCAGGCGCCTAGCTGAGCTAGGACCTTCTCGCCAATGTGGCGCATGCCGCGCAGTACGGCCCAGACCGTCAGGTGGTCAAGGGTCGTGCCGGGCGTCGGATCCCAGTTCGCGATGGCTGCCCACGTCACGGTCCGGTCGCCGACACTCACCGCTCCCACGTCGGCGCGGACGCCGGCGTCCGTGCCGGTCTTGTTCCAGAAGGTTGTCGACAGGTCCAGCGACGCGTGGTGGGCGATCGGGTCCAGACCACCCTGTTCGACGAGTGCCGACCCGACCATCGACTGGTCGACGTTGGCGGACAGCCATTGGCGGACGAGCTGGTCGGCGTCAGGGCCCATCGCTGTGCCGCTGGCCAACCTGCTCATGAGGCTGCTCAGTTCGCCGGCCGTTCCCGTCGAGAGGGTGGCGGGGTGGTCGGCCTCCCGCACGTCGCGGACCTGGTCGTGCAACGCGGTGGCACGCAGGCCCAGCGAGGTGGCTCGCGCGGCGACCTCAGCCAGACCGACCCGTCGCAGCAGGACGTTCGTCGCGAGGTTGTCGGACACGGCGCCCACCAGCGCTGCCACGTCGACAAGGGGAAGACTCTCGACGGAGAGGGTGTGCCACAGGCCGGAATCGCCCACCCACAGGTCTACCGAGCGGGTCAGTGGCTCGTCGGGGGACAGCTCACCTGCAGCGATCGCCCGGGCGGTTTCCACGAGCAGGAGCACCTTGCCGACGGATGCCGTGCGCAACGGTTCGTCCGTGCCTGCGACACCGAGCGGCATACCTGACCCGTCACGGACGCAGACGGACCACGTGACTCCGCCGGCTTGTGGAAGCTCGAACTCCATGTCAGGCAAGGGATCCGAGCCACTTGACGAGGGCTGCGTTGACTTGGTCGGGAGCCTCCTCGGTGAGGAAGTGGCCGGCGCCGGGGATCTTGACCTGGCGGTAGTCCCCGGGGACGAAGGCGCCGGAGCCGTGCGTGGCGCCGGCGATGACGCAGCCGTCGTCGGTGCCCTGCAGCTGCAGCACCGGGACGCGGATCGCGTGACGGATGCGGCGCATGAACATAGGCCCGTCGGGGCGCACCGACGAGCGCCCGAGCCACCGGTAGTGCTCGGCGGCCGAGTGGGCGACGAACGGGATCATCATCGCGTCGCCGTAGCGCTCCACGTCCTCCTTCTCGGGGAACGTGCCGAAGGGCGAAGCCCAGGACCGGAGCAGGTTCTCGACGTAGTCGTGCGACTTCGCCATCTCCCGCTCGGGGACGAACGGCTTCTGGAGCGCCGCGATCCACGAGGAGGCCCGCCGCTGTTTCGAGTCGGTCCATGTGGCGTGGCGCATGATGCGCGGGTGCGGCATCGACAACGAGGCGACGGCCCGGGTCACGTCGCGGCGCAGCACCGGCATGCACCAGGCCACCCAGCCACCGAGGCCTTGCCCCATGACGACGGCGTCCTGCTCGCCGAGAGCACGGATGACGCTAGCGGCGTCGAGCGTCGCCATGTAGGTGTCGTAGCCGCGGGGCGGCTTGTCGGAACCGCCGTAACCGCGGAGGTCCATCGCGGCGACACGGTAACCGGCGTCGGCGAGCGCCACCATCTGGTGGCGCCAGGTGAACCAGAACTGCGGAAAGCCGTGCAGCATGAGCACGAGCGGGCCGTCGCCGAGCTCGGCGACGTGGAACCGGGCGCCGTTCGCGGAGACGTAGCGGTGCTCCCACGGGCCGTCGATGTTGACGAAGGCAGCGTCGAGAGACATGTGGAGGGGCGGTCAGGTCTCAGGCGTCGCGGGACGGATCAGGCTCTGCGGACGGCGCGGCCGCCGTGGCAGGGATGTCCTTGCGGTCCCACTCGGGACGGGCCGCGGGAACCACCGTGCCCGGGTGCTCGGTGGCAGCCTTGAGGGCGGCGACAGTGGTCTGTGCCTCCGCGATCGTCTTCTCCGGCGTGGGCTTGACCGTCTTCATCTTGCGGATGCCCAGCATCGCCAGAACGCCGGCGACGAGCAGCATCACCACGGTGACGATGAGGAAGCTGAGCCAACGCGGGAGGCCGAGCGCCTCGATGCCCTCCGCGATCGTGATGAAGATGAAGTAGACCGAGTAGAAGAGGATGACGCCCGCAGCCGCAAGCAGGCCGCCGCCGACGCCCGCCTTCTTGACCTGAACCGAGACCTCCGCCTTGGCCAGCGCAATCTCACTGCGCACCAGCGTCGAGATGTCCTGCGTTGCAGACGCGACCAGCTGGCCGAGTGTCCGCTCCTGCCGGGGATCCGTGCTCATCGGCTCACTTCCTCGGTTCTCGATTACAGCGCAGTCGCGCCTACGGTGCACCCTATCGGTGGTGGCATACCCACCTTCGACCAAACCGCTGTGCCGTGGCGGCAGCGGCGCTACCCTCGGTTTCGGTGTCCCGCGCCGGCGCGTAGCGACGTTAACGTCGACAGTGCCCGATACGCGGCGCCGGGCACTGTCGAGCGACTTCAGGGGGTCCGATGCGTCGTAGCGATATGGCGCGTGCCGCGTGGTTGGGAGCGGTTCCTGGGGTGGTCCTTTTCTCGATCATGCAGGTGCTCCGATACACCGCTGAAGGGGCAGTCGGCATCGACTCTCACGCCTACTGGGTCGCGCTCCAGGACACTGCGTCCTGGTACACCCGGTCGCCCGGTGAGACTGACGCCTACCTGTACTCGCCCCTCTTCGCGCAGCTCTTGACCCCCTTGAGAGTGCTCCCGTGGCCAGCCTTTCAGCTCGTCTGGCTGGCCGCTCAGCTCGCCATCTTGGCCTGGCTGCTTCGCCCCCTTCCCTGGTGGAAGGCCATGGTCGTCGTCCTCGCCCTGACGCCCGAGCTGCTGATCGGCAACATCTACCTATTCTTGGCTGCTTCCCTCGTCCTCACGGTGCGCGGGAATGCAGAGGCGCTGCTCCTGCCCTCCCTAACCAAGGTCACCTCCGCCGCCGTGGTGATCTGGTACGTTGCCCGCCGCGAGTGGCCGCTAGTCCTGCGGGCCACCCTCACCGGTGCAGTGCTCGTCGGGGTGTCAGCCGCGATCTCACCGTCTGCGTGGCTTGAATGGGTGCACCTTGTCCTGGCGTCGAGTGGCTCGCAAGGCGCGACCTTCTTCGTGCCGCGCGCGTGTGTCGCGCTGGCTTTGATCGTCTACGCGGCGGCCAGCAGGCGTGCGTGGCTTCTAGCCCCGGCCATGACGCTGATCACTCCAGTCTTCAACGGTGCGCCCGTGATGGCCGTCTTGGCCGCGATCCCCAGATTGCTCACTGACGCTCGCGCTGATGCCGACATGACACGGTCGGAACAGCCCGACGACGACCTGACCACCCCATCCGGTCCCGTCCTGGGACGTCGAAAGTCACGGCGAGCTAGCTTCGTCTGGCAACACCTGACGATATTGCCGGTTACGAGACCGCAAGACGATGGTGGCGAGCACCGCCGCGATGAGGCTGCCGCTAAGCACGGCTAGCTTGACGTGGTCGTCGCGTGCGGACCCGCCTCCGTAAGCGAGGTTCCCCACGAGGAGGCTGACGGTGAAGCCGACTCCGGAGAGCAAGGAGACTCCCAAGACGTCTGCCCACGCCAGATCTTCGTCCAGTTCCGCTCGCGTGAAGCGGGAGACTGCCCAGGTTCCACCTAGGACGCCGACCGTCTTTCCAACGACGAGGCCCACAACGACGGCGATGGCCGCAGGGTCACGCACGGCTGCCTCGAACCCGCCCCTGACCACCGTGACACCTGCAGCAAAGAAGGCGAAAATCGGTACAGCAAGCCCGGCGGAGAACGGTCTGAGTCGGTACTCGAGGCGCTCGGCGAGCGACCGTCGGCCGGGGTCGTCCTCCACTTCACGGCTTACAGGGACGAGCAGGCCGAGGAGGACGCCAGCGACCGTGGCGTGCACTCCGCTTGCGTGGACGAACCCCCACACCAGGACGGCGAGGGGACCTAGCAGGAGGGGGTACGTGACGCGACGCACGAGCAGCCGGCGCCACAGGGCGAGTGGCGCGATGCTGGCGGCAAGCCACAGAAGGTCGAGCTTCTCGGTGTAGAAGACCGCGATGATCGTAATGGCGATGAGGTCGTCCACGACCGCCAACGTCAGGAGGAATGATCTCAGCGCGCTCGGCAGATGCGTGCCTATCACCGCTAGGACAGCGAGGGCGAAGGCGATGTCCGTAGCCGTTGGTATGGCCCAGCCACGGAGGAGGCCGGCCAAGGCCTCGGAGCCTCCACTGAGGACCGTCGCGGTGACGATGAATAGGCCCGCAGGTATGGCCACGCCGGACGCCGCAGCTGCAATCGGAAGCGCCGCTTTGCGCTTGTCGGCGAGATCTCCGGCCACGAACTCTCGCTTCAGCTCGATGCCTGCCACCAGGAAGAACACGGCAAGGAGGCCATCCGACGCCCACGCGCCGAACGAGAGCTCGAGGTGTAACGCTTTGGGTCCCACGGTCGTGTCGCGCAGGCTTGCGTAGGCGTCCCGCCACGGGGAGTTTGCCCACACCAGCGCTAGAAGTGCGGCGCTGAGGAGCACCGCGCCGCCCGCAGTCTCAGTGCGGAGCAGATCGGCGACGAACCGTGCCTCCCGCCATGAGCCCCTGCTCAGGAGGCGTGAACTGGAGACTGGCGCGCGGTTGTCGGTCATGTGGCTCCTCGAGGAATGCGTCATCGGACGCCGACCAGACTTCCCGGCACACCTGCTCGCGGGTTGCGAGCCAGGCCAAGCCTAGCCGCAGGCTCGCTTCGATCCGTTTCGGCCGCCTGACCGATGATGTCGACTAAGGGCCCTCTCGGTCTCAACGCGAGGGCGCGAAAGACGAATGGCCTTGGCGCGCGGTCAAAGCGGACTAATCAGACACACGACGTTTTGGCGTAGTTGAAGCCCTACATTGACGTGCGAAGGGGTATTTTCACAGACGCGTTTCGCTGGGGGGCGAGGGCATGAACGAGAAGCCTGCAGGCTGGTACTACGTCGGCGGGGGCAAGCTGCGCTACCGCGATGACCACGGCTGGACCGAGTTCTTCATGGATACCAATGATCCTCGCGCGCGTGACTGGCCCCCTCCCGGTCCGCAGATCATGCTCCATCTGTTGCAGGAGGAGCAACTCCCGCAGGCGGCGTCGCGGCGGCAAGCGCGAGGGGGGATGTTCGGGCTCTTCGGCCGCTCGAGCCAAAACCGTTGACCCGATACCGAGCCTGAGAACTGCCATTTCGCAGCAACAGCGCACGTCCCCACGTAAGGTCGCACCATTGCGACATCGGGGGAGGAATGGACTTGATTCTGTCAACATCACCGGGCGGTGGTCGCCGGCCTCGGGTCAGCGTTGTGAGTGTTCACAGCGCTGAGCCCTACGCAGTCGATGCCTGAGCAAGAGATGCGGAGGCCGCATCTGAACACACCGCTGGGCCCGCGTGCTGCGACGGGCAGGGGTGCACTCGTTCCACTGGCTGTATACGCAGCCTTCTCGCTGATAAATGCAGTCTTCCTGGCTGTCGGCGGAGCCCGGCAGGTCCCGGTCCCGGTCAGCGTTCGCGGATACCATGTGTCGTCGGGGACCATCGGCGGCAGTTACTGGGGTTCCCTCGACAACTGGGACGGACAATGGTTCCGAGCGATTGCCGAGAACGGTTATCCAGTCCCCCCGGTGGTGGAGGGCGATCACCTGGCCCAGAGCGAGTGGGCGTTCCTACCGCTCTATCCGATGTTGATGCGCGCCGTCCACTGGCTGACGGGTCTCCCTTTTCACATCAGCGGCTGGCTACTGAGCATCTGTTTCGGGGCTGGTGCGATGGTCTTGATCTATCGGCTCGCCTTCAGCCGAATGGGTCGTTTCGGCGCGAGCGCGATGATCGCTTGCCTGTGCGCTTTCCCCACAGCCGTGCTCATGCAGGTCGGGTATCCCGAGAGCTTGGCTCTCTTACTTTTGGCCTGCGCGCTCACGGCCCTGCGGGTCCGTCGCTACGGACTCGTATTGTTGTGCGCCATCTTCCTTGCGTTGACTCGGCCGATTGTGCTTCCGCTGGCGGTCGTGGTTGCGGTACACGGGCTCATGCGCGTCCGGAATGAGGGCCGCGGCTTCGCGATGCGAGATCGCGTGTATCTCGCCGGAGTGGCAGTAGCCACAGCAAGCTTGCTCGGGCTATGGCCATTGCTCGCCGACCTGATGTCTGGACACCCCAACACCTACCTCGACACGTTGGCAGCGTGGCCCGTAAATGTGAACTCCAAAGGAGTGTTCGGTGGATGGTTCGGTTCAATGGCTGCCCTTACGACGGCGGGCGTCGCAGCCTTGTTCACGATATTCTTCGTCGCGCTCCTCGCGATGCGTAAGGCCGGGCGTCTGTGGGGGACTGAACTCAGGACCTGGCTCTTCGTCTACCCGCTGTACCTCTTCGCCGCGACACGCCCCAGCCCGAGCATCATTCGTTACCTGATGTTGGCTATCGCTCCCATGTGGCCCTTCGTCGAGACGTCGACGACAATGGCTTTCGGCCAGAGCACGCGGTCGCTGAGGGCGGGGATACTGGGAGTTGTTCTGTCCGTGGAGCTCTTTGCGGGGTACCTCTGGACCACGCATATCTACACGTTCCCGTCCTTCGACGCGGTCTCCTGGTTCCCGTGAGCGGAGGCATGAGCCAGCGTCGGCGGCCGTACGGGCTCGTCGCTCACACGGGTGACCGAAAAAGGATGCCGTTTCGTGCCTGCCACCAAGAGTTGCAGCACGTTCGAGCGCCAGAGCCTAAGCACTATCCGAGCAATACCAGGGCCTGACACACGCTGACTTTGTCGGGGACGCTGCACGAATGGGTGACAGGCTGGCTAGGCCGCCTGATGGCGATTGGCGTATGACTCGTATCCGACTGGGTCAACCGGTCGAGACCGGCTTGGCGCCGGCGGCGGTGATAGGTCCGCTCGATCCACGTGACGATCGCGATTGCAGCTCTTCTCGGGGTCGCCCACCGCCGTCGGCCGAGGAGGTTCTTCTGCAGCAGCGCGAAGAACGACTCCGTCGCGGCATTGTCGCCAGCCGCGGCCATAAGGCCGACCATGCCGTGCCGGTGCAACTGGTGGACCAGCTTCCTGGAGCGGAACTGCGACCCCGGATCTGTGTGCAGCACGCACCCGGCCACGACTGCGCCGTCGGCTCGGCGCCGCGCGTTGTCGAGGGCCGCGACCGCGAGTGAGTACGTCATCCGTGCGTCGATGCTGTAGCCGACCATGCGGTTGGCGTTCAGGTCCTTGACCGCACGCAGGTAGAGCTTGCCCTGACCTGTCCAGTGCTCGGTGATGTCGCTGAGAAACAAGCGGTTCGGCGCCGGCGCGGTGAAGTCCCCGCTCGACAAGCGTCATCATGGATCGGCGGCCCAGGCGTCTTGCCGATCCGCCCATGCCTCATGCCGACGCGGACCAGTAGCCCAGCTGCGAGCAGGGCTTCCACGCGGTCCGCTCCAGCAGCGCGTGGCCGGCGTCACGGTGTCGACAACGCTCGAAAACGAGGCCATAGCGACGGTGGAAACGAGGCCACCCAGACAGATTGGATGGGTGATCTCAGTGGAGGATTGGGCTCT
>CBHRRQ010000040.1:0-21145 GCA_966081555.1 uncultured Terrabacter sp.
GCGCGCAGGGCCGCAGCAGTGGTCCCGGCGCCGCCGTGGTGCACGACGACCGAACAGCGCGGGAACAGCTGGTCGTGGCGCGTCGGTCCGACGCCGAGCACGTCCGGGGTCAGGTCCCGGTCGAGGCGGTCGAGGCGGTCGAGCCGCTCGAGGGAGAGCCCGGCGAGGCCCGCGCTCACGATCCCCCGCGCGCCGAGCGAGCCCAGCACGTCGACGACGCCGCGCGCCACCGCGTCGGGGTCGGGCGTCGGCATCGACCCGAAACCGACGTGGACGGGCGCCGGGCCGGCCGCCAGGAACGCCTCGACGTCCGCTGGCAGGCCGCCCTCGTCCGGGTCCACCTCCCGGAACCAGAAGCCGGTCTGCCGCACCGCCCTCGGCCAGTCGGCGGCTCGTGGCACGACCAGCGAGCTGGCACCGAGGAGCGTCGGCGTGCCCGTCGCCGCAGCCGAGTACGACCGGAACGTGCGGCGGGGCAGCCCTTCTCGGGAACGCACGAGGTCACCGGCGGGGCGGAAGAGGTCGAGCGCGACCCGACCGGCGAGGCTGCTCCACCACAGGTTGAGCACCGAGCGGCGGCCGGGCGCGAGACCGAGCGCGACCGAGTCGCCGTCGGCGCTCGGCCACACCGGCGCGAAGATGGCGTAGACGTGTGGCTTCGGCGAGGCGGTGAGCGGGGAGTCGACGAGGTCGAAGGTCAGCGCCCCCGACACGACCGCGTCGGCGCCGTCGACGAGCCGCGTCACGTCGTCCGCGAGCGCCACGGACGTCTCCGCCATGACCTGCCGCATCAGCCTCGCCTCGCGCACCTGCGTCGTCGCCGAACCGCGCAGCCCCTCACGGCCGAGGCCGTCGCGCAACGGCCCCTCGAGGTCGAACGAGAACGGTTCGAAGGAGATCCCGCTCCCGGCCACGACGTGACCGAGGTCGGCGGGCGCGGCCAGCGACACGGCATACCCACGCCGCCGCAGGCGCTCCCCCAGCGCGACGAGGGGCTGCACGTCACCGCGCGACCCCATGCCGAGGAGGAGCACCCTCACGTCAGGCCTCGTCGAGCATGGCGCGCACGCGCGGCACGACCTCCTCGGCGTAGAGCCGGATGCACTCGGTCCGCTGGTCGTGCGGGAGCGTGCCCATGGAGTACTTGAGCTGGAAGCGTGAGACGCCGAGCACCTTGACGGTGTCGACGATCTTCGCGGCGACCGTCTCGGGCGAGCCGCAGTAGACGGCGCCGTCGGGGCCGAGCTGCGCGAGCGCCTGCTCGTCGGTCATCGGTGCCCAGCGACGCTCGCGGCCGATCTTGTTCATGTAGGGCACGAAGTGCGGCATGAACTCGTCGACGGCCTGCTGGTCGGTGGCGGCGACGTAGCCGGGCGAGTGCACGCCCACCGGGAGCTCCGGCTTGCCCATCTGAGACAGCGCCTGGCGGTAGAGGTCGGCGAGGGGCGCGAACTGTCGGGAGGCGCCGCCGATGATCGCGATGACGACGGGGAAGCCGTAGTGCGCCGCGCGCACGACCGACTGGGGCGTGCCGCCGACGCCGACCCAGACCGGCAGATGGCCGGATTCCGTTGCGGGCATGACCTGCTCGACGTCCACCGGCGGGCGGATCGACCCCTCCCAGTGCACCGGCTTCTCTGCCACGACGGCGGCGAGCAGGTCGAGCTTCTCCTCGAAGAGCGTCTCGTACTCGGACAGGTCGAGGCCGAAGAGCGGGAACGACTCGATGAACGACCCTCTGCCGACGGTGATCTCGGCGCGCCCGTTGCTGATCGCGTCGACCGTCGAGAAGCGCTGGAAGACCCGGATGGGGTCGTCGCTGCTCAGCACCGTGACCGACGTGCCGAGCCGGATGCGCTCGGTGCGGGCCGCGAGACCGGCGAGCAGCACGTCGGGGGCGCTGACGGCGTAGTCGTCGCGGTGGTGCTCGCCGACGCCGAAGAAGTCGAGACCGAGGCGGTCGGCGAGCTCGCCCTCGGCGAGCACCTCGCGAAGGACCGTGGCGGGGTGGAGCGGGGCCCCGTCGGGCCCTAGCGCGATGTCACCGAACGTGTCGAGGCCCAGCTCGAGGCGGCCGTGGGGTCCGAGGCTCATGCGCCCATCGTAGGTAGGCCGTCCACCCGCCACGTGCGCCCGGCCGTGGGGTCCCAGCGCCGCACCGACGCAAGCGAGCCGTCGAGCAGCGGCAGCCGGCCGAGCGCTGCGATCGCCTCGCCGACCTGCCCGGGACCGAGGCCACGCCCCAGGGTGACGTGTGGGACCCAGCGGCCGACCTCGACGTGCTCGGGCACGTCGCCGGCCCCGCCCATCGCCTCGCGCACCTGGGCGTGGAGTCCGAGCAGCGCCCGGCTCGGCAGCACGAGCCGGGCGAGCACGAGGTGGCGCGAGCCGAGCACGACGAGGGCACCCAGGCGCACGGGCAGGGGCTCGAACGAGCCCAGCACTCCCGCGAGCCGCGCCTCGGCGGCGTCGGACACGTCACCGGCCGCGCAGAGCGTGACGTGCGGGGCGTTCGACTCGCCCCGGTGGCTCGCCTGGCTCGGCAGACCGGCCTCGGCGAGCAGGTCCCACTCGTGCCGCACCCGCTCGTCGGTGGCCGGGTCGAGCACCGCCTCGACCGAGTGCAGGGGCACGTCAGGCGACCCGGCTCGGCTCCGGCCGGTCGTCGAGCTGCAGCTGCTCGGCGAGGAAGGCGCGCACCTGCTCGAGCCTGCCGGGGCCCGCGTCGCGGTGGTCGGCGTCGACCCGCACGACGAGCGTGGGCAGGTCGAGCGACCCGACGATGTCGAGCTCCATGGCCCGGCGGTGGCGCATGAAGTCGACGTAGCCCTCGAAGCCGCGCAGGCCCATCCGTCGGCCCAGGCCCTGCCCCGTGTGGTACTCCACGACCGCCTCGACCCACTCGCCGGGGCGTTCGGCGGCGGCGGCCTCGAGGACGCGGAGCGGGTCGCCTGCGTCGAGGTAGACGAGCACCGGCTCGTGGGATCGCACCGCGTCGACGAGACCCGCCACGTGCGCCGCGAGGACGGGCGCGGACTGGTCGGCGCGAGCGACGAGCGCGCAGCCGGGGTTCTGCAGCAGCACGCACTCCCAGACCTGCACGGGCCGGGAACCGGGCGCCGTGCGCCCGAACCGGCGCCAGCTCTCGGTGAGGACGCGCGAGTGCACGTCGTGCGCGACCGAGCCGTCGTACGCGTCGTGCTCCCTCAGCCGGTCGACGAGCTCGGCGGGCAATGACGGGTGGAGGGCGTGGCGCACGAGCCACTCGTCGCCGTGCCGCTCGGCCGCCGACAGCAGGGCTGACGACGTCTCGGGCGAGTCAGCGGCGACGGCGAGCACCTGCTCGGTGCTGAGCACCGCGACCTGCTCGAAGTCGACGGGGTGGTCGAGCCGCCCCTCTGCCCAGTGCTCTGCCGCAACGCCTCTCGCGTCGAGCCAGCCGGCGATGTCTGCAGCCGTCGTGCTCTTGCCCGAGCCGGGCAGTCCCTCGACGAGCACCAGACCGGTCATGGGGTCACCCGCTGTCTCCACACTCGCTCCGTCGCGAGCTGACGCAGCCTCGCGTCCGCCCGGTGGGCGGCAGCGCAGTCTAGAACGGTGCGGGGTGGCGGTGTCACCTCGAATCCCGGTCATCGAGCCGCGCGAGGACAGCCGCGAGGGAGCACTCTCACGAGGTGTGGCACCGTGGGGCCCGTGGAGGCAAGGGACCGCGATGGTGGCGCGCCTGCCGTGCTGCGTGAGCCGGCCGAGCGGGTGTCGCGCCGGGCGGTCCTGATGTGGACCGTCGAGGCGCTCCTCGTCGACGTGGTCCTGCTCGCCGGGCAGGTCGCGTGGTGGTTCGTCGACTCGTCCTCGTCGCGCACCGCCCACTGGGTCGTGGGTGGCGTGTGGCTGGTCGTCGCGGCGGGCTACGCCGCGGTCATGCCGCGCTGGCGCTACCGCGTGCACCGGTGGGAGTCCACGCCCCGGGCGGTCTACACCCAGACGGGCTGGCTCTGGCAGGAGCGGCGCATCGCGCCGCTCAGCCGCGTGCAGACGGTCGACCTCGAGCGCGGGCCCGTGGCCCAGCTGCTCGGCCCCGCCTCCGTGACCGTCACCACAGCCTCCGCGGCCGGCCCGGTGCGCATCCACGGCCTCGACCTGCCGGTGGCGACCGCCCTCGTGCAGACACTGACCGCGGCGACCGCCGCGGAGACGGACGACGCGACGTGACCCAGCCGCCGGGGACGCCCGAGGTCCCGGCCACGCCGTGGCGCCGCCTCGACGCCCGCATGCTGCTCATCCACCCGCTCGAGACCCTCGTGCGCTTCCTCCCGGCGCTGCTCGCGATCTTCGTCGCGCGACTCGGTTCCGACGGCGACGACCGGTGGGAGCTCGTGGCGCTGCCGGTGATCCTCGCCTTCGGGGTGCTGCGCTGGGCCACGACGCGCTACCGCATCGGCGACGGGCAGATCGAGCTGCGGCGCGGTCTGCTCAACAAGCAGACGACGACGGCCCGGCTCGACAAGGTGCGCGCCGTCGACCTCACCGCGAAGGTGCACCACCGCGTGCTCGGCCTCGCGAAGGTCGAGATCTCGACCGCGGGGAGCACCCGTGAGCACCTCGTGCTCGACTCGCTCGGCATCGACGCAGCCCGGGCCCTGCGGGCCGAGCTGCTCCACCGGGTCGAGGTGGTCGACCCCAGCGTGGCCACGCTCCCGGCACCCACCGGTGCCGCCGCGCCCGCTCCGACCGACGAGCTGCTCGTGCAGCTCGACCCCGCCTGGGTGCGCTACGCCCCGCTCACGGTCACCGGGCTGGCCGGCGCGGCCGCGGTCGTCGCGTTCGTGTCGCAGGTGCTGTCGCGCTACTCCGAGGAACGCACCGCCGTGCGCGACGGCGCGCGCTGGGTCATCGGGCTGCCATGGTGGGTGGACGTGCTGGTCGTCCTGGCGATCGTGTCGTTCCTCGCCGTCGCCGGCTACGTGCTGACGTTCTGGGGGTTCCGGCTGACCCGCAACCGGCTCGGCACCCTCCACACCCGTCGCGGCCTGCTCACCAATCGCGAGACGAGCATCGACGCCTCCCGCATCCGGGGCATCCGCCTCGACGAGCCGCTCGGCCTCCGTCTCGCCGGCGCCCGCCGGCTCAAGGTCGTGACGACCGGCCTCGCCCACGAGCAGGGTGGCGGCGGTGGCGGCGCCGACTGGCTGTGCCCGCCCGCCCCGGCGTCCGTCGTGACACCGCTCGCCGCACTCATCCGCCCCGACGCGGCCGCCGTCTCGGGGCCCGTCGTCGGTCACGGGCCGGCCGCCCGCCGCCGCAGGCTGACCCGTGCGCTCGTGCCGGCGGTCACCGTGGCCGGCGCGCTCGTCATCGCGTGGGCCGTCTGGGACTGGAACCCTGCCGTGCTCGTGACCGTCCCCTTGCTGCTCGTCGCGGCGCTCGCGCTCGGACTCGACCGGTCACGGGCCCTCGGCCATGCCGTGACTGCCGACCACCTCGTGACGCGCCAGGGCTCGCTCGACCGTCGTCGCGTCGTGCTCGACCGCCCCGGCATCATCGGCTGGACGGTCCAGCAGTCACCCTTCCAGCGCCGCGCCGGCCTCGCCACGCTCGTCGCGACGACTGCTGCGGGAGCCCAGCACTACGACGTCGTCGACGTCCCCGTCGAGCAGGCGTATGCCGTGCTGGCCGAGGTCAGCCCCGAGCTCGTGCGCGAGTTCACCTGACCGAGCGGCAACACACCGAGCAGGTCACAACGCACCGGCGTCCGATCCCGGCGTGTTGTGACCTTCACGGTGTGTTGCGGGAGAGGGAACGTCGCGTCAGTCGCTGAAGGCGTGCCAGCAGATGGCGTTGCGCCTGGCCTGGTCCTCGAGCACGAGGGGCCGCACCTTCGGGTCGAGCTGCTCACGCTGCCAGTCGCGTTCACGCCGCCCGGCGTCCACGTCGCCCGGGTCGGCTGCGACGACGGCCTTGATCGCGTAGGCGGCGGCGCCGAGGTCGTGCTCGGGCACGTGGCCCACGCACGCCGCCTGCCCCGCGGCATATGCGGCGAACCTCGCGGCTCCGCGCAGCGGTCGGGCGGCCCCCATCGCGTGCCCGCCGAGGGCGCGGGCGTCCATCATGCGCATCTCCCCGGCGGCCCACGCCCGCGCTGCCTCCACCGCGTCGCGGGGGCGCGGGTCCGAGGGCTCCACCTGCTCGAAGAGGGGCAGCACGTGCTCGGCGCAGGTCGCCGCCCACAGCGCCAGCAGCTGGTGGTCGCCGTCCGTCAGGCTGCCGCCGCGGCGGATCGTGACCAGTCGTGGGTCTCGCACGTCGGGGAGGATCACCTGACCAGCCTGCCAGCCCCGCCCGGGTTCAGGACTGCTCGAGGATCCGAGCGATGGCGGCGAATCCCTTGGACCGGGCGTGCTCGAGCGCGGTCACGCCCTCCTTGTCGGCGATGGACCGGTCGGCCCCCGCCGCGAGCAGGATGCGGACGATCTCCTGGTGCCGCGGGCCGCCGTCGCCGAGGATGACGGCCTCGAGCAGCGCGGTCCAGCCGAGGTCGTTGACGTGGTTCACGTCGATGCCGGTCCGCACGACGCGACGCACGTAGTCGACGTGCCCCCGCTCGCTCGCCGGGATGACGGAGACGCCGCCGTAGCGGTTGCGGATCGTGAGGTCCGGGCCGGCGGGGAGCAGCGCCTCGAGCATGGCGACGCTGCCCGTCACGCCGGTGACGAGCCACGGGGTGTCGTGCCGGTCGTCCAGCGCGTCGGGGTCGGCCCCCATCGCGACGAGCACCTTCGCGGCGTCGACGTGGTCGCCCGTGACGGCGAGCAGCAGGGCGGTGCGCTGCTGCGCATCCCTGGCCTCGAGGTCGGCACCGGCTCGCAGGGCCGAGGCCACCGCGTCGGCATCACCACGCTCGGCGGCCGCGAGCAGCGCGGCGTCGGGGGCGGCAACGGTATTGGCGGTGGTCGCCTTCACGAGAACTCCTGTCAGTCGGTCGAACCCGCGCTCGCGGGCCATCTGCAGCGGGGTGAGGCCCTCGCCGCGTGACGGTCGGGTCAGCTCGACGCCGCCGGCGACGAGGACGCGCAGCGTGTCGACGTAGCGCGTGGTGTCTCGCCCGAGCCACACCGCCTCGTGGATCGCCTGGTAGCCGATGCGGTTGACGTGGTTCCGGTCGATCCCGGCCTGCAGCAGCTCGCCGACGACGAGCGCGTGCCCGCGCTCCGCGGCCCGGATGAGGCCGGTGCCGTTCCAGCTGTCCTTGTCGTCGACCTTCGCGCCGTGGGCGAGCGCGAGCCGCAGCAGCGCGAGGTGCCCCTCGCTCGTCGCCACGAGGTACGCGGACTGCTGGGTCTCGTCCTTGGCGTTGACGTCGGCGCCCCTGGCGACCAAGGCCTTCGCGCGGGTCACGTCGTCGGCCCACGCGGCGTCGCGCAGGTCGGCGTCGAGCCGCGCCTGCTGGGCGGCGGTCGGCTGCTGCGGCTTCGTCGGAGCCGCCGACGTGGTCGGCCGGGACGTCGAGGTCACGGGGATCTGCTCCGGTGTCGAGGTCGGTGGTGCGGTGGTGGGCACCGTCGTGGTGGTAGGGCCCGAGCACGCGGTGACCGCGGCGAGGGCGAGGGCCGCCGTCGCGACCCTCGCTCCCCGCGTGTGCCGCATACGGCTCATCGTGCCACTGGGTCGGTGACGACCTGGTACGGAGGCGTGGCCACGGTCTCGTCGAACTTGCTGTCCACGAAGAGGATCCGGCCGCGGAGCACCTTCGCCGTCGTCAGCACGCGCGTCGGGTCCGTGGCGACCTGCGACACCGGGCGGGCTTCGCGGCCGTCGGACGAAAGCTTCAGCGTCGCGATGGACCGGGCGAAGTTGCGCACGACGGTCAGCCGCGAGCCCTGGCGCACGAGGCCGTCGGCATCGGTGAGGGCGATGTCGCCGCTCGCGACACGGGTGGCCTCCCGCGTCGAGAGGTCGAACCGCCACAGGATGCCGAGGTTGCCCTGGGCGACGACGAGGGCCGAGCGGTCGGCGCTGACGACGATGCCGCCGAGGTTGAAGCCGGCCGCCTGCGTGATCGTGCCGGTCGCGTCGGCCCAGCGGGTCACCGACCAGTCGCCGTCGTCGAGCGCGACGCGGAAGACCTGCGGAGCGTTGGAGTTCGTGAAGTACGCGGCGCCGTCGGGGCCGATCGCGACGTCGTTGAGGAACACGTTGTCGCCGGGGGCGCGCAGGGCGGCGAGCAGCTCACCGTCGGCGGAGTAGACCCAGAGGTCCGGGCGGCCCGTGCCGATGCCGTTGGGACCGCCGGCGACGTACACGCGGCCCTGCCTGTCCGTCGTGATGCCACGGGCCGTGAATCGCCCGTCGGTGCCGTCGCCCGCGAGCCACTGCTGCGTCTGCGGTTCGTTCGCCGTGCCGCGGTGGATCTCGCCGCCGGTGACCTCGCTGACGTAGAAGACGCCCCGGCGCTCGTCGGCGCCGATGCCCTCGAACTTCGAGCCGCCCGCGTCACCCTGCAGCGCGTACACGGAGGGGCGCCCGGAGGCGGTGGCCGACGGGCTGCCGACGAGCGGGAGCGTGGCGGCGACGGCGAGGGCGGCGAGTCCGGCGATGGTGCGCTTCATGGTGGTCTCCCTGGTGGGTCGGGGGCGGTGCCGTGCTGGCTTCCCCTCCACTGTCGCCTCGCACGGCACGCGTCCGCGTCGGGCGACCGGCCACACCCGGATAGCCGATCGGATGATGCCGCCGTGCCCCGTCCGTGCCTACGCTGCCCTCGTGCAGGAGGGCATCCTCGCCCCGGTGGCACGCCTCGACCGCTGGCTCGACGGCGTGCTGCTCGTGCTGCTCGTGACGTGCTCGGTGCGCTACCTGCTGCGGCACGACCTCGACGTGACGGCCGTGCTCATCCTCTGCGGCGCGGTCGTGCTCGGCGTCGCCTACTCCACGCGTCGCCTCGTCGCCGACCGCGAGGTGTGGCCGACGGTGTGGGTGGGCGTCGTCGTCGTGCTGTGGGTGGCGCTGACGCTCGTGGCCCCCTCGTTCGCGTGGACGGCCGTGCCCGTGGCGTTCGCCGTGCTCCAGGTGCTCCCGTTCGCGTATGCCGTCACGGTCGTCGTCGTGATGACCGCGGTCGTCAGCGTGGCGTGGAGCCGCATCACCGACGACCTCGACCCGACGGTGTTCGTCGGTCCGGTCGGCATCGCCCTCGTGACGGTGCTGTCGTACCGCGCGCTCGAGCGGGAGGCTCGCACCAGGCAGGCGCTCATCGACGAGCTCACCGAGGCGCAGGCCGATCTTGCTGCGGCGCAGAGGCGTTCGGGTGCGCTCGCCGAGCGGACGCGCCTGTCGAGGGAGATCCACGACTCGGTGGGGCAGGGCCTGTCGAGCATCACACTCCTGCTCGGCGCCGCGGAGCAGGACTGGGACCGTCGGCCCGCGACGGCCCGCGAGCACGTGGCGGCCGCCGGCAGCGCGGCCCGTGAGGGGCTCGACGAGGTGCGCCAGATCGTGCGCGACCTCGCCCCCGCCGACCTCGAGGACGACGAGACGGGCGAGGCCCTGCCGGCCGCGCTGCGACGGGTCGCGGCCATCGGCGCGCACGGCGTGGACGTGCAGGTGCGCGTGCACGGCGACCCCGTCGGTGTCCCGTCGGCGGTCGCGAGCGCGCTCGTGCGCTCGGCCCGGGGCGCCCTGGCCAACGTGGTCGAGCACGCTGATGCGCGCCGCGCCGTGGTCAGCCTCACCTACCTGTCCGACGAGGTGCTGCTCGACGTGCGCGACGACGGCAGCGGCTTCGACGCCACGCGTCTCGACCGACCGGCGCCGCGCGGTGACCGTGGGAGGGGGCTCGACGGCATACGCCAGCGGGCTGCGGACCTCGGCGGCAGCGCGGACGTCGAGAGCGCCCCGGGTGAGGGCACGACGGTGTCGGTGCGCTTCCCGCTCGACGGTCAGGGGGCCCGGCATGGCTGAGCCGACCGTCTCGGTGCGGGTGGTCCTCGTCGACGACCACCCGGTCGTGCGCGCCGGGCTGCGAGCCCTCGTCGACGGTCAGGACGGCATCGAGGTGGTCGGCGAGGCGAGCGACCTAGGGACCGCCGAGGAGGTCGTGGCGACGGAGCGCCCCGACGTCGTGCTGATGGACCTCAATCTCGGCGACGGCCCCGGCGGCGTCGAGGTGACGGCGCGGCTGCGCGGCCTGCCCAGGCCGCCGAACGTGCTCGTGCTGACGACGTACGACACCGAGGCCGACATCCTGCGGGCGCTCGAGGCCGGTGCGGTCGGCTACCTGCTCAAGGACGCGCCACCCGACCAGCTCTTCGCCGGCATCCGTGCCACCGCCCGCGGCGAGACGGTGCTCGCTCCCTCGGTGGCGGCCCGCCTCGTCCGGCGCACCGCCTCACCGGGCCCGGTCGTCACCGAGCGCGAGGTGGAGGTGCTCGAGCTGCTCTCGCGGGGGCTCGGCAACCGAGAGATGGCACGCGAGCTGCTCGTCTCGGAGGCCACTGTCAAGTCGCACCTGTCGCACATCTACACCAAGCTCGGCGTCGACACCCGCGCCGGCGCCGTCGCCGCCGCGATCGAACGACGGATCATCCGATCGGGCGGCTGACGACGCGGGCAGGTCAGAGGCGCATCGAGGCGCCGACCTTCTCGGTGTGCTCGGTGACCTCGTCGGAGCCGCCGTCGGCGCCCGGCGCGACGGGGCGACCGACTCGACGGTCTCGACAGCCTCGACGGTCTCGACGGGCTCGGTCTGGACCAGCTCGCCGACGCCCTCGCCGGGCGCGGTCTCCTGGACCGTGAGCGAGAAGTCGTCGCCGTGCTCGCTGACGCCCGCGACGACGGCGTGCTCGACGGCCGCGACGGCATACTGCCGGCGGACCACCTGCGGGTCGCGCGCGAGGTCCTTCACCAGCGAAACCGCTAGCCCCACCATGATGACGAGGAAGGGCAGGGCAGCGACGATCGTGACGTTCTGCAGGCCCGAGAGCGCGTCCTCGCCGCCGATGAGCAGCATGATCGCGGCGACCGCACCGGTCGCGGCGCCCCAGAAGACGACGGTCTTCTTCGACGGCTCGAGCGTGCCCTTCTCCGAGAGCGTGCCCATGACGATCGACGCGGCGTCGGCACCCGACACGAAGAAGATCGCGACGAGCACCATGACGACGACCGCGGTGACGGTCGGCCACGGCAGGTGGCCGAGCATCGCGAAGAGCGACCCCTCGGGCGTCGACTGGCCGGCGATGTCCTGGCCGTTCTGCTGCTGCTTGATGCCCGCGCCACCGAAGATGGCGAACCAGATCAGCGAGACGACCGACGGCACGAGCAGCACGCCCGAGACGAACTGGCGGATGGTGCGGCCGCGCGAGATGCGGGCGATGAACATGCCGACGAACGGCGTCCAGCTGACCCACCAGGCCCAGTAGAAGATCGTCCAGCCGGCGAGCCAGTCCTTCATGCCGTCGCCGCCCGCAGCGTCGGTGCGGGCCGACATCATCGCGAGGTCCTTGAGGTAGGAGCCGATGGTCGTCGGGACGAGGTTGAGGATGAAGATCGTCGGGCCGACGACGAAGACGAAGAAGGCCAGGGCGAGCGCGAGCACCATGTTGATGTTCGAGAGCCACTGGATGCCCTTCTCGATGCCGCTGACGGCCGAGAGGATGAAGCAGATCGTCAGCACGACGATGATGCCGATGAGCACCCCGTTGCCGACCTTGCCGATGCCGCCGACGATCTCGAGACCCGAGCCGATCTGCAGGGCACCGAGGCCGAGCGAGGTGGCCGAGCCGAACAGCGTCGCGAAGATCGCGAAGATGTCGATGACCTTGCCGGCCTTGCCGTTGGCGCGCTTCTCGCCGAAGAGCGGTGCGAAGGCAGAGCTGATGAGCAGCGAGCGGCCCTTGCGGAAGACACCGTACGCGACGGCGAGGCCCACCACGGCGTAGATCGCCCACGGGTGCAGCGACCAGTGGAACATCGTCGTGGCCATGGCGGTCTGCACGGCCTCGGGGTTGCCCGCGGCGCCCGTGCCGGGCGGCGGCTTCACGAGGTGCGTGAGCGGCTCCGTGACGCCGTAGAACATCAGCCCGATGCCCATGCCGGCGGAGAACATCATCGCGACCCACGACGACGTGCGGAACTCGGGAGCCTCGCCGTCACCGCCGAGCGGGATGTTGCCGTACTTGCTCGCCGCGAGCCAGATGACGAAGGCGACGAAGCCGGAGGCGACGAGGGAGAAGAGCCAGCCCGTGTTGTGCACGACGAAGTCGAGGCCGTTCGAGGCGCTCGTGCTGAGGCTCTCGGTGCCGAGCGCGCCCCAGAGCACGAAGCCGATGGCGACGGCCGCGGCGACGCCGAAGACGGTCTTGTCGACCTTGGACGGCGCTGCCTCCTCGTGGTTCACCGGTGGCGGCTCGAGGGCCGGGTGCAGCACCTCGTCGGAAGTCTTGGTCAGTTCACTCATGCATCATGACGGCGCCCCGACGAAGGGCCCCGTCTTCTCCTCACGTTGCGTGTCACAGATGTCTCGTAGAACCCTCAACTGTGCCCGCCGGTTTGGCGCATGGCAAAACGAAAGCCGTTGGTCAACGGCCGAAGAGACGCACACGTTCCCGAAAGACGTTGTGGTGCAATGGTTCCCGAGCACGCCTCCCAGCCACGTGAGATGGGCCACGACGCACGTGGAACGCGACGACCCGGCATGCCGAGTCGGTATGCCGGGTCGTGGCCTTCGTGCAGGTCGTGCGCGTCGCGCTCAGCGGGCGCCGACGAGCTGCGGCTCGCGCGGCGGGCCGTCGAGGTCCGCGGGCACCGGCTGGTGGTCGGCGTCGAGCATGCTCGCCTCGTCGAAGCGCTCCTCGCCGGCCAGGACGCGGGCGGCCTTGTCGCGGTCGATCTCGCCGACCCACGTGCCGATGATGACCGTCGCGATGGCGTTGCCCGCGAAGTTCGTCAGGGCGCGCGCCTCGCTCATGAGGCGGTCGATGCCGACGATGATGCCCACGCCGGGCACGAGGTCGGGGCGGTGCGACTGGAGGCCTCCGGCGAGCGTCGCCAGCCCCGCGCCACTGACGCCCGCAGCGCCCTTGCTGGCGATGATCATGAAGACGAGCAGGCCGATCTGCTGGCCGATGCTGAACGGCTTGTCCATCGCCTCGGCGATGAAGAGGCTCGCCATCGTCAGGTAGATCGCGGTGCCGTCGAGGTTGAAGGAGTAGCCGGTCGGCACCGTGATGCCGACGACCGGGCGGGAGACACCCAGGTGCTCCATCTTGGCGATGAGCCGCGGCAGCGCCGACTCGGACGAGGACGTCGAGAGGATGAGGAGGAACTCGCGGGCGAGGTAGCGCAGCAGCGAGAAGACGTTCATGCCGGTCGTCAGCTTGAGGATGGCGCCGAGGAAGACGAAGACGAACAGCGCGCAGGTGACGTAGAAGGCGAACATCAGCAGGCCGAGGCTCTTGAGCGAGCCGAGTCCGGTGGCGCCGACGAGCGCGGCCATGGCACCGAAGGCGCCGATCGGGGCGGCCCACATGACCATGGCCATGAGGCGGAAGACGAGCCGCTCGAGGTGCTTGATGCCGCCGAGGATCGGCTCGCCGGCCTTGCCCATCTTCTGCAGCGCGAAGCCGACGAGGAGGGCGATGAGCAGCGCCTGCAGCACCGAGCCGGAGGTCAGCGCCGAGACGAGCGTGTCGGGGATGAGGCCGAGGAGGAAGTCGACGGTGGTGACCGCCTCCTTGCCGACCTGCTCCTTGCCGGTGGCGGCCATCTCGGCCGTGAGGTTCAGGCCGGCACCGGGCTTGACGATGTTGCCGACGACGAGGCCGATGGCGAGTGCCACGGTGGACATCGTGACGAAGTAGCCGAGCGCGAGGCCGCCGACCTTGCCGACCTGGGCCGCGCGGCGGACCGAGCCGATGCCGAGGACGATCGTGCAGAAGATGATCGGCGTGATCATCATCTTGATGAGGTTGACGAAGCCGGTGCCGAGCGGCTTGAGGCTCTTGCCGAACTCGGGGAACAGCGCCCCGACGGCGATGCCGGCGACCATCGCCACGATGACGGCGATGTAGAGGAAATGGGTGCGGTCGCGCTTGGGGGTCGGGCCCGGCTGGGCGTCGACGGCGCTGTCGGCGGTGGAACTCACGGTGACCTCCGTTGGCTGGGTCCGCGTGGTGGCACGGGACCGGTGAATGTGACGAGGCTGCCGTGGCCAGTGACTAGGGTCACGATTGTGTTCATTGAGTTCTCGCGGCCGGACGTGCGCCGGTGAGCTCGCCTCCCAGGTCCCTTACCCGAGTGCTCGGCGCTCCCGGTCGCTGGAGCGTGGCCGGGCAGACCTTCGCGCTGCAGGTGATCGTCGCCGTGCTCGTCGTCGCGGCCGGGCTCGCGGGCGCGTTCGTGCAGGCCCAGAGGGCGGGTGACCAGGAGGCCCTGGCCCGCGCGCTCGCGGTGGCGCGGACCATGGCGGCCACGCCCGACGTCGTCACGGCGGTGCAGGGCACCGACCCGACCGCGGCCCTGCAGCCCTACGCGCTGCGCGTGCAGCAGGAGTCGCAGACCGACTTCGTCGTCGTGATGAGCCGTGACGCGATCCGGTGGACGCACCCGGACCCCGCGCAGATCGGCAAGAAGTTCATCGGTCACACCGAAGCCGCCTTGGCCGGAGGGGTCGTGGAGGAGGACTACACGGGCACGCTCGGGCCGTCGACCCGTGTCGTCGTGCCGGTCACCGACCGCGGCCGGGTCGTCGCGCTCGTGTCAGTCGGTATCCGCAAGTCGGCCGTGGGCGAGCGGGTGCGGGCCCAGCTGCCCGGCCTGCTGCTCGCCGGCGTGGTCGCCGCGGCCCTGTCCGGCCTCGGGACCGCCCTCGTCGCCCGACGCATCCGCCGCCAGACCCACGGCCTGGGCGAGCGGCAGCTGCGCGAGATGTACGAGTACTACGACGCGGTGCTCCACGCCGTCACCGAGGGGCTCATCATCACCGACCTCGACGGGCGGCTCCGGCTGGCCAACGACGAGGCCACGCGCCTGCTGTCACTGCCCGCCGACGCCGTCGGCCGCGCCGTCGCCGACCTGGGCCTGGCCGCCCCGCTCGCGGCAGCCCTCACCGACGACGCCACCCACGAGGACGAGCTGCACGTCACGGAGGCGCGCGTGCTCGTGCTCAACCGCGGGCCCGCGCGCTGGAAGGGACGCCTGCTCGGCCACGTCGCCACGCTGCGCGACCGCACCGACCTCGAGGCCCTCACGGGCGAGCTCGACTCGGCGCGCGGCCTCACCGAGGCGCTGCGGTCGCAGGCGCACGAGTCGGCCAACCGGCTGCACACCATCGTCAGCCTCATCGAGCTGGGCCACACCGACCGGGCCATCGCGTTCGCGACCGAGGAGCTGCAGGTGTCGCAGCTGCTCACCGACCGCGTCGTCGGCGCGGTGGACGAACCGGCTCTGACCGCAGTGCTGCTCGGCAAGGCGGCCGAGGCCCACGAGCGCGGCATCGCCTTCGGCATCGAGCCCGGGGCCCACTGGCCGCGTGACGTGGCACCCACGCGCGACGTCGTGACCATCGTCGGCAACCTCATCGACAACGCGCTCGACGCGGTCGGCGCCGACACGAGCTCGCCGCGGCCCGAGCGTCACGTCACCTTCGACTCGTGGGTCGAGGACGCGTACGCCGTGCTCGAGGTCTCGGACGACGGGCCGGGCCTGCCGCCGGGCGGTGTCGAGGACGCCTTCCGGCGCGGCTGGTCGACGAAGGACCAGGGCAGGGCCGGGCGACGCGGCATCGGACTGGCGCTCGTGAGCCAGACCGTCGAGCGGCTCGGCGGTGCCCTCGAGGTGCAGGGGCCGCCGGGAGCGACGTTCACGGTGCGCCTGCCCCTCGCGCCGGTCGTCGAGGACCGTGACGAGGCGCGTGACGAGGAGCGGGTCGGCGATGGGTGACGACGAGCTGCTGCGCGTGCTCGTCGTCGAGGACGAGCCGATCGCGGCCGAGGCGCACACAGCGTACGTGGGACGGGTCCCCGGCTTCGAGGTGGTCGCGACGGTCGCCACGTCCCAGGCGGCGCTGAAGGCATTGCAGGACAAGCCGATCGACGTCGTGCTGCTCGACATGAACCTGCCCGACCGGCACGGGCTCGACGTCGTGCGGGCGATGCGGGCGGCCGGCCACCGGGCCGACGTCATCGCGGTGACCTCGGCCCGCGACCTCGACGTGGTGCGCGCGGCAGTGTCGCTGGGCATCGTCCAGTACCTCCTCAAGCCGTTCGTCTTCGCGACCCTGCGCGACCGGCTGCTGGCCTACCGCGCCTACCGCGAGCAGGTGTCGAGCGGCTCGGAGCTCGGCACCCAGGCCGAGGTCGACGAGGTCTTCGCGGGCGCTCGCGTCGCCACGGAGGCGCGCCTGCCGAAGGGCATGGGTGAGGAGCTGCTCGCGCGGGTGTCGCAGGCGCTGCGTGACGCCGACGGCGGGCGCTCGGCCACCGAGCTCGCGGAGACGCTCGGGGTCAGCCGCGTGACCGCGCGTCGCTACGCCGAGCACCTCTGCGACACCAGGGTGGCCGTGCGGCGGTCGAGGTATGCCGGAGCGGGGCGCCCCGAGGTGGAGTACCTCTGGGCGCGCTGACGCCACGCACGACCAGGTTCACAGGAGACGCCCAGAAGTCGTTGGGGAAGGAGCCGGTGAGCGTGCAGGAAGGTCGCAGCCGGCGACCAGCCTGCCGTCATCCCCGCTTGGTCTGCTGACGGCATGGGGTTGGGCCTGACGGACCAAGGGCTGCCGGTCGTGCTCGGCATCCTCGCCGTCGTCGTCTTCGTCGTCGTGGCCGCGGGCTGGCCGCACCCGAGTCGCCGCTGGCTGCGGGTGGCGGTGCGCGCAGGTCAGACCGTGCTGCTCAACGCACTCGTGCTGGTGCTCGCGGGCGTGCTCCTCAACGACCAGTACCTCGTCTACGTGTCGTGGGCCGACCTCCTCGGTTCGGGCGCCGACCAGGTGGGCCACGTCGTCACCGCCGGCGACCCGCACGCCGGGGGCACCGTGCAGCTTCGCAACGCCCTCCACGGCTCGGCGGTGCTCCCGCCCCTGCCGAGCCCCGGCCAGCGCGTGCAGACGTACACGGTGACCGGCAGCCACTCGGGCCTGACCGGGCAGGTGATCGTGTTGCTGCCCAAGGGTTACGACCCCGCGAAGGCCACGACCTACCCCGTCATCGAGTCGCTGTCGGGCTACCCCGGCACGCCGCGCTCCAACTTCCACGGCTTCGCGCTGGACACGACGTTCCAGGACCTCGTCGACCGGCACACGGTGCGAGCCCCGATCATCGTGATGCCCCAGATCAACACGCCCAACTCGCTCGACACCGAGTGCGTCAACGCGCCCGGGCGCACGGGCCTGCAGACCGAGACGTGGCTGGCGCAGGACGTGCCGCTGTGGACTGCCGCCCACTTCCGGGTGTCGGTGCAGCGCACCTCGTGGGCCGCGATGGGCTTCTCCTACGGCGGGTGGTGTGCCGCGATGCTGGCCATGCACCACCCCGGCACCTACGGCGCCGCGATGTCGCTGATGGGCTACTTCCGGCCCGAGTTCGGCCCCGCCTACGATCCGCTGACCAAGGGCGTCGGCAGCTACGACCTCGCCCACCTGGCTCGCACCACCCCGCCGCCGGTGTCGCTGTGGCTCATGGCCAGCAAGGACGACCCGACGGCATACCCCCAGCTCGTGGCCTTCCTCAAGAGCGTGCGGTCGCCGATGTCGGTGACCTCGGTCGTGCTGCGCACCGGTGGTCACCGCGTCGACACGATCCCACCGGTGCTGCCCGAGATGCTGCGCTGGCTGCGAGGGGCACTGCCCGGCTTCACCCCCTGACGCCGTCGGGCACCGGGGTGCGTCGGCCCAGACGCGCGAGCACTCGCTCCTGGCGGTCGGCACCTTCCGTCGGCGACAGGGCCGGGCGGCATACGCCCTCGTCGTAGAGGTGGTCCCCGAAGCCGTCGGCCGACCGTTCCACGACGTCGAGCTCGTCGTCCGTGAAACGCTCGTCGAGAGCGGCCGCAGCCGCGATGTCCCAGCGGTGCACGATCAGGTCGAATCCGTGGAAGTCGACGAGCGAGCGACCGACCGTCGTGGCGCCGAAGACGCCGTCGTACGCGTGGTCGCGCACCTCGGGCCTCGCGAGGAGCCGCTGCATCCCCTCGTCGTGCTGGTGCCACGCGGCGACAGGGTCGCTCGTCACCGTCGGGTCCGCCTCGGTGGCCGGGAGCGCGATGCCGCGCTCGGTGAGGAAGCCGCGCTGGGACGACATGACGTGGTCGAGCACGTCTCGCGCGGCCCAGCCCTCACAGGGGCTCGGGGCGTCCCACGCGGCTGCGGGCAGCCGGTCGACGACGGCGGTGAAGGGGGCGGCACGGCGCGCGTACGTGGCGGGGATGTCGTTCGAGGTCATGCCGACGACGGTAGGCAGCCCGCCGTCAGTGGGTCTTGATACTTTCCGACACGTGACGACCTCAGCGGGTGCTCCCGGCGGGCGCTCGTCGACGCGCGACGACATCGAGCGCGCCCACCTCGTCGACCCGACCGACCGCACGTGGTCGATCTCCCGCGCCTCCGTGTCGCCCGCCCTCACCGACCTCGCCCGGCGCTTCTGGATCCCGGTCTGGGACGTGCCCGAGGGACACGACTCCGAGCAGCACGTGCTGCAGTACCCCGTCTGCCTCGTGGTCGTCTCCGACACGTACGCGCGTTTCTACGGCGTCGTGTCGGGGCTGTCGAGCACCGTTCTCTCGGGCCGCGGCTGGGCGGTCGGGCTCATGCTCCAGCCGGCCGCGGGGCACCTGCTCACCGGGGCGCCGGTGCGCGAGATGACCGATCGCTGCGTCGACCTCTCGACACTCACGACCATCGACGGCGCGGGTCTCACCGCCGGCATCCGTGACGCGATGACGTCCGACCCGTCATCGCCCGCGGCGCAGGCGGACGCTCGCGACCTCGTCGAGGCAACGCTGGCCAGACTGCTGCCCGTCGACGAGGAGGGCCTGCTCGTCAACGCGATCGTGGAGGACGTCGAGTCCTCGCCCGAGCTGCTGCGCGTCGACGACCTGTGCGAGCGGTTCGACATCAGCGAGCGCACCCTGCAGCGCCTGCTGCACAAGCGGATCGGGCTCGGGCCGAAGTGGCTCATCCGGCGCCGCCGCCTGCAGGAGGCGGCCGACCGACTGCGTGACTCCGACGCCGACCTCGCGGCCATCGCCGCCGAGCTCGGCTACGCCGACCAGGCCCACTTCACCCGTGACTTCCGGCTCGCGACGGGCCTGACGCCGGGAGGGTTCGCTGCCCGGTTCCGCTGAGGCGCAGGGGCGCTCACTCAGGCACTTCCTGATCGCTGTCGGCGTAGCGGTCGAAGGCAGCGGCCCAGAGGCGGGCGAACACGAGCCGCCCCAGCGGACCGCGGTGCAGCACGAACAGCATCGGCTTCTGCAGCGGACGCGCCCCCGTGCTCTCCCACCAGGCGTGGGCGCGACTCCCACCGGTCGGGCGCGGCGCGATGCTGAGCGTCCCGCTGCCGCCCCCTCCGTAGCTGCTCTCCTCCACGGTCCACCGCACCACCGCCGGGTCGGACCAGTCGTAGCGGCTGACGACCCAGAACGGTGAGCCGGGGCTGCTCTCCCTGGCGACGGCCCAGGTGTCCCCCAGACCACGCACCTCGTACGCCTTGGGGTCGAGCGTCGTCCAGATCAGGGGGCGGCGTTCGCTGAAGTCCGTGAAGGCGCGCAGCACCTGGTCGGGCGTGGCCTTCGTGTCGACGTCGAAACGCATGCCTCCATTCGAGCAGGTGTCGACGGAATTGACAGCAGGACAGTCGAATTCGTGTGGACAAGTCTTTCGATGCTCTTCGAACACCTGTACGATGAGGTATGGACAGCGCGCAGAGGATCGAGCAGGACTGGGACCACGTCGCGTCCCTGGCCGCCGACCTGCACGACGCCCACAGCCGCCTCGTCGACTTCGTCGCCACCGTCCTGGCCGACGGCTCCTGGCAGGCAGCCGGGCTGCGCTCCCCCGAGCACTGGCTGATGCTGCGTGCCGGGCTCTCTCGCGGGCAGGCCGCCGCGATCCTGCTCATGGCCCGCCGCGCCGACGAGCTGCCTGCCACGTCCGCCGCGCTGCGCGAGGGCCGGATCAGCCTCGACCAGGCCGCCGTCGTCGCCCGCCACACCCCGGCCGCCTTCGATGCCACCGTCGCCGACTTCGCCCAGCACGCCACCGTCACCCAGCTGCAGCGCACCATCCCCCGCTACGACTTCACCCTCGACCAAGGCGAGGAGACCGTCGGCGCGGCACCCGAACCGGTCGAGCCCGCGACCCTGACGATGGGCTACGCCGACGGCCGCTTCGGGCTGCGCTACGACGCCCCCGCCGAGATCGGCGCGCTCGTCGAAGCCGCGCTGGCCGAGGCCAAGGACCACCTCTTCCACACCACCGGTGGCAGTGATGGGGACGTGCTCGACCCCGACCACGACGTCACCGACGCCGGACCTCCGCGCATCACGTGGGCTGATGCCCTGGCCCTGCTCGCCTCCCGCTCTCTCGACGGCGCCGGCAAGAGCGGGGCCGCTCGGCGAGCCCGCTACCGCGTCCAGGTCCACCTCGACACCGACGGCGGCTGGCTCACCGCCAGACCCCGCCTCCCCCGACACATCATCGACGGCCTCACCTGCGACGGCACCCTCACCCCTGTCTGGGAGACCCACGGCCACCCCGTCAACGTCGGCCGCAGCCACCGCGTCGTCCCGCACCGCACCCGCACCCTCGTGCTCGACCGCGACCGCGGCTGCCGCTTCCCCGGCTGCCCCACCGGCACCGCTTCCCACCTCGAGGTCCACCACCTCGTCCACTGGCGCGACGGTGGTCCCACCGACACCGCCAACCTGCTCGCGCTGTGCCCCTTCCACCACGACGGCCACCACCGCGGCGAGTTCACCATCACCGGCGACCCCAGCCACCCGGACGGCCTGACCTTCACCACGCAACACGGGCTCCACATCGGCCCACCCCAGCCACGACGGGGTCTGCTCACGTTTCTAGACGACGGCGCCGTGCCCGACCCGCCGCCACGCCGCCGGCCGCGCGCCCGCCTCGGACGGCGCTACCCCGCCCCCACCG
>CBHRRQ010000041.1:0-21048 GCA_966081555.1 uncultured Terrabacter sp.
GCGCGTCGGTGTTGATGGCGATGAACTCGACGCCCTTGAGGCCGACCTCGATCATGCGATTGATGGCATTGACGCCGCCGCCGCCGATGCCGACGACCTTGATGACGGCCAAGTAGTTCTGCGGTGCTGCTGCCACGAGAGTGGGCCTTCCTGACTGGTGGTGCCGGTGCTGCGATGGGCTGGGAGGTGCGTGGAGATGTCGGTGTCGCGGCTCGTTCCGAGCCTGTAAGCCCTCAAACCTTAAACGTGGAGATAAAGGTTACAGTTGGGTCACGAACCAGTGCCCCGACGGTATGACGAGGGGGATGGCCGATCAACCCACGTCGCGGCGTGTCGCGACGAGGATTGAGGCATTTGCCGCTAGACGGTCACAGCAGCAACAAGAGCCCCATCGGACACACCGGCGATCCCCGCCGGACGGCCCGGGCGCCAGGGCCCCGACCGATCGGAGACCCAGCCTGTCACGACCTCGCGACGGACCGCTCAACGGGTCACGGGCGACGACGGCACGCTCACGTCGATCGTCGAACCCGGCTCTCCCAGAAGGATCTTCACGAGCTTCGCCTTGCGCTCCCCGTCGCCGGCGCCGCCCCACACGACCGTCTTGCGCCGATCGCCCGACTGCACCGTGAAGGACACCTGGTCGGCGGACGACAACGACACGCCGGAGACGTCGGCCCGCAGGGCCGCCTCGAGCGAGCCGAGGGCCTGCAGGGCCGCCGTCACGCCGGCCTTGGTCACCTGGGCGGACCCTGCGCTCACCAGCGGCACGTCGGCCGGCGGCGTGGAAACGGTGCGGAACGCGAAGCCGTCGCGGTCCACGACGTCGACCTGACCTCGAGGGTTGCGCACGGCCAGGACGGCGACCCTCGGGTTCACGTCGATGTGGATGGTGTCGGGCAGGCTCCGGCTCACCGAAACCCCGCTCCACGCCTTGCCGTCGACGAGCCGCTGGGCGACCTCGTCGGTGTCGACGCGCATGATCGGCCCGCCGAGGGGCACCGCCGCGACGCTGCGCACCTGCCCGGCAGCAGCGGCAGGGACCCCGGTCACCACGACCTTCGATGCGGTGAGCACCCCGCTGAACCACCCCAGCCACGCGACGAACCCCGCCACGAGCACCAGGCCCACGAGCAGACCGGCGACGAGCCTCGGACGGCGGCGCGCGGCGGCGGCACGCTTCTCGAAGCGCGTGCGCGACGACGCGAGGCCGGTGCCTGCGACGCGCCGCGCGGTCCCCCGCTCGAGCGTCACGACGCCTCGCCCCCCAGGATGCGGAGCACCTCGGGGCCGACCATCGTCACGTCGCCGGCACCGACCGTGAGCACGAGGTCGCCCGGAGCGGCCAGCGCCGCCACGCGCCCGGCGACGTCGGACCACGAGGGCACGTAGTGGACCTCGGCCCCCGCTCGCGCGGCCCGGACGGCATCGGCGACGAGCTGGCCCGACACCCCCGGGACGGGGTCCTCACGCGCGGCGTAGACGTCCATCACGACGACGACGTCGGCCGGCGAGAGCCCGGCTCCGAGCTCGGTCGCGAAGTCACGGGTGCGGCTGTAGAGGTGCGGCTGGAAGACGACGACCAGTCGCCCGGTCTCGCCGACCAGCGCCTTCGCGGTCTCGACGACGGCCGCCACCTTGCCGGCGTTGTGGGCGTAGTCGTCGACCACGACGACGCCGCCGGCCTCCCCCTTGGGCTCGAACCGACGCCGCGTGCCGGTGAAGGAGGCGAGTCCGGCGAGCACCCGCTCGGGCTGCTGTCCGAGGCCGTGGACGGCGGCGACGTAGGCCGCGGCGGCGTTGAGGGCGTTGTGGCGACCTGGCACCCCGAGCGTCATCAGCCGCTCCGGCTGCCCGGCGGTCTCGACCGCCGCATCGCCCACGCGGTCGAGGAGCGTCACCGACGAGGTCACGCCGTCCTGGTGGTGGCCCCCCAGGACGACGTCGGCGCCGCGGTCGAAACCGTAGGTCAGCACTGCTGTGCCGGCCGCGCGGGCTCGCTCGGCCAGGGCCACCGCACCGGCGTCGTCGGCGCACGTGACGAAGAGGCCACCGGGCCGGATCGTGCTCACGAACGCGTCGTAGGCCGCCTCGACAACCTTGAAGTTCGAGTAGAAGTCGAGGTGATCGGGCTGCACGTTGGTGACGATCGCGACCTCGGGGCCGTAGACGACGAACGAGCCGTCGCTCTCGTCGGCCTCCACGACGAAGACGTCGTCGGACCCGTCGTGCGCATTGGTGCCGTGCTTGGCGAGCTCTCCCCCGACGGCGAACGACGGGTCGAGGCCGCACCCCTGCAGCGCGACCGTCAGCATCGACGTCGTCGTCGTCTTGCCGTTGGCGCCGGCCACCGCCACCGGGCGGCGCCCGTGCATCAGCGCGGCCAGGCCCTGGGCCCGGTGCAGCACCGTCGCGCCACGCTCGCGTGCCGCGACGAGCTCGACGTTGTCGTCGCGGATGGAGCTGCTCATGACGATGGCGTCGGCGCGCTCCTGGTGGCCCTCGTGGAACCCGACCCAGACGCCGGCGCCCTCGCTCTCGAGAGCCTTGAGCACGGGCACGTCCTTGGCGTCGCTGCCGGTGACCCGGATGCCGCGCGCCAGCATGATGCGCGCGACCCCCGACATGCCGGCGCCGCCGATCGCGAGGAAGTGCACGTGGCCGAGATCTGCTGCGTCGGGGACCGGGGCCCGGAAGTCGAAGCGAGCCGACGCGAAGGGGTCGTGGACGGTGGGCGTACGCGGGGTCTGGGTCACGAGGTCCGCCTCTCTGCGGCACGGTCGACGAGGTCGGCGAGCTTCTCGTCGGCGGCGGGCTCACCCAGGGAGCGGGCGGCCGCGGCCATCCGCGACACCCGCTCGGCGTCGGTGGCGAGCGGAAGCAGCTCGGCGTCGATCCACTCGGGCGTGAAGTCGCCGTCGTCGACGAGGACGCCACCGCCGGCGGCGACGACCTCGGAGGCGTTGGCCCGCTGCTCGCCGTTGCCGACGGGCAGGGGCACGTAGACGGCGGGGAGCCCGACCGCGGTCAGCTCGCAGACCGTGTTGGCGCCCGAGCGCGCCACGACGAGGTCGGCCACGGCATACGCGAGCTCCATGCGGTCGGCGTACGGGACGACGACGTACGGGGCGCCATCGGCGGGCGCCTCGGGGGTGAACTCCTTGCCGAGACCGGTGACGTGCAGCACCTGCACCCCGGCGCGGCTCAGCGCCTCGACCCGCGCCCGGAAGGCGTCGTTGAGGCGCTGCGCGCCGAGCGACCCACCGGTGACGAGCACGGTCGGCAGCCCCGACCGCAGGCCGAAGTGGCCGAGGGCCTCGGGTCGCAGCGCCGCTCGGTCGAGGGTCGCGACCTCGTGGCGCAGGGGCATGCCGATCCGCTGGGCGCGGGGCAGCGACGTGCTCGCGAAGGTGGTCGCGACCGCTGCCGCCCACCGGGCGCCGAGACGGTTGGCGAGGCCCGGTCGGGTGTTCTGCTCGTGGATGACGATCGGGACGCCGCGGCGGCGCGCGGCGAGGTAGGCCGGCGTGCTGACGTAGCCGCCGAAGCCCACGACGACGTCGGCCGCGGTGTCGTCGATGGCTCGGCCGGCGGCGTCGACGGCAGCCTTGAGGCGGGCGGGCAGGCGCAGCAGGTCGGCGCTCGGACGGCGCGGCAACGGCACCTTGGGCACGACCGCGAGGTCGTAGCCCCGGGCCGGGACGAGGCGCGCCTCGAGTCCCTCCTCGGTGCCGAGCGCGGTGACTCTGATGTCGGGGTGACGGCGCCGCAGCGCGTCGGCGAGGGCGAGCAGGGGGGACACGTGGCCGGCACTGCCTCCCCCGGCGAGCAGGACGGAGGTGGGCGGGGACAGGGGGATCACCGACTTCTGCGACGTTGCGGAACGGACCGCACCCGGGACGGGAGCACCGAGAGGGACCGACGGACGAGGCTGGGGCGTGCGTCGAGCAGCGCCTTGCAGCCGGGCTCGTTGCGGGCGAACGACAGCAGGATGCCGAGGGCCACCAGGGTGGTGACCAGGGACGAGCCGCCCGCGGAGACGAGGGGCAGCGGCACGCCGATCACCGGGAAGAGCCCGATGACGGCGCCGATGTTGATGATGGCCTGACCGAGCAGCCACGCCATGATGCCGAACCCGGCGATGCGCACGAAGCGGTCCTGGGTGCGGCTGACGAGCCGGAAGCAGGCCCACGCGAGGATGCCGAAGAGCAGCAGGATCATCAGGGTGCCGGGCAGGCCGAGCTCCTCGCCGATGATCGCGAAGATGAAGTCGTTGTGCGCCTCGGAGAGCCACTCCCACTTCTCCTTGGAGGCTCCGAGGCCCACCCCCCACCAGCCGCCGTCGGCGAGGGCGTAGAGGCCGTGCACCGACTGGCCGCACCAGCCGTCGGGGTCGGCCTGGCAGGTCGGGTCGAGCCACCGGGCGATGCGGTCCATGCGGTTGCTGCTGCCCGTGACCATGTAGGCGACCCCGACCGCGGCGAAGCCACCCGCGATGGCGAAGACGCGCATGGGGGCGCCCGCCACGAGCAGGACCGCCGCGATGATGACGAGAACCACCATGGCCGTGCCGAGGTCGTGGCCGGCGAGGATGAGGCCGAGCACCACGAGCGCGACCGGGAAGAGGTAGGGCAGCACGACGTGCACCAGGCTGGCCATCCGTGAGGACTTGTTCGCGAAGATGACGGCACCGACGAGCACGAGGCCGACCTTGGCGAACTCGGCCGGCTGGAACTGCACCGGCCCGATCGCGATCCAGTTGCGGTTGCCGTTGACGGACTTGCCGAACGGGATGACCGCCGCGAGCAGCAGCACCGAGACCACCATGGTGGGGAACGCGAGGCGCTTCCACCAGGTGACGTCGAGGCGGCTGGCGAAGCCGGCGAGGACGGCGCCGACGACCGCGAAGAGCAGCTGGCGCACGAAGATCGAGTAGGAGGCCTCGTCGGCGATGAGCGCCTCGACGCTCGACGCCGAGAACACCATGATCAGGCCGAAGACGACGAGCGTCGACGTGGCGCCGAGGATGAGGTAGTACGTCGTCAGCGGTGACTCGAGCTTGCCGATGACGGGCAGCGGCCGCGGGCCCGAGGAAGCGGTGCCCGCCTTGTCGTCGGCGGTCGTCGCGCTCACTCCGGACCCCCGTGTGCCTCGAGGTGCCGCCGGACCGCCTCCTCGAAGGCGTCGCCGCGGGCCCCGTAGTTGGTGAACATGTCCATCGACGCGGCGGCAGGCGCGAGCAGCACGACGTCGCCCGGCTGGGCGAGGCGGGCGGCCTCCCTGACGACTCGGTCCATGACTCCAGTGTCGGTCTCGGACACGTCGACGACCGGCACATCGGGCGCGTGTCGGGAAAGGGCGAGGGCGATCTGGGCGCGGTCGGCGCCGATGAGCACGACTCCGCGCAGCCGCGAGGCCATCTCCTCGACGAGGCTGTCGACGTCGGCGCCCTTGAGCAGGCCACCGGCGACCCACACGACGGAGTCGAAGGAGCGGATCGCGGCCGCGGCGGCGTGCGGGTTGGTGGCCTTGGAGTCGTTGACGAAGCGGACCCCCCGGACGGTGGCGATCTCGGCGATGCGGTGGCGGTCGGGGCGGAAGGCGCGCAGCCCGTCGCGCACGGCGATCGGGCCGACACCGTACGCGCGAGCCAGGGCGGCCGCCGCCAGCGCGTTCGCGACGTAGTGGGGGGCGATCGAGGGAGCGTCGCCCTGGAGGTCGGCGAGGGTGCACAGCTCGGCGGCGGAGCGCTGCCGCTGCTCGACGAACGCCCGGTCGGCGAGGACGTCCTCGACGATGCCGACCATCGAGGGTGCCGGGATGCCCGTCGTGAAGCCGATGGCGCGGCACCCCTCGACGACGTTGGCCTCCATGACGAGCTGCTCGGTCTGGATGTCGGCCACGTTGTAGATGCAGGCGAGGTGGGTGTTCTCGTAGATCTTGCCCTTGGCGCGGAGGTACTCGGCGTAGCTGCCGTGCCAGTCGATGTGGTCGGGCGCGACGTTGAGCACGGCCGACGCGACGGCCGAGATGGACCGCTGCCAGTGCAGCTGGAAGCTCGAGAGCTCGACGGCGAGCACGTCGTAGGGCTCGGGGTGCAGGACGGCCTCGAGCAGCGGCGTGCCGACGTTGCCGGCCGACGTGGCGCGCAGGCCGGCCGCGCGCAGGATGGAGGCCAGCATGTTGACCGTCGTCGTCTTGCCGTTGGTGCCGGTGACGGTGAGCCACGGGGCCGCGCCCTCGCGTGCCCGCATGCGCCAGGCCAGCTCGACCTCGCCCCACACGGGGATGCCGGCCGTGGCCGCCGCGAGCATGAGGGGGTCGTGCGGGGGGACGCCCGGGGAGGTGACGACGAGCTCGGTGCCGGGCGGGGGCTCGACGACGTGCTCGGGCCCGAGGCGTACGTCGACGTCGAGGATGCCGAGGATGGTGGCCCGCTCGGTGATCGCGTCGGTGGTGTCGCGCGAGACGACGGTGACGTGTGCGCCGCGCTCGGAGAGGGCGTCGGCAGCCGCGAAGCCGGAGACGCCGAGGCCGACGACGAGGACGTTGATGCCGGACCAGTCGGCGTCACGGTGGGTCAGGCCCTCGCGGGGCTCGTAGCTGGGGTCGAAGGTCACTGGGAGCCCACCACCCACTCGGCGTAGAAGACGCCGAGGCCGAAGGCGACGAAGAGGCCGGCGATGATCCAGAAGCGGACCACCACGGTGACCTCGTTCCACCCGACCATCTCGAAGTGGTGGTGCAGCGGTGCCATCCTCAGCACCCGTTTACCGGTGGTCTTGAACGAGGCGACCTGCGCGACGACCGAGAGCGTCTCGAGGACGAACATGCCGCCGAGGATGACGAGGAGCATCTCGGTGTGGGTCGTGATGGCGAGGCCGGCGAGCGCGCCACCGAGGGCGAGCGAGCCGGTGTCGCCCATGAAGATCTTCGCCGGGGTCGCGTTCCACCAGAGGAACCCGAAGCAGGCGCCCATGCCGGCGGCTGCGACGAGCGCGAGGTCGTGCGAGTCGCGCACCTCGTAGCACTTGATGCCCGGGTTGGTCTGGCAGTTCTGGTTGTAGGTCCAGATGCTGATGAGGACGTACGCGCCGAAGACCATCGTCGAGACGCCCGTGGCGAGGCCGTCCAGGCCGTCGGTGAGGTTCACGCCGTTGGAGGCACCGGCGATCATGACGTTGGCGAAGATGACGAAGAGGATGACGCCGACGACGGTGCTGCCGCCGAGCGCGAGGCTGATGTTGGTGTCGCGCACGAACGACACGAGCAGCGAGGCGGGCGTGCGGTACTGCTCGTTGGGGAACTGGAGCGCGAGACCGGCGAAGGTGATGCCGACGAGGGCCTGCCCGAGCAGCTTCTGCTTGGAGCGCAGGCCGAGGCTGCGCTGCTTGCGGATCTTGATGAAGTCGTCGAGGAAGCCGACGAAGCCGAGCCCCGCCATGAGGAACAGGACGAGCAGCCCGCTCGCCGTCGGCGGGTTGAGGGTGAGCACGTGCGCGAGGAAGTAGGCGCCGAGCGTCGCAGCGAGGATGACGGCTCCGCCCATCGTCGGCGTGCCGCGCTTCGTGTGGTGCGAGGTCGGGCCGTCGTCGCGGATGAACTGGCCGTAGCCGCGCTTGACGAGGAACTTGATGAACAGCGGGGTGCCGAACAGCGAGATCAGCAGCGAGATGGACGCTGCGAGGAGGACGCCCTTCACCGCGCCACCACCTCGGCGGCGAGCCGGTCTCCGAGCCAGCGCAGACCGCTGTCACGGCTCGACTTGAGCAGCACGACGTCACCGGGACGCACCCGCGACGACACGAGCGCGTAGGCGGCGTCGGTGTCGGCCACCCACTCGGCACCCGGGAAGGCGTCGGCGATGGGGCGGGCACCATCGCCCACGGCCACGACGTGGTCGAGCCCCAGCTCGGCGGCATACGCACCCACGCCTGCGTGCTCGGCGTCACTGTCGGTGCCGAGCTCGAGCATCCCGCCGAGAACGGCCCACCGCTCCCCCGTCGTCGCCATCGCGGAGACGGCGTCGAGGGCCGCCCGCATCGAGTCGGGGTTGGCGTTGTAGGCGTCGTTGACGACGACGACCCCGTCGGGTCGGTCGGTGATCTCCATGCGCCACCGGCTCACGGCCTCGGCGGCACCCAAGCCGGCGACGACCTGGTCGAGCGAGAGTCCCAGCTCGAGGGCAGCGGCCGCGACGGCGAGCGAGTTGCCCACGTGGTGGGCTCCGCTCTGCCGCAGCGAGATCGACGCAGTGCCCTGCGGGCAGACGAGGGTGTATGCCGCCCTGCCGCGCTCGTCGAGGACGACGTCCTCCGCGCGCACCTCCGCCTCGGGCGAGAGCCCGACGAGCTGCACGCGCGAGCTCAGACCGGTGGCCATGGCGGCGACGAGCGGGTCGTCGGCGTTGAGGATCGACAGTCCCTCGGCAGGGACGGACCGCGGCAGCTCGGACTTGGCCAGGGCGATGTTCTCGCGCGACCCGAACTCGCCGAGGTGCGCGGTGCCGACGTTGAGCACGATCGCCACCTGCGGCGGCGCGATGCGGGTGAGGTAGTCGATGTGGCCGATGCCGCGGGCGCCCATCTCGGCGACGAGGAACCGGGTCGTCGGGGTCACGCGGCAGACCGTCAGCGGGACGCCGATCTCGCCGTTGAGCGAGTTCACAGGCGCCACCGTCTCGGCCACGGACGAGAGCACCGAGGCGAGCAGGTCCTTGACGCTCGTCTTGCCGGACGAGCCGGTGATGCCGACGATGCGCAGCTCGGGGGCACGGTCGACGACACCGCGGGCGAGGCGACCGAAGGCCGTCTGCACGTCGTCGACCACGACGCACGGGAGGTCGTCGACCACCCGCGACGTGAGCGCCGCGACGGCCCCCGCGGCCGCGGCGGCGGGCACGAAGTCGTGCCCGTCGGCCGTCTCGCCGATCCGCGCGACGTAGAGGCTGCCGGGCTCGCACTCCCGCGAGTCGGTCGTGACGGTGCCCTCGACCGAGATCGTCTCGGGGGCGGTGGTGCCGTGCACCTCACCCCCGGTGAGGTCGCGGATCTCACTCAGCGACAGGGGGATCACGCCGTCACCCCCGAGGAGGTGGCTGCTGCGAGAGCGGCGCGGACGGCGTCGCGGTCGTCGAACGGGTGCTTCACTCCGTGGATCTCCTGACCCTTCTCGTGTCCCTTGCCGAGCACCACGACGGTGTCGACGGGGCGGTCGTCCCCCGAGTGGACCACCGCGAGCGCGATGGCCTCGGCGATCGCGCTGGCGCGCGTGCCGCCGTCGATGATCTCAGTCGCCCTGGCGCCGCCGTCACGGACCACCTGCTGCGCCCCCTCGACGACCGCCGCGCGGATCGCGGCGGGGTCCTCGGAGCGCGGGTTGTCGTCGGTGACGACCACGACGTCAGCGCGGCGCGCGGCAGCGGCGCCCATGGCCGGGCGCTTGCCCCGGTCGCGGTCGCCCCCGGCGCCGAGCACGGCGATGAGCCGGCCCTCGGTCGAGGAGCGCAGCGCCGAGAGCGCCGCGTCGACGGCGTCCGGGGTGTGCGCGAAGTCGACGATGCAGCGCGGCCCCTCCGGCCCACCGGCGGCGACGACCTCCATGCGACCGGGGACGTCAGGTGGCACGGCCATCGCGGCCTCGACGTCGGCGGGCTCGATGCCGAGCCTCAGCAGGGCGAGCGCGGCCAGCGCGGTGTTCGCGACGTTGAAGTGCCCGGGCAGGTGCGACACCAGCGCGAGGCCGGCGCCGGTCGCCCGCTCGCGCAGGTGGAACGCCCCGCTGGTCGACTCCTCGACGGTCCAGTCCGCGTCCGCGGGCTCGTGCGTGCCTGCCTCGGACCCCAGCCCGGTGGAGAGCGTCGTCGTGGGCACGCCCGACTGCTCCGCCAGCCGGCGGCCCCACGCGTCGTCGACGCAGACGACCGCTGCGCGGGCACGCCGCGGCGTGAAGAGCGACGCCTTCGCGGCGAAGTAGTCGTCCATGGAGTCGTGGAAGTCGAGGTGGTCCTGCGAGAGGTTCGTGAACAGGGCGACGTCGTAGACGACCCCGTCGACCCGGTGCAGCGCGAGGGCGTGGCTCGAGACCTCCATGACGCAGGCGTCGATGCCGCGCTCGCGCATGACCCCCAGCAGCGCGTGCAGGTCGGTCGCCTCGGGGGTCGTGCGCACCGCCTCGATGCGCTCGTCGCCGATGCGCGTCTCGACCGTCCCGATGAGACCGGTGCGCCTGCCGTGGGCGCGCAGCGCGGACTCGACGAGGTACGCCGTCGTGGTCTTGCCGTTGGTGCCGGTGATCCCGAGCATCGTCACGTCGGCCGACGGGTGCCCGTAGACGAGGTCTGCGACGTCACCGAGGACGCCCCGGGGGTCGGCGACCACGACGACGGGCACGGCACACGCGGCCAGCAGGTCGCGCCCCTCCGGGTCGGTGAGCACGGCGACCGCCCCGGCCCCCACCGCGTCCTCGGCGAAGCGCGCGCCGTGCACGTTGAAGCCCGGGAGGGCCGCGTACAGGTCGCCCTGGACGACGGCACGGCTGTCGAGCGTGACACCGGTCACGAGCACTCCGTCGGCCACTGCGCCGATCTCGGCCGAGGCCCCGATCCGGGTGGTCAGGTCGCGGAGGTGCACGCCGGACGTGGCGGGTCTTGGGGGGGAAGGTGACACGTCATCCCAACTTACAGGCCATCCCGCAGGGCCCGCGCATTGCTGATGACCTGGGGGTCGTCGGACGACAGCGGCTTCTCGGCCCAGACGTGGTAGTCGAGGTTCGACTTGGGGCTGGGCGGGGCGCCGGTGCGCTCGAGCAGGTAGGTCATGATCTGGTTGAAGACCGGCCCGGCGAGCATGCCGCCGAACATGCCGGCCGACGGCTTCTGGATGAAGACCGCGACGACGTACTTCGGCGCCTCGGCGGGCGCGAAGCCGATGAACGAGGCCGTGAAGCCGTTGTAGCGCTTGAGCTTGTCGTCGTAGCGGTCGGCCGTGCCCGTCTTGCCGGCCACCCGGTAGCCCTTGATGCGCGCCGCGCTCGCGGTGCCGTTCTGGCCCGTGACCTCCTCCATCATCCGCGAGAGCTTGACTGCGGTGTCCTCGGTGACGACGCGTGACGGCGTCGTGGGCGCGGACGGGATGAAGGTGCCGCTGTCGTTGACGGTGCCCTCGACGAGAGACGGCGGCACGCGTACGCCCTTGTTGGCGATGGTCTGGAAGACGCCGGCCTGCTGGATCGCGGTGACGGCGTAGCCCTGGCCGAAGAGGATGGTGTAGCGACGCGTCGACACCCAGTCCTTCGCCCCGGCGAGCAGGCCGGCCGACTCTCCGGGGAAGCCCACCGGGGTCTTCGAACCGATGCCGAACTTGCGGTAGTACGCCTCCATGACCTGCGGCGTCACGCGCTCGCCGATGAGCATGGTGCCCATGTTCGACGACTTGGCGAGCACGCCCGTGGCCGTCATGTTCTCGACGCCGTGCGGCTCGTTGTCCTTGAAGGAGGTGCCGGCACGGGGCAGGCGCGGGGGGACGATGACGCCGGTGTCGGGCGTGATCACCTTCTGCTCGAGGGCGGCGGCCATCGTCATCAGCTTGCCCGTGGACCCCGGCTCGAATGCGTCGTTGAAGGCGTAGTTGCCCAGCGACGCCTTCTTGGCGTCGGCGAGGTCGTTCGGGTCGAAGGTCGGGTAGCTCGCAGCGGCGCGCACCTTGCCGGTCGCCACCTCGAGGACGACCGCCGTGCCCGACTCGGCCCCGACGCCGGTGACCTGCTTCGCGAGGGCGTTCTGCGCGTACCACTGGAGGTCGGCGTCGATCGTCAGCCTGACGTCGCGGCCGTTGACGACGGGAGTGTCGACGCGCTGCGACCCGGGGATGATGTAGCCGTCGCGGGCCCGCTCGGCCACGCTCACGCCCGGGGTGCCCTTGAGCGCCGTGTCGAGCATCTGCTCCACACCGCCGGCGCCGCTCTGGTCGTCGGGTCGCACGAAGCCGACGAGCTGGCCGAGCGCCATCGAGGTCGGGTAGATGCGCTGGGCGGTGCGCGAGCCCGTGATGCCGGGGATGCCCAGCGCGCGGATCTCGCGGTAGACCGCCGGGTTGACCTCCTTCTTCACGACGACGTAGCGCGTGTTCTTGCGGATCAGCAGCGTGGTGAGCTCGTCGACGCTGCGCTGGACGAGGGGCGCCAGCGCCGCGGCCGCCTTGCTGACGCCGTCGGAGGTGCACTCGCCCGCGACCTTGACGTAGCAGCCGATGATCTGCGGGTCGGCCGCGACGGTGAACCGCTCGACGGAGTCGGCGAGCACCTGGCCGTTCGTGTCGAGGATCTGCCCGCGCATGGCCGGGGTGGTCGTCTTCACCGACCGCTTGAACTGCGCGGCCTCCTGCGTCGCCGACGCGTCGAACGCCTGGATGCGCAGCAGCTGGCCGGCGAAGATCGTGAAGACGAAGAGGACCGCGACGAACATGACCCGCGCCCTGCGACGCGGGTTGGCCTTCGAGATGCGGAGCGGCCGACGGGGACCACGGGGGCCTCGGGGGCCTCGGGGACCTCGGGGGCCGAACGGACCTCGACCGGAGCCCGCCGCCGCTGTGCGCCGGGGCGCGGGACCACGACCGCGGGTGGCAGGGGCCCGTCGGGACGCCGGTCGGGAGCCTGGCGCCTGTCGGGAGCCTGGCGCCTGCCGGGACGCCGGCGCCTGTCGGGACGCGGGGGCGGGACGTGCAGCGGCACCCGCAGCACGCGTACGCGTGGGCGCCTGTCGCCGGGCTCCCCCGGCCTGCCGCGGCGGCTGGGGGGCGCCCTGGCCGGCCACCCGACCGGTCGCCTTGGCCGGTCGTGGGGCGCTCCCCTGGCCGCCGCTGGTCGCGCGGGAGGGGCGGGTGGCACGAGCGGGCGCGGCGCGGCGGCCGGTCCGGCGGGGGTCGGCGCCTCGGTCCTGCGTCACGGTCTCACCTCACCGTCGTCGTCGAGAGTCTGCTAGTCCGTCGTGCCCAGTGTGGGCGTCCCGGACGTCCCGTCCGTTGCACCCGGCACCGTCGGCGTGGCGCCCTGCCCGCCGTTGCGGGCCTTGCCGTTCTTCGCCTTGTCGTTCTTCGCCTTCTCGGCCTTCGCCTGGTCGGCCTTCTGCTGGTCGGCCTTGGCCTGCTGGGCGAGGTCTGCGTGCGAGGCGGCGTTGGTGGCGGTCGTGGCCGACGACAGCAGGCTCTTGACCTTGGCCGTGACGGCCGGCGGGGTCGGGCTCGTGACGATCGGGAACGCGTTGTTCGTCGTGGCCGGCTCGGCGTCGCCCGTCACGGTGCCCTTGGACAGGTCGACGTAGCCACGCGTGTTCATCCGCACCATGCCGATCTCTGCCGCGCTGCGGGCGAGCGCGCCGGTGGCGGAGGCGCGGTCGATCTCCTCCTGCAGGTTGCCCGCCGTGTCGCCGAGTCGCGCGGACTCCCGGTTCAGGTCACCCAGGGCGAGTGAGCCCTGGGCGAGGGCGGTGTTGAGCAGCAGCAGCGAGATGAGGCCACCGGTCAGCAGCCCGATGCAGATCGCCACGAAGGCACCGTTCCCGGTGCGGGTGATCCGGGCCGGGATGACGCGCAGCGGCGTGGGGGCGGGTCCGCGCCGCGGGACGCGGAGCGGCCGGGCCGTGGCGGTCATCTGGCTCATCGGGGGGTTCCCTTCCTGGGGCTTCGGGCAGAGGGGTGCGGGCCGGTGTCGCGCACGCGCTCGGCGACACGGAGACGGGCCGACGCGGCCCGGGGGTTCGCGGTGACCTCGTCGTCGCTTGGGGCCTCCGCGCCGCGCGTGACGAGCCGGAGGTAGGCCGCGTGCTCGGGCAGCTCGACGGGCAGCCCCGGCGGGGTGCTCGACGTCGCACCCTCGGCGAACGCGCGCTTCGTGGCCCGGTCCTCCAGCGAGTGGTACGAGAGCACGGCGATCCGGCCGCCGACGGCGAGCACGTCGATCGCCTCGTCGATGGCTCGGCGCCAGACCTCGAGCTCGTCGTTGACCTCGATGCGCAGCGCCTGAAAGGTCCGCTTCGCCGGGTGGCCGCTCTGACGCTGCGAGGCCGCCGGGATGACGCGGCGGAGCATCTCGACCAGTCGTCCCGACGTCGTCCACGGCTCGAGGTCGCGGTCGTGGACGATGACCTTGGCGATCTTGTTCGCGAACCGCTCCTCGCCGTAGTCACGCAGGATCCGCGTCAGGTCCTCGACCGAGTAGGTGTTGAGCACGTCGGCCGCGGTCTTGCCCGTCGACTGGTCCATGCGCATGTCGAGCGGGGCGTCGACGCGGTAGGCGAACCCGCGGTCGGCCTCGTCGAGCTGCAGCGAGCTGACGCCCAGGTCGAACAGGATGCCGTCCACGGCCGGCACGCCGAGGCCGGCGACCACGTCCACGATCTCGTCGTAGACGGCGTGGACGGGCCGGAACCGGTCGCCGAACCTCGCCAGCCGCTCGCCCGCCAGCGCCAGGGCCTCACGGTCCCGGTCGATGCCGACGACCACGCACTCCGGAAAGCGCTCGAGGACACCCTCGGCGTGACCCCCCATGCCCAGCGTGCCGTCGACGTGAACGGCGCCGGGGCGCTCGAGGGCCGAAGCGAGCAGGTCGAGGATGCGGTCGCGCATGACGGGGACGTGGCGGTCGTGCGCCTGTCCTCGATCGCTCATGGTGCGTCCCTCTCACGCTGGTGCTGGTGTGGCTGGTGTGACTCGTGTGACCTGTCGGAGGACAGGGATGTCCGCCGTCGTCGGGGGGTGGCGCCGGCAGTCGTGGCGAGGACCAGGTGGAGGGTGCTGGTCGGCGCCGGATGGCGGTCGGCTTGGTGGTCGGTGGTTGGCGCTGCGGGTCCTCGACCTGCGGGCTGGTCCCCATCCGCTGCCTCGCCCGGGACGGGGGAAGTCGTCCCGGGAGCGGAGCGGCTGGAGGCCGGCACTCAGGTGCAGTGGCCACGAGCGGGTCAGAAGAGGCCGGGGATGACCTCCTCGGCGGTGTCGGCGAAGCTCTGCTCGGTCTCCTCGAGGTAGGCGTTCCAGACGGCGCTGTCCCAGACCTCGAGGCGGGACCCGGCACCGATGACGGTGACCTCGCGGTCGAGGCCGGCGTACTGACGAAGGTTGGCGGGGATGGTGAAACGGCCCTGCTTGTCGGGGATCTCGTCGGAGGCGCCGGAGAGGAAGACGCGCATGTAGTCGCGCGCCGCCTTGCTCGTGGTCGGTGCCTGGCGCATCTGCTCGGCGACCTTGACGAACTCGTCCATGGGGTAGATGAACAGGCTGCGCTCCTGGCCTCGCGTGACGACCAGACCGCCGGCCATGCGCTCGCGGTACTTCGCGGGCAGGAACAGGCGGCCCTTCTCGTCGAGCCGGGGTGTGTGAGTCCCGAGAAACATGGACCGCCACCTCCCCTTTGTCGACCCGCAGGCGTCCCCATTCCCTACCTTGATGCCCCACGATACTCCACTTTGCTCCACCGTCAACGAACTTTGACCCAAATTCGCCCTGCGCGTCACGCATTTACGCAGGTCAGGCGGGGTGGAGCGATGTGGAGGGCGCCGAGCCTCGCCGAGCCCGACGGCATACGGAGGCCATCGCGGCACCCGGACGAGGCGCCGCCGGTTCGTGCTCAACCACCCCTGTTGCACCGGGCGAACCGAACCGATCGGGCCCTGTAGACGTCGGCTGTGGAGGAAAGTGGAAGAGTGCTCGTCCCGGCCCCCCCGGCCCCGGACGGGGGCCGCGCGCGGACACGTGCGCGGCATCCCTACCCGTGGCCGGGGTCCATGGGAGAAGATCTCCTGACGGGTGACGCACCCGCCACTGCAGGGCTGCGCCGCACACGAGGCGCAGGACACGGGGACGACAAGCGGAGGACAGTGTGACGACGACGGACACCGGGCTCGGGACCACAGCCGGCCGGGGCACCACGGCGGACGCCGCCGACCTGGGCCTCATCCACGACGTGGCCGACCGGCTGATGGCCGCGATGACGAGCGTCATCGAGGGGAAGCCCGACGTGGTCCGCACCACCGTGACCGTGCTCTTCGCCGGAGGTCACCTGCTCATCGAGGACGTCCCGGGCGTCGGCAAGACGATGCTCGCCAAGACCCTGGCCAAGTCGATCGACGCGACGGTGCGCCGCATCCAGTTCACGCCCGACCTGCTGCCCAGCGACGTGACGGGCGTCAGCATCTTCAACCAGGACGCACGCCGGTTCGAGTTCCGCCCGGGCGCGGTCTTCGCCAACGTCGTCGTCGGCGACGAGATCAACCGGGCCTCCCCCAAGACCCAGTCGGCCCTGCTCGAGTCGATGGAGGAGCGGCAGGTCACCGTCGACGGCACGACCTACACGCTGCAGGCCCCGTTCATCGTCATGGCCACCCAGAACCCCATCGAGATGGAGGGCACCTACCCCCTCCCCGAGGCCCAGCGCGACCGCTTCATGGCACGCATCTCCATGGGCTACCCGTCGGCCGGCGCCGAGCTCGACCTGCTCGAGAGCCACGGGGCCCACTCGCCCCTCGACGGGTTGACCCCCGTCACCGACGCCGACACGATCAACCGCGTCGTCCAGGCCGTCGCCCACGTGCACGCGAGCCCCGCCGTCCGCCAGTACATCGTCGACCTCGTCGCGCGCTCCCGCTCCACCACGGCGTTGCGCCTCGGCGCGTCGCCCCGCGCCGGCCTCCACCTGCTCCGGGCGGCCAGGGCGTATGCCGCACTCGAGGGTCGCGACCACGTGATCCCCGACGACGTCCAGGTGCTGGCGGGTCCCGTCCTGGCCCACCGCCTCATGCCCTCGAGCGAGACCCAGCTCGCCCGCCGCACGACCGCCGACGTGGTCACCGACCTGCTGCGCCAGGTGCCGGTGCCGCCGGCAGCGCGTTGAAGCGGGGCGACCCGCCGTGCGCGCGCTGCGCAGCGTCCTGACGACGAGGGGAATGGCGTTCTTCCTCTCGGGCATCCTGCTCTTCCTCGCCGGGATCGTCCTCGGCTTCCGTGACATCACGCGGTTCGGCGTGCTGCTCGTCGCACTCCCGCTCATCTCCGCGGTGCTCGTACGCACGCGCAGGACCCGCATGCGCATCGAGCGGCACACGCACCCCGAGCGCATCAGCGTCGGGCAGGACGCCCACGTCACGCTCTCCTTCGAGAACGTCTCGACGTCCACGACGCCGCTCTTCCTCGCCGAGGAGCGCCTCGACTACGTGCTCGGCGACCGCCCGCGCTTCGTCGTGGGCCGCATCCCGCCCGGCCGGGTGCGCGCCATCGACTACACCGTCCGGTCCCACCTCCGCGGCCGTCACCAGCTCGGTCCGCTCGGCGTGCAGGTGCAGGATCCCTTCGGGCTCGCCAACCGCCACGCCGTGCTGCAGGGCACGGCCGAGCTCGTCGTGCTGCCGGCGGTGCACCCGCTCTCGTCGAACCGGCAGCCCAGCGCCGGCGTCGGCTCCGAGGGAGAGCAGGCCCACCTCATCTCCCTGCACGGCGAGGACGACGTCACGATCCGCGAGTACCGCGACGGCGACGACCTGCGCCGCATCCACTGGCCGGCCACCGCCCGCACCGGCGACCTCATGGTGCGCCAGGAGGACCGTCCTGCCCAGCGCCGGGCGGTCGTGCTCCTCGACCCGCGCCCGACGGCGCACGGCGGGGCGGGCGCGAGCAGCTCGTTCGAGTGGGCGGTGACCGCGGCCGCGTCAGTGGCGGTCCACCTCTACGAGTCGGGGTATGCCGTGCACCTCGTCTGCGCCGAGACCGTCGACACCAGCCGAGCCATGGAGACGATGACGGCCGACGAGGTCCTCGACGTCCTCGCCACCACGGCGCCCCGCGACGACACGGGCGAGGACGAGATCCTGCGGGCGGCCCAGGCCCTCGCCGCAGCCGGTGGCTTCCTCGTGGCGCTCACCGGGGCGCACGGACGCGACGTCACCTCGCGGGTGGCGAGCCTGCGCCAGCCCGGCACCACCGGGCTCGCCCTCGTGCTCGACGCCCACAGCTTCGGCACGACCGAGGCCGACGAGGCCGAGCCCCACGTCGACACGCTGCGCCTCGCGGGGTGGCGGGCCGTGGGTGTCAAGCGCGACGACGACGTCGCGCACGTCTGGGCCGTCCTGACGGCCGCGACCGTTGGAGGCAGCCGATGACTCGACGCCGCTGGAGGATCACGCTGCTCGCCGCGCTCGCGACGCTGGCCGCGGTCTTCCCGATCACCAGCCTGTTCATCGACGCGGGCTGGCTGCCCGAGGCCGTGCTCATCGTCGCCCTCGTCGCGGGCCTCGGCCTCGCCGCCCGCGGACTGACCCGCTCCCGCCTGCTCGTGGTCGCGGTGCAGGTGCTCGTCACCACCTACGTCATCCTCGCCCGCTGGACCGGCGACAGCTTCTGGTTCGTGCTCCCGACGCCGACGACCCTCGAGGCCGCCAACTCCCTCGGGCTGCAGGCCCTCGACACCATCCAGCGCTACTCCGCGCCCGCACCGCTGAACGAGGGAGTCACCTTCTGCCTCATCGTCGCCATCGCCGCCGTGGCGATCGCCGTCGACGCGATGGCCGCGACCTGGCGCAGCCCGGCGGCTGCGGGACTGCCACTGCTGACGGCATACCTCATCACGGCCGCCAACGGGCAGTCGGCGCTGGCGCTCCGCTTCTTCCTCGTGCCCGTCGCGCTGTGGCTCGTCATGCTGCACACGACGGCTCGCACGCAGTTCGGCCGCTGGGGCACGGCAAGCGCCAACGAGCGCAGCGAGATCGACGAGGCCGCGCACGACCGTGAGGCGCTGCGCTCCTTCACGGCAGGCGCCCTCAAGCTCGGCGCCGTCGGCGTCGTCGTGGCGCTGATCGTGCCGGCCGTCACCCCGCACTTCCCGCCGCGCTACCTCACGGAGGGCCTGGGTCGGTCCGGGGGTGGCGGGGAGGGCTCGGTCGGCTTCAACGACACCCTCGACCTCGCCCGCAGCCTCAACAACCAGGACCAGTCACCGGTCCTCACGTACACCACGACCGCGTTCACGCGCGCCCCGCTCCGGGTCCTCGCGACGTCCTACTACTCGCGCGGGCAGTGGCTCGTGGTCAACCAGGGCGGCACCAAGCCCGACAACCCCTCCCCCCTGCCGCCCGCCTCACAGCGACGCGACTACGTCATCACCGTCAGCGACAACACACTGGCCGCGCCACGCATCGCCGCGCCCTACCCGGTCGTCGAGGTGTCGATGCCGGGCACGCAGTGGAGCATCGACCCGATCACGCGTGACGTCCGGGTGGCCACGCCGGTGGCCAGCTACCGGATCAAGTACGCCGACCTGTCCCCCTCGCCGCCGCAGCTGCGCCAGTCGGGCACGCCGGACTCCCCCGACCTCACCGAGGACGACCTCGCGATCCCCGACCGCTCGAGGGACCTCCTCAGACGGTGGTCCGACGAGGTCACCCGCGGCGCCGACAACCCCCTCGACAAGGCCATCGCGATCCAGACCCACCTACGCGACAGCCTGCGCTACACCTACACCCTCGACCTCGGTCAGCAGCCCCGCGACGCGGAGGGCCGCCTCCTCGAGCCCATCCAGGCGTTCTACCAGACGCGTCGCGGCTACTGCGTCCAGTTCGCGACGGCCATGATCATGATGGCCCGGGCCCAGGGCATCCCGGCCCGCATGGCCATCGGCTTCCTGCCCGGGCTCGCCACCGGCGACAACCGCTACACCGTGCGCGCGAGCGATGCCCACGCGTGGCCCGAGCTGTACTTCCAGGGCTACGGCTGGCTCCGGTTCGAGCCCACCCCGGGGTCGCGCTCCGGCACGCCGCCGCCGTATGCCGTGCTGGGCCCGGGCGGCGGCTCCACCGTCGGTGGCCGTGACGTCGACAGCCAGAGCGGGGGCACGGGCGCGACGAGCACCCGGAAGACGATCGACAATCCCGCCGCCGACGGTGCCGCTCCCCCGGCTCCCTCGCTCGTCAGCTCGATCGGGTCGTGGTTCTCGCTGCGCAACATCGTGACCGCGCTGGCGATCCTCATCGGCCTGCTCGCCGCGTTCATCATGCCGATCACGGCCTGGTGGCTGCGCCTGCGCCGACGGCGGGCGGCCGTCACCCAGCAGGAGCTCATCGAGGTCGAGTGGATGGACCTCACGAGCCACCTCGGCGACCTCGGGTTGGCCCAGCCCGACGGGGTCACCCTGCGCCAGCTGCAGCGGAGCTACGTCACCGACGGCCATCTCGACGACGAGAACGCAGCAGCGATGAGCCGCGTCACCGCGACCCTCGAGAAGTCCCGCTACGACCGCCCGGAACGCACGTCGCCGCAGGAGGCGATCCGCCTGCACCACGACATCCAGTCGATCCGCAAGCAGGTCGGGCGCACCCGGGCGTGGCAGACCCGGGTAAAGGGCTTCCTCTGGCCGGCTGCCGCGGTCGCGTTCTGGCGCTCGCTGCCCGACCGGCTGCGCGTCCCCGGAAGGCGCGGCTGAGGATCCGCGCGCTCCCGCACCGATCGGCCCATAGCAAAGAAAGAGCAGCTCGTCCCGAGGGACGAGCTGCTCTTCGTCGTGGTCGAACCGGTCAGTCCAGGTAGTCGCGCAGCACCTGGCTGCGGCTCGGGTGGCGCAGCTTGCTCATCGTCTTGCTCTCGATCTGACGGATGCGCTCGCGGGTGACGCCATAGACCTTGCCGATCTCGTCGAGCGTCTTGGGCTGCCCGTCGGTCAGGCCGAAACGCATCGAGACGACGCCGGCCTCGCGCTCGGAGAGCGTGTCGAGCACCGAGTGCAGCTGCTCCTGGAGGAGCGTGAAGCTCACGGCGTCGGCCGGGACGACGGCCTCGGAGTCCTCGATGAGGTCACCGAACTCACTGTCGCCGTCCTCGCCGAGCGGGGTGTGCAGCGAGATCGGCTCGCGGCCGTACTTCTGGACCTCGACGACCTTCTCGGGCGTCATGTCGAGCTCCTTGGCCAGCTCCTCCGGGGTGGGCTCACGGCCCAGGTCCTGGAGCATCTGGCGCTGCACACGGGCGAGCTTGTTGATGACCTCGACCATGTGCACCGGGATGCGGATGGTGCGGG
>CBHRRQ010000042.1:0-20742 GCA_966081555.1 uncultured Terrabacter sp.
CGGCGCTGCTGCGTTCGCTCGACGGGCAGGGGCGCTTCATGCTGCGCGACGGCGACTGGGAGGGCGAGTACGTCGTGGCCGCACGCGGCTTCTGGCAGGTGCACCCCGGCGCCGCCTCCACCTTCCTCTCGCGGGTCGTCGACCTGCTGGGCGCCGGGCCGGGCGACAGGGTGCTCGACCTCTATGCCGGCTCCGGCCTGTTCACGATGCGGCTCGGCGAGCTGGTGGCGCCCGACGGCTTCGTGCTCGGGGTGGAGGGCGACGCGCGGGCCGTCGACAACGGCATCGGCAACACCGAGCACCTCGAGAACGTGGAGTGGCGAGCCAACCGCGTCGACCGTGAGCTGAGGTCGCTGGTGTCACAGGGCATCTCGGCCGACCTCGCGGTGCTCGACCCGCCTCGCACCGGGGCCGGCAAGGACGTCATGGCCCAGCTCGCGCGCCTGGCGCCGCGACGGGTCGTCTACGTCGCGTGCGACCCCTCGGCGCTGGCGCGTGACGTCAAGGCGGCCGCCGAGCACGGCTACGCCCTCGTCTCGCTGGAGGCGTGGGACGCCTTCCCGATGACCCACCACGTCGAGTGCATCGCCGTGCTCGAGCCCGTCGCCGCCTGAGGCGTGCGGCACGGCCCCGGCCACCCGGCATACGGGACGGGGCGCTTTGCGGGCAGACAAGGTCTCGCGCCAGGGACAGGATGGGCGGGTAGGGGTGGACTGACAAGGACCACCGCGTGTGGTTAGATATATCTTGACGTCAAGATAAATCGAGCACCGTGACATCTTCAGTTGCTGGAAGGAGCCCGTCGTGGGCAGTGTTGACAGCTTCAAGGCCAAGGGGACCCTCGAGGTCGGTGGCCAGTCCTACGAGATCTACCGCCTCGCAGGCATCGAGGGGCAGGAGACCCTGCCGTACAGCCTCAAGGTCCTCCTCGAGAACCTGCTGCGCACCGAGGACGGCGCGAACATCACCGCCGACCACATCCGCGCGCTCGGCTCCTGGGACGAGACCGCCGAGCCCGACACGGAGATCCAGTTCACGCCCGCGCGCGTGATCATGCAGGACTTCACCGGCGTCCCCTGCGTCGTCGACCTCGCCACGATGCGGGAAGCCGTGGCCGACCTCGGCGGCGACCCGGCCAAGATCAACCCGCTGGCCCCGGCCGAGCTCGTCATCGACCACTCGGTCATCATCGACGTCTTCGGTCGCGCCGACGCCTTCGAGCGCAACGTCGAGATCGAGTACCAGCGCAACAAGGAGCGCTACCAGTTCCTGCGCTGGGGCCAGACCGCGTTCGACGACTTCAAGGTCGTCCCGCCGGGCACCGGCATCGTCCACCAGGTCAACATCGAGCACCTCGCCCGCACCGTCATGGTGCGCGACGGCGTGGCCTACCCCGACACCTGCGTCGGCACCGACTCGCACACGACGATGGTCAACGGCCTCGGCGTGCTCGGCTGGGGCGTCGGCGGCATCGAGGCCGAGGCGGCCATGCTCGGCCAGCCCGTCTCGATGCTCATCCCGCGCGTCGTCGGCTTCAAGCTCTCCGGCTCGATCCCGTCGGGTGCCACGGCCACCGACGTCGTCCTGACGATCACCGAGATGCTGCGCAAGCACGGCGTCGTCGGCAAGTTCGTCGAGTTCTACGGCGAGGGCGTCGCCCAGGTGCCGCTCGCCAACCGCGCCACGATCGGGAACATGAGCCCCGAGTTCGGCTCGACGTGCGCGATCTTCCCGATCGACGACGTCACGCTCGACTACCTGCGCCTCACCGGGCGCTCCGACGAGAGCGTCGCCCTCGTCGAGGCGTACGCCAAGGAGCAGGGCATGTGGCTCGGCGCCGACACGGCCGAGGCCCGCTACAGCGAGTACCTCGAGCTCGACCTGTCGACGGTCGTGCCGTCGATCGCCGGCCCGAAGCGCCCGCAGGACCGCATCGAGCTCTCGGCCGCCAAGGAGTCCTTCCGCAAGGTGCTGCCGACGTACGTCTCGCACGAGGAGGGCGACTCGGGTCATGTCGAGTCCTTCCCGGCGAGCGACCCGGGCGTCGACGACGGCGGCGACAAGCCGGCCGACGGGGCGACCAACGGCCGCCCGTCGAAGAAGGTCGCCGTCAAGGACGCCGAGGGACGCGAGTTCGAGATCGACCACGGCATCGTGTCGATCGCCTCGATCACGAGCTGCACCAACACGTCCAACCCGTCGGTCATGATGGCCGCGGCGATGCTCGCCAAGAACGCCGTCGAGAAGGGCCTCACGGTCGCCCCGTGGGTCAAGACGTCGATGGCCCCGGGCTCTAAGGTCGTCACGGGCTACTACGACAAGGCCGGCATGTGGCCCTACCTCGAGAAGCTCGGCTTCCACCTCGTCGGCTACGGCTGCACGACGTGCATCGGCAACTCGGGCCCGCTCAACGACGAGATCTCCAAGGCGATCAACGACGCCGACCTCGCCGTCACCTCGGTGCTCTCGGGCAACCGCAACTTCGAGGGTCGCATCAACCCCGACGTCAAGATGAACTACCTCGCGAGCCCGCCGCTCGTCATCGCCTACGCCCTCGCCGGCACGATGGACTTCGACTTCGAGTCCGAGCCGCTCGGCCAGGACACCGACGGCAACGACGTCTTCCTCAAGGACATCTGGCCCGCCCCGGAGGACGTCGAGTCGACGATCGCCGCGAGCATCAACCAGGACATGTTCACCGAGGACTACGCCGACGTCTTCGCCGGCGACCAGCGCTGGCAGTCGCTGCCGACGCCCGAGGGCGACACGTTCGCCTGGGACAGCGAGTCGACGTACGTGCGCAAGCCCCCGTACTTCGACGGAATGTCGATGGAGACGACCCCGGTCGCCGACATCGAGGGCGCCCGCGTGCTCGCCAAGCTCGGCGACTCCGTGACGACCGACCACATCAGCCCGGCCGGCGCCATCAAGAACGACAGCCCCGCCGGCAAGTACCTCGCCGAGCACGGCATCGAGCGCAAGGACTTCAACTCCTACGGCTCGCGCCGCGGCAACCACGAGGTCATGATCCGCGGCACGTTCGCGAACATCCGCCTGAAGAACCTGCTCCTCGACGGGGTCGAGGGCGGCTTCACGCGCGACTTCACCAAGGGCGGCGAGCAGACGACGATCTACGACGCCGCCCAGAGCTACGCCGCCGCCGGCACGCCGCTCGTCATCCTGTCGGGCAAGGAGTACGGCTCGGGCAGCTCGCGCGACTGGGCCGCCAAGGGCACGAGCCTGCTCGGCGTCAAGGCCGTCATCGCCGAGAGCTACGAGCGCATCCACCGCTCCAACCTCATCGGCATGGGGGTCATCCCGCTGCAGTACCCGGCCGGCCAGAACGCCGACTCGCTCGGCCTCGACGGCACCGAGACCTTCTCGATCACCGGCATCACCGCGCTCAACGAGGGCACGACGCCGAAGACTGTCAAGGTCGTCGCGACGAAGGAGGGTGGCGAGACCGTCGAGTTCGACGCGGTCGTGCGCATCGACACCCCCGGAGAGGCCGACTACTACCGCAACGGCGGCATCCTGCAGTACGTCCTCCGCTCGCTCGTCGCGAGCTGACGCACGACCGTCCGACGGGCCCGGCCTCCGCACCTGCGGGGGCCGGGCCCGTTGCCGTCGGCCGTCGCGGCCCGGAGCGGCCCCGACGCGCGGATGTGCGCGGCCGGATGGCATGCTCGTCCGGTGAGCGAGCGACACGCAGTCCTGACCGTGTGGGAGTCGGGCTTCGAGTGGAGCCCTGCAGCCGATCTCACGTATGCGGACGCGCACGTCGACGGCGCCACCGACGTCACGTACTCCGCGCGTACGTGGGAGTCGCCGGTCGTCCAGCTGCCTTTCGCCGCAACGGAGCTCATCCCTTCGTGGAATGCGCGCACGCCGCGCGGCACGTGGCTCCACGTCGAGGGCCGGGTCGCCGACGACTCGGGCTGGACCCCGTGGTTCACCTTCGCGCGGTGGGCCGACGACGACCCGGCGGGGGAGTCGCCGATCACCCGCACGACGGTGCGGGGGCAGCAGCTCGAGGCGGGTCAGGTCTCCACCGACACGTGGATCGCGGCGCCCGACCGAGGCTTCGACCGGTGGCAGCTGCGCCTCACGGCGCTGGCCGGGACCGACGCCGACGCGCAGGTGGAGGTCTGGCTGGTGGCCGGGGCGGCGCAGCGCATGTCCATCGCCGCCGACGAGCCGACGAGCGAACCCGGCGTCGGCCGCGGGCACGAGGTCCCGGTGCCCCCGCGCTCGCAGCGGCTGCACGTCGACACCTTCCCCGACTGGGACCGCGGTGGGCAGTCCTGGTGCTCACCGACCTCCACGACGATGCTCCTCGAGCACTGGGGCGTGGCGCCCAGCGCCGACGAGGTGTCGTGGGTGGGGCACGAGATCGACCCCGAGGTCGTCCACGGCGTGCGTCGGGTCTTCGACCGGGCGTACGGCGGTGCGGGCAACTGGGCGTTCAACGCGGCATACGCCGGAGCGCGGGGCCTGCGGGCCTACGTCACACGCCTGCGTGACCTCACGGAGGCGGAGGCCTTCGTGGCGGCCGGAGTTCCGCTCGTCGTCTCGGTGACCTTCCGGGAGGACGAGCTCGACGGCGCGGGCTACGACACGAACGGTCACCTGCTGACCATCGTCGGCTTCACCGCCGACGGCGACGTCGTGTCGAACGACCCGAACTCCGGGCGGATCGCCAGCAACGACGAGGTGCGCCGGGTCTACCGCCGCGACCAGTTCGAGCGGGTGTGGCTCGGCGACAACGGCGGCCTCGCCTACGTCGTGCACCCCCGCGCGGTGGCCCTGCCGGCCGCCCCGTCCGAGGCGAACTGGGCCTGACGCGTCATTTTCCTGCGCGAAATGTCCTGAATGCGAGATCTTCCTCCGCGAAGCCCCCACGGCGGACGCCGCGAGTGTTGACTGGCCCACGCGACCCCCCTCTCCCGGAAGGTGTGCCATGCCCAGCCGCTCCGTCGTATCCTCCACCCCGTTCCAGCCCAGCCGCCGCGCCCTGCTGACGACAGCGGCGGCCGGCGCCGCCCTCGCCTCGGTCGGGGGAGTGGCGGGCGCTTCCCGGGCGCGGGCCGCGGGCGCGAAGAAGGCCGAGCCGGCACGGCACGTCGCCTTCCGGTCGTGGTCCGGCGGTGAGCTCGTCTTCGGTCCGTTCGACCGCACGGTCGAGCACGCCGACCCGCACGCGACCTCGTCGACCGCGGTGCTCTACGACGTCGCTTCGTGGACCTCGCCGGTCGTCGCCCCGGGCTTCGGGCTCACCGAGCTCGTCGCGTCGTGGAACGCGTCGACGCCGGGCGGCTCCTGGGTCGAGATCCGGGTGCGGGGCACGAGCGGTGGGGCCGTGACCAAGGACTACGTGCTCGGCCAGTGGGCCGCGAAGGACCCGGCCGACGGCGGCGGCATCCACCGGACGTCCGTCTCGGGGCAGGGCGACACGGTCGCCACCGTCTACACCGACACCCTCGCCACGCGCACCGGATACACCCTTAGCGACTGGCAGCTGGAGGTGCGGCTCATGCGGCCGCACGGCACCACCGACACGCCGTCGGTGTCGAGCGTGGGCGCCTTCGCCTCGGCGCTGCCCGACGAGAAGAAGGTCGCGCGCAGCGCGAACGGTCCCGCGTGCGGCACCGTGCTCGACGTGCCCACGTACTCCCAGGAGGTTCACGTCGGGCACTACCCGCAGTGGGACAACGGCGGTGAGGGGTGGTGCTCGCCGACCTCGACCTCCCTGGTGGTCTACTACTGGGGCGCCGGACCCACGGGGGCCGAGCGGGGCTGGTCCGACCCGCCCGTCGACGCCCAGGTCGACTTCACCGCGCGCAACGTCTTCGACTACACGTACGACGGCGCGGGCAACTGGCCGTTCAACACGGCATACGCCTCGACGCGGGGCGACCTCACCGGGTTCGTCACGCGGCTGCGCAGCCTCGCCGAGGCCGAGCTGTTCATCGCCGCCGGCATCCCGCTCGTCGCGTCGGTGTCGTTCAAGAAGGGCGAGCTCACGGGCGCCGGCTACGGCACGAACGGCCATCTCATGGTCATCGTCGGCTTCACGCCCGACGGCGACGTCGTCTGCAACGACCCGGCCTCGCACCTCGTGGCGAGCAACGACCAGGTGCGGGTGACGTACGACCGTGGGCAGTTCGAGAACGTGTGGGTGCCGCACAGCGGCGGCATCGTCTACGTCATCCGGCCGGCGGGGCGCGCGCTGCCGGCGGCTCCGGCGGAGGCGAACTGGTAAGCCGGGGGAGGCACACTGGGGGCATGCCCACCCCGACCGGACACACCCCACCCGGGTGGCCGCCGGGCGTCCCCCCGGCGCACACGCCGGGGTGGGAGGACCGGGCCGTCCTCTGGATGCTCGACCAGTGCCCACCCGACTACCGGGCGTATGCCGGCTGGCGGCGTCATCCCATCGCGCTCGCGTGGCTGACGGGCCGGCACGTCGACGGCCAGGTCGTCGCGATGCGGGAGGCCTGGCGCGAGGCGCGGGTGGCCATCGGCCCGCACGTGCCCGCCGAGGCGCTCACCGAGATCCTCGGGCAGATCGAGGCGGAGGGCATCCGTCTCATGGCAGCGTCACGGTCGGTCAAGCTGTTGCACGAGGCGCTGCAGGGCAAGGTCTTCGCCCCACGCCTCTAGCAACAGGTGTTGAACAGTTGTCAAGACCGTGAAATATTGCGCTTATGCGCAACGAAGCGGCAGAGCGGTTCGCGGCCCTCGCCGACCCCGTCCGGCTGGCCACCGTCGAGGCGCTGGCCCGCGGCCCCAGGGCTGCCGGCGACCTCGCCCGTCTGGCGGAGGTGTCCCCGTCGGTCATGAGCCGTCACCTGCGCACCCTCCAGGAGGCAGGCCTGGTCGTCGACCAGCGCGACCCCCACGACGCCCGGCGCCGCATCTTCTCGCTCCACGGCGACGGTCTCGTCGCCGCACGGGCGTGGATGGACCAGGTGCAGTCGCAGTGGGGAGAGCAGCTCGCCGCGTTCAAGGCGCACCTCGAGCCGGGCGACGTTTCCGCATGACCGCGCGACCCGAGGCACGAGCGACAGTGCGGGTGTCGGTGCCGCCCGCCCGCGCCTTCGAGGCGTTCACGGCCGAGATCGCGTCGTGGCGGGTTCCGGGTCCGATCAACTACTTCGACGCGGGGCGTCGACCGACGATGCACGTCGAGCCCGGGGTCGGGGGACGAGTGCTCGAGCAGTACGCGGACGGCGAGCTCGTCATCGCGCGTGTCACCGACTGGGAGCCCGGACGGCGGGTCTGCTGGGACGGCGTCGTCGACGACTCCCGCACCGTCGTGACGTTCGAGGCGGTCGACGACGGCGGCGTTGCCGCAACCATGGTCGCCGTGCACCAGTACCTGCGCGAGGGAGGCGAGCGCGCCTTCCTCTTCTGGCCCAACGTCATCGGCTGGCTCGTGCCGTGGTGCGCGACGCTCGCTGACCCACAGGCTCCGCCCTCGAGGGCGGGATCCCCAACCAGAGGAGCTGACCCGTCATGACCACACCTGCCGAGATCCTGCGTGCCGCCCACACCGTGGTGCTCCACGACTGGCCGTCGCAGGAGGTGCCCGACGAGCTGGTCGCAGCCGGCCTCGACGTCACCTACCAGGGCGGCCCCGATCCGGACGACCTCTACGTGACGAGGCTCGTCGACGGCCGACCCGACACGCAGAAGTCCGGGGCCCTGCCGCAGAGCGCCGACGTCATCTACAGCCACCGACCCATCGAGGAGATGCCGCGCCTGCTCGAGGAGGCGCAGGCGCTCGGGGCCCGCGTGCTGTGGCACCAGTCGGGCGTCGACGAGAACGGTGGGAGGGACCCCCGTGGCGTCCACCTCGACGACCACGAGGCCGGCGAGCGCGCACGCCTGGCAGCGGACGCCGACGTGCAGCTCGTCACGGCGCCCTACATCGTCGACGCCGCCAGGGAGGCGCGGAGGTGATGATCGTGTGACGGTCGTGACAGTGCTGGGCGTGCGCGTGTGGGAGGCCTCGCCCGTCGACCCGTAGACTCGATCGACTTCACCGAACACCCGAGAGGACGACGCAGCGTGGCCCTGCTGGAGACGATCACGAGCCCTGCAGCGCTCAAGGCGCTGCCGGCGACCCAGCTGCCGGCACTGGCTGAGGAGATCCGCACCTTCCTCGTCACCGAGGTGTCCAAGACGGGCGGCCACCTCGGCCCCAACCTCGGCGTCGTCGAGCTGACCATCGCGCTGCACCGGGTCTTCGACTCGCCGCGCGACACGATCGTCTTCGACACGGGCCACCAGTCCTACGTGCACAAGCTGCTGACCGGCCGGCACGACTTCAGCAAGCTGAAGAAGCAGGGCGGCCTGTCCGGCTACCCGAGCCGCGCGGAGTCCGAGCACGACGTCGTCGAGAACTCGCACGCGTCCACGGCCCTGTCGTGGGCCGACGGCATCGCGAAGGGCCGCCGGCTGCGCGGCGAGACCGGCCGGCACACGGTCGCCGTGATCGGCGACGGCGCGCTCACCGGCGGCATGGCGTGGGAGGCGATCAACAACATCGCGGTCGACAAGACGCTGCCCCTCACGATCGTCGTCAACGACAACGAGCGCTCGTACGCACCCACCATCGGCGGTCTCGCCGACCACCTCGCCACCCTGCGCACCACCCGTGGCTACGAGCGGTTCCTCGACTGGGGCAAGCGCTCGCTCGCGAAGACCCCTGTCGTCGGGGGCGCGATGTTCGAGACCCTGCACGGCGTCAAGAAGGGCATCAAGGACATCGTCGCGCCGCAGGGGATGTTCGAGGACCTCGGCCTGAAGTACATCGGCCCCGTCGACGGGCACGACGAGCAGGCCGTGGAGCGGGCACTGCGCAAGGCCAAGGACTTCGGCGGCCCTGTCATCGTGCACGTCATCACCCAGAAGGGGCGCGGCTACCAGCCCGCCATCGACGACGAGGCCGACCAGTTCCACGGCGTCGGCAAGTTCAACCCCGAGACGGGCCTGCCCTTCGAGGTCTCCGGCCGCATCTGGACCGACGAGTTCAACGAGGAGATGGTGGCGATCGGGGCCGAGCGCCCCGACGTCGTCGCCCTCACCGCGGCCATGCTCATCCCGGTCGGGCTCGACGGCTTCGCCGCCGCCTATCCCGACCGCGTCTTCGACGTCGGCATCGCCGAGCAGCACGCCGTCACGATGGCCAGCGGGCTCGCGTACTCCGGCCTGCACCCGGTCGTCGCCGTCTACGCGACGTTCCTCAACCGTGCCTTCGACCAGCTGCTCATGGACTGCGCGCTGCACAAGGCCGGCGTCACCTTCATCCTCGACCGGGCCGGCGTCACCGGCAGCGACGGCGCATCGCACAACGGCATGTGGGACATGACGCTCACCTCGATCGTCCCCGGCCTGCGCCTCGCGGCCCCGCGTGACGGCGAGCAGGTCAAGCGCCAGCTGCGCGAGGCCCTTGACGTCTCCGACGCGCCGACCGTCATCCGCTTCCCGAAGGGCGACGTCGCCGACCCGCTCACCGCGGTGCGCACGAGCGGCGACGTCGACGTGCTCTTCGAGAACTCCGGCAAGGACGTCGACCTGCTCGTCGTCGGCGTCGGCGCCTTCGCCTCGCTGGCGATCGAGGCAGGCGAGAAGGTCGCCGCACACGGCCGCGACGTGCGCGTCGTCGACCCGCGCTGGGTGCTGCCCGTCAGCGACGACCTCGTCGAGCTCGCCCGCCACGCAGGCGCGGTCGCGATCATCGAGGACAACCTCGTCAGCGGAGGCGTCGGTTCCGCCGTCACGCTCGCCCTGCGCGCAGCCGGCGTCGACGTGCCGGTCCACACCTACGGCATACCGAAGCAGTTCCTCGACCACGCCTCCCGTGGTCAGATCCTCGAGGAGCTCGGCCTGACCGCCGACCAGGTCGTCGCCGACCTGGAACCGAGGCTTTGAGCCGAGGCTCTGAGCCGCTTCATCGCCTGACGCCACGCGCGACAAGGCTTTTCGACAACCCGGTCTGGTACTAGGACCAACGTCCGACTACCGACGTGCCCGCGTGCGCGTGGACCATTTCAGGAACTCGACACCAGGAGTTCATCGGATGGCCACCTCACTCACACCACCAGTCGGTCCGTCGGTCACGATGCTCGTGGAGGGCCGTTACCTCTCTCAGGCCGAGCCCCGCGGCGTCACCGCCGCGCTCGCCCGCCGAGGCGTCCGTGTCCGGACCGTCGTCGCGGAGGAGGCGGTCGCCGACGTCGCCGACCCGACGACGATCCTCGGGCGCGACGCAGGGCCCCACCCCGTGGTCTGTCCCCGCGGCCGCAGCCTGGCGCTGTTGGCCACGCTCCGGGCGCTGGAGGCGCAGGGCGTGCACGTCATCCACCGGGCCGCCACGATCGACGCAGTGGTCGACAAGGTCGGCATGTCGGCGCGGCTGGCCGAGGCCGCCGTGCCGACACCTCGGACCTGGCTGGGTCACCCGAGCCGGCTCTCGCAGCGCCCTGACCTCGCCTACCCGCTGCTGCTCAAGCCGGTCCGTGGTGACAACTCCCGAGGGATCGCCGTCGTGGACGACGCGGCCCAGCTGCGCGGCCTGCCCTGGCCCGAGCAGGTTGCGCTGGCCCAGCCGTTCCACCGCGGGGACGCGCACGACCTCAAGATCTACGTCGCGGGTTCCCACGTCTGGGCCGTCCGACGACGCTCGCCCATCCATCGGGACGGCACTCCGACCGGCGCGACGGAGCCCGGTGTGCAGGTGCCCGTCACTGCTGCCGCCCGCGCTCTGGCAGAGCGGTGCCGAGCCGTCTTCGGACTGACGCTGTTCGGGATCGACTGCGTCACGGACTCCTCCGGCGATCTGCTCGTCGTCGACGTCAACGAGTTCCCGAACTACCGGGGCATCTCGGGGGACGTCGACGAGATGCTCGCCGAGGTCGTGCTGGGCGTCCTGCCGGCAGAGGGCCAGCAAGCCGGAGCCGAACGGTGCGAGGCCGAGCTGGTCGGTGTGCCCGAGCAGGTGCCGGCATGACCGCGCAGCCGGGAGCGGCCGTGGTCATCGGGGCGGGGAGCGTCGGCATCGCCGCCGTGGCGGCCCCGCTCACTGCAGCCTCGGTCCCCGTCGTCCTCGTCGTCCACTCGCCCGCGGCGGCACGCTGCCTGGACGCGGGGGTGCGCATCATCCAAGGTGACGCCGGCGGCGCCAGCACGACGATCTTCCGCCCCGCCGCCGTCCTCTGCAGCGACGACGTCCAGGAAGTGGGCGCGGCGATCGCCGGAGCCGCCTGCGTCGTCGTCGCCGTCCCCGACGCCGAGGACCTCTCGCTCGCGCGGCTGCTCTGGTCGGGGCTGCGCCGTCGGGAGAGCCCGGTCGACGTGATCGTCTGCACGAACGTCCCGGACGAGGCGCGCCGGCTTGCTGACCTCGTCGGTCGTCTGGGGGTGACCCCCGTGGAGCACCGGTTCGCGGGAGCGCTCGTCGACCAGATCGTGACGTGCCGGATCAAGCCCGTGCGTGGGCTCACCCTGCGGAGCGAGGGGCCCCGCACCCTTCTCGTGGACGGAGGCGCGGCAGGCGGGATCCTGCCCGGTGACTCCCGTTGGGCGACCACCGGCGACTTCGCAGGCGCGATCACCCGCAAGCTCTGCACCTTCAGCGCCGGTCACGCCGCTGCCGCCTACGTCGGTGGACTGCGTGGTCACCGTCGTGTCGAGGCGGCGTTGCGGGACCCGGAGGTCGCCACGGTGGTCAGGGAGGCGATCCGCGAGGGACAGGCGGCCTTGTCCCCAACCCACCCTGCCGTGCCCATCACTGCGCCCACAGTGGCACTGCTGCGCCGGGACTCACCCGGAGAGAGCAGCCGGCATACGGCGGAGCTGGACGAGCTCGTCGCCCGCTACGCCAACCCGGTGCTGCGCGACACCGTGGCGCGCGTGGGCCGTGACCCTCGCCGCAAGCTCGCTCGCGCCGACCGCATCTGTGGGCCGGCCCTGCTCGCGCTCGAGTCCGGGGGTGCTGCGCACGCCCTGGCCGTGACCGCGGCCGCGGCCTCGGTCGCGCTGCGCGCCGACCCGGCGACACCGCCGGAGCTGCGCCGGGTCTCCGTGGGCGAGCTCCTCGCGCACACGGCAAAGCTGCCGGTCGACCACGAGTTCTCCCGGCTCGTGGCCGCCGCCCTCGACGAGCTCGTCCGGACCCACAGCCCCGTGGCGGCACTGACCGCCCTGCGCGGCGCGCAGGCGTACGTGCCCTCGGTCGCGAGGCGCAGGTCCGGGTCCCGAGCGGTGGTGGCGTCATGACACACCCGTGCGAAGGCTCTCGGGTCGGGGTGATCGCGGACTCCCTCAAGCCGGCCCACCTGAGCCCGCTGGTCCCGGACCTCGTCCGGGCCCTCGAGGAGCTGGGCCACGAGGTCGCGGTCATGGACCCGGATGCCACGCCGACGTCGCTGCACGAGCTCGCGGTGCGCGCCGACCTCTACGTCCTCAAAGGTGGCAGCGAGGCGGCCCTCTCGATCGCCGGAGCCCTGGAGCGGCTCGGCGCGCTCGTCGTCAACCCGTATGCCGTCGCCGCCGCCTGTCGCGACAAGATCGTCCAGACGACGGTCCTTGCCGCAGCGGGTGTCCCGGTGCCCGAGAGCTGGCTGACCACCGACCCGAGAGAGCTGGCAGACGAGCTGCGTGTCGGACCACTCATCGTCAAGGACCCTCGCGGCTCCCGAGGACGAGGACTACACGTCGTGCACGCCCCGGACCAGCTGGATCCTCTGGAACGCGGTCGGCCGTGGCTGGCGATGCGCTACCACCAGCCCGATGGGCACGACCTCAAGCTCTATCGCATCGGCGACGACGTCTTCGGGGTCCATCGCCCGTTCCCCGCCCGGACGCTGGAGGAGAAGCAGGGGACGCCCGCTCACGTCGACGACACGACGCGCGAGATCGTGCTGCGCTGCGGCGACGCCTTCGGCATCGAGGTCTACGGCGTCGACATCATCCACTCACAGGGTCGCGCCTGGGTCGTGGACATGTCGAGCTTCCCCGGCTTCAAGGGCGTGCCGAACGCCGGCAGCCTCATCGCCACGCATGTCTCCCGACGCCTGTCGGCGGCGTCTGCTCCGGGGTTCGTGACCGCAAGTGCGGGGGTCCCGACATGAGGCTGTGCTTCATCACGGTTCGCCGGGTTCCGGACACGCCCAGCCCTCTGCTGCTCGACGTGTCGCGCCTGCTCGGGCGGGCCGGTCACGACGTCCGGCACGAGCGGGCCGAGGACATGGTCTTCACGGTGACGTCCCCGGTTGCCATGCGACCGTGGCGCGACGACCTCGCCTCCGGCCCAGCCGACCTCTACCTGCTCAAGTCGCACACGGAGCTCGCCCTGAGCATCGCAGGTGCACTTCACGACCGCGGCGCCTGGCTGCTCAACCCCTACCCGGCCTGTGCCTCCGCCCAGGACAAGGTCCGGGCGACAGCGGCTTTGCACCGTGCGGGCGTGCCGGTACCGGCGACGCAGGTCGTCTCGGGGCACGCTGCTGCCGCCGCCCTGTTCAGGGGAACGCCACTGGTCGTCAAGCCGGTTCGCGGTCACCGCGGCGCAGGGGTCAGCGTGGTCAGCACGGAAGACGATCTCGACGGCTGGCAGGACCTCGCGGACACCGACGGCGGGCTGCTCGTGCAGGACCTCGTCGACGGGCCGGGGGAGGACCTCAAGATCTACGTCGTGGGCCGACACACCTGGGCGGTGCGCAAGGCGTTCGGGCCAGACAGCTTCACCCGCCCGGGGCGCCCTGTGGCTGTGGACCATGAGGTGGCTGGCATCGTCGAGCGCGTGTCCCGCACGACCGGACTCTCGATCTACGGCCTCGACGTCATCGAGGGCCCGACCGGGCCCGTCGTGGTGGACCTCAACTACTTTCCCGGCTTCAAGGGCTGTGTCGGCGTCGCCGAGCCGATGGCGCGACACATCCACGAGTTCGCAGTGCGGCACGACGACCGGACTGGCGAACGCGACTCCGCTCACCTGGCCGACCTGCTGGCGCGCGTGCCATGAGGAGACCGACCGCCGCGCAGACCCTGGTCCTCGAGGGGTTCACCTCCCGACTCTCCTTCGGGCTGCTCACCTTTGCGTTGCCCCTGTATGGCAGGCAGCTCGGCATGACGATCGCACAGGTCGGGCTGCTCGCGTCCTTCTCCGTGATCGTCTCAGTCGTGCTCAAGCCCCTCTCAGGTGCGCTCGCCGACCGGATGGGGCTGCGACGATCCCTCCTCGTGGCGCTCGCTATCCGTAGCCTGCTCTGTCTCGGCTACCTCGTCACCGTGACCCCGCTGCAGGTCTTCGCGGTGCGCGGTGCGCACGGGGCATCGGACTCGTTACGTGACCCGAGCGTCCACGCCCTCCTGGCCGAGACGGCGCCCAGGCGCAAGGTCGCCGGCACCTTCGCCTGGTACCAGACCGCCAAGACGTCGGCGGGCGCCGTCGGCAAGGGGCTCGCGGGCGTGCTCCTCGTGGGCGCCGGCGGCTTCGCGTCCACCTTCGTGGTGGCGTTCGCGTTGTCCGTGATCCCGCTGGTCGTCATTGCGCTCCTCGTGCCACCAGGCCCGTCCCGGTCCGTCGGACCACCGTCGACGGCGGGGAGAGACACGGCTCCCGCGCCGACTCACTCGGAGGGGGAGCGTCCGCCGAGCGTCCTCGCCTTCGCCGGCCTCGGCTTCCTCGTCTCCGGCACCTCGTCGATGCTCACCGCGCTCTTCCCGGTCATCGCCACCGAGTACGCCGGGCTGTCGACCGCCCAGGCGGGTGCCCTCTACCTGCTGACGCCGCTGCTCGCCCTGACCGGGCCACTGTGGGGGCGGCTGTCCGACCGAGTGAGCCGCCCGCTCGTGCTGTCCTTCCGCAGCGTCGCCAACATCGGCTCCGCCGCGGTCTACCTGGCCGCCCCCACCGCTGCGGGCATCTGGACCGGCAAGTGCCTCGACGACCTGGGCAAGGCCGCATTCCGACCGGCTTGGGGGTCGCTCATGGCGGAGGTGTCGTCGCGCGCACCAACGCGCCGTGCCCGGACGATGGCGTACCTCACCTCCGGTGAGGACGCCGGAGACATCGCGGCCCCGATCGTCGCCGGGCTCATCTGGACGGGCTGGGGAGTGCCGGCCCTGCTCATGAGCCGCATCGCGACCGCGGTCGTAGCCGAGGCGTATGCCGTCTGGCTCGACCACCGGTCACGGGCGGCCGCCCGCTCGCGCCGAGAGGGCCGCGAGAACCATGCTCTGCATCCGACGAACGCCGGGGCAGCCGGCTGAAGGACGTCCAGCGAGCGGCGAGAACCTGTCCTGTCAGCCTCGGACCCGTTTACGCCGCGCTCCGGACGGGCAGGTACAAGCCATGCGACTCCGCGACCACGACAAGGGAGACCTGGCCCTCACGGCCCTGACGCTCGCCGCCGGCGTGGTCGCCGCCGCGAACGAAGCGGCACGCTGGGCGGCCCGGCGCCGACGGCGAGGTCAGGTCGTCCGCAGGGGGCGACGAGCGCGTCGTGGGTGACGTCGGCGGGCGAGCACCAGGCTGGCCGTCTCCTCGCCAGCCACCGCGCGGGCGTCATCCCCCCGATGGCGCGCAACCACATGCGTACCGCCGGTTTGTGGTCCCCGGTCCCACCGACGGAGCGTGAGGGCTCGCCTAGGTTCGCCGAAACGGTTGGGCGTCAACGGATCTCGTTGCAGCAAAGGCGCGAGCGCCCACCAGAGGTGGAGGACATCGGTGTCCAAGCGGTGGAGTCTCGCACTGGCGAGCGCCATGATCACCCTGTCGGTCGCGGCCTGCGGGTCCCCTGGACAGCCGGGCGCAGCAGGCGCGGGCGATGCCTCGGGCGCGGGGGCCGCAGGTGGGGGTGCGCCTTTCAAGGTCGGCCTCGTCTACTCGAAGTCCGGCCCGCTGGCCAGCTACGGTGCCCAGTACCGCCAGGGTCTGACGGCGGGGATCGACTACGCCACCAAGGGAACCGGCAAGGTCAGCGGCCGGTCGATCGAGATCTCCGAGCAGGACGACGCGGGCGACCCCGCCAAGGCCGTCGCGTCCGCCACCGATCTCATCGGCAAGGGCAACAAGATCATCGCCGGGTCGACCTCGAGCGGTGTCGCCCTCCAGGTCGCGCCCCTCGCGAAGGACAACAAGATCCTCTTCGTGTCCGGCCCGGCAGCGGTCGACGCGGTCACGGGCGCCAACCGCTACACGTTCCGCTCGGGTCGCCAGACCTACCAGGACGTCGCCACCGCCGGCAGCATCCTCGGTGACGTCAAGGGCAAGAAGGTGACGGTCCTTGCGCAGGACAGCGCCTTCGGCAAGGCGAACGTCGCCGCGGTCACGGCGATCCTCGGGGCCAAGGGCGCGACGGTGGACGCCGTGGAGGTGCCGGCGGCCGCGACCGACCTCACACCGTTCGCCACGAAGGTCAAGGGTGCAGCGCCCGACCTGCTCTTCGTCGCCTGGGCCGGTGCGAACGCGACGGCCATGTGGACCACCCTCGGCCAGCAGGGCGTCTTCGACCAGACCAAGGTCGTCACGGGACTCGACATCAAGCCCACCCACCCGCTCTTCGGTGAGGCGGCGACCAAGATCAACTTCCTGTCGCACTTCTTCGAGGGTGCCGCCGACAACCCCGCCTACCAGGCCCTCGACGCGGGGCTGAAGAAGCAGGGCTCGACCGTAGACCTCTTCACCAACGACGGCTTCGTGGCCGGCCAGATGATCGTCCACGCGCTGGAGAACGGTGGTGACGACGTCGAGAAGATGGTGACCTCCCTCGAGGGCTGGTCCTTCGAGGGCCCCAAGGGCAAGCTCGAGATCCGCGCCGAGGACCACGCGCTGCTGCAGCCGATGTTCACCACGACCCTCAAGAAGGACGGCAGCAACGTCGTGCCGCAACGCGTCGACACGCTCGACCCTGCCGCGGTCGCCCCGCCCGTCACGCCCTTCAAGTGATCGGCCCGTCCCGTCGTGATCAGCGCTGAAGCGGTCGGCTGGAAGGTCGGCGGTGCCCAGATCCTCGACGACGTGTCGCTGTCCGTGGGGGCCGGTGAGCTGCTCGGCATCATCGGCCCCAACGGGGCGGGCAAGTCGTCGTTCGTGAACGTCCTGAGCGGGGTGACGAGGCCGACGACCGGTCGGATCACGCTCGGCGGCGACGACGTCACGCGTGCCAGTGCCACCCGGCGGGCCCGCCTCGGCCTGTCCCGTTCGTTCCAGACGTCTGCTCTCTTCGACGGCCTGACGGCGGGGGAGAACGTCCGCCTGGCCGTGCAGGCGGCCGGAGCTCGCCCGTTCTCGCCGTTGCGGGGCGCCGGCTCGTCGTCGAGCGAGGTCATCGAGTCGCTGCTCGCGCGGGTGCGTATGCCGGGTCGCGGGCGCACGCTGGCCCGTGACCTCTCGCACGGCGAACGCCGCAAGCTCGAGCTCGCGATGTCCCTCGCGTCCGAGCCGACGGTGCTGCTCCTCGACGAGCCGATGGCCGGAGTCTCTGCCGAGGACGTCGACGGACTGACCGAGATCATCGGCGAGGTGCGCGACGCGGGCGTCGCGGTCGCCATGGTCGAGCACCACATGCACGTCGTCCTCGGCCTCGCCGACCGCGTCGCCGTCCTCCACCACGGCGAGCTGCTGGCCGTGGGGGCGCCGGACGACGTGACGTCCGACGAGCGGGTCCAGCAGGCCTACCTGGGAGAAGCACTGTGACCGAAGAGAGAGCCACCCCCGACGTGACGCCGGAGGCGGAGGCGCCCCCGGTGCTGGCGCTCGACGACGTGCACGTCCGCTTCGGCGGGTCCCACGTGCTGCAGGGCGTCTCCTTCGAGGTGCCCGCCACCGGGGTCACGGCCCTGCTGGGACGCAACGGCGTCGGCAAGACGACGACCTTGAAGGCCGTCATCGGGCTGGCACCGAGGTCGGGTCGGATCCTGCTGCAGGGGAGAGAGATCCAGCAGCAGGCGACCGCACGAATCGTCCGCTCCGGTGTCGGCTACGTCCCGGAGGACCGTGAGGTCTTCGGCGGCCTGACCGTCGACGAGAACCTCCGACTCGTCGACCCGGACCTCGGCGTCGACGCGCCGGTCGTGGCAGAGCTCTTCCCCGACCTGGTCAAGCGGCGTGGCCAGCGGGCCGGCACGCTGTCCGGCGGCCAGCAGCAGATGGTCTCGCTCGCGCGGGTCCTCCTGCGCGACAACGCGCTGCTGCTCGTCGACGAGCCCACCAAGGGACTCGCTCCCAAGCTCGTGACCGAGGTGGCCGACGTCCTCGCCGAGGTCGCACGCACGACCCCGATCCTGCTCGTCGAGCAGAACCTGCCGCTGGTGCGCCGCATCGCCGACCGTGTCGTCGTGCTCGACGCGGGCGAGGTCGTCCACCGGGGCGCTGCTGCGGACCTCGTCGCGGACGTCGCGCTGACCCGTGAGCTGCTGGGGGTCTCGATGCGACGGGAGGGCGCTGCGTGAGCGACCTCGTGCTGCTTCTCGTCACCGGCCTCGGACTCGGTGCGCTCTACTTCATCGCCGCGAGTGGGCTGAGCCTCATCTACGGACTCATGGGCGTCCTCAACTTCGCGCACGGCGCGTTCATGACCGCCGGCGCCTACGCGGGCTGGCTCACCATGGGCGCGCTGCCTGCGGCGTGGCCCACCGCGTCTCGCCTCGTGCTCGCGCTGGTGATCGCCGTCGTCGTCGGCACCCTCATCGGGGTCGTCGTCGAGGTCGTGCTGATCCGTCCGCTCTATCGCCACCACATCCAGCAGGTCCTCGTCACGGTGGGGCTCTCGCTGGCGGGCGTCGCTGCGGCACAGGGCATCTGGGGCTCCGACCCTCGCCCGGTCGACAAGCCTGCGTGGATGGCTGCCACCAGCGACGTCCTCGGCGCACGACTGCCGAACGACCGCCTCGTCTACGTCATCGTGGCCGTGGCGCTCTTCCTCGGTCTGATGGCGCTGCTGCACCTGACCCGACTCGGCCTCGTCATCCGTGCCGGCGTCGAGAACCGCACCATGGTGGAGGCGCTGGGCATCAACGTCCGACGCACCTTCACGGTGGTCTTCGCCATCGGCGGCGCCGCAGCCGGGATGGCAGGGGTGCTCTACTCGCAGTACGCCGGTGCGGTCTCACCCGCGCAGGGTGGGTCGCTGCTCATCTTCGCCTTCATTGTCGTGGTCATCGGTGGCATGGGGTCGCTGCCCGGAACCGCTGTCGCGGCCGTGGTCGTGGGCCTGGTCCAGCAGCTCGCGAACTACTACGCGGCCAGCGGGGTGGGCGACCTGTCGGTCGTGCTGCTCCTCGCGCTGGTCCTCCTGCTCCGCCCCTCGTCCCTGAAGGGGGCCCCGGCATGACGTCATCGACACAGACCCCTCCCGCCGTCCGCCCGTCGGAAGCGCCGACGGACGGCCCGGACGTCCCGGCGGGTGACCAGGCGCGCTCGTCGCGTACGCGTGGCCTGCTGCGCGCGTTGCCTCCGCTCCTCGTCGTGGCCGTTCTCGCCTACCTGCCCTACGTGGCAGTCGAGCTGCCCGGCATCCTGCCCGGCCGGGTCAACGGCCCGGGGTCGATGCAGCTGCTCGCCACGTGCCTCGTCGTCGGCGGGATCGCCCTCAGCTACGACGTGCTCTTCGGTCGCACCGGGCTCCTCAGCTTCGGGCATGCCCTCTTCGTGGCCGCGGGCAGCTACCTGCTGACGATCTCGCTCTCCACCTGGGGCCTGCCGCTGCCCGTGGCGGTCCTCGTCGCGCTGGGGCTCTCGACGCTGCTCGCCCTGGCCGTGGGCGCGATCGCCCTCCGCGTCGGTGGGATCGCCTTCGCCATGGTGACGCTCGCGTTCGCGCAGGCAGCCTCCATCATCGTCATGCGCAACCCCGGTGGACTGACCGGGGGCGAGGAGGGGAGGCCGCTCGACCGCGACGCGGTCCCGGACCTGCTCGTCGGGGTCTCCAACGCGCCGTACCGCTACTGGCTCGCGCTGGGGTTCGTCGTCGTCGCCTGGGTCTTCGTGAGCCTGCTCGTCCGGTCCCGGGCCGGCCACGCGATGGCCGCGGTGCGCGAGAACGAGCAGCGCGCCGCGGTCCTCGGGTTCGGCACCTACCGGGTGAAGCTCATGGCGATCGTGGCCGGCTCGTTCCTCGGGGCGGTCGGCGGCGTCGTGCACGCCCTCGTGCTCGGCGGCTCGAACCCGCACCTGACCACCTCAGAGTTCACGCTGTCGCTGCTCGTCATGGTGGTGCTCGGCGGGGCCGGTCACCGCTGGGGGGCCGTCCTCGGCGGCCTGCTCTACACGTACGCCGATGCGCGGCTCGTCGAGGTCAGCAGCGCCGGCTTCCTGCAGTCGCTGCCGGACGTCGTGCGACAGGTCCTGTCGCAGCCGCTGTTCATCCTCGGCGCGTTCTTCGTCGTCGTGGTCTACTTCGCACCGTCGGGCCTGACCGGGCTCGGCGGCCGACTGGTCAGGAGAGCGGGGTCCCGGTGAGCACCACGTCCGCCTTCGTCATCGAGCTGCCGGAGGGCAGCATCGCCATCCACGACCTCAGCCTCGGCAGCCCTCCGCCCGACGCGCCCGTCGTCCTGGCCGTGCACGGCATCACCGCCAACGGCCTCTCGTGGCGCCGGGTGGCCGACGAGATCGGGCACCGGCACGGTCCCGGCGCCGTCCGGGTGCTCGCCCCCGACCTGCGGGGCCGCGGCGACAGCCGGTGGGCGCCGGCGCCCTACAGGCTCGGCGCGCACGTCGACGACCTC